>NZ_CP043568.1:2189696-2502510 GCF_014076415.1 Comamonas testosteroni
GCGCACTGAGGAGCAGCGCATGACTCAGGTGCTTGAAATCGAACGCCTGCCCTTGGGCAACGGCTTTGTGGAATGGTGGCGGCTGAACTCGCCGCAAACCCGCAATGCGCTGACCGATGAACTGGTGCAGGCCTTGCGCGATCACGCCACAAGAGCGCAGAAGGATGCGCAGTTGCGCGTGGTCGTGCTGTGCGGCAACGGCGGGCATTTCTGTGCGGGCGGCAGCCTGGGAGGTTTTGCCAGCAGCATAGGCTCGCCGCTGCCTGCGGGGGCGCAGGACCCGCTGGTTCAGGTCAACCGCGAGTTTGGTCAGCTGCTGCAGCAACTGGCCGAGCTGCCCCAGCTGCTGATCGCCGCCGTGCAGGGCGCAGCCATGGGCGGCGGTGTGGGGCTTGTCTGTGTGGCCGACTGGGTGGTGGCGGATCAGCAGGCCGTCTTTGCCACGCCCGAGGTGACGCTGGGCATTGTGCCCGCGCAGATTGCACCTTTTGTGCTGCGCAGGCTGGGCGATGGCTTGGCGCGCCAATGGCTGCTGGGCGGTCAGCGCTGGTCCGCAAACCAGGCACAGCAGGCAGGCCTGGTTCAGACCGTGATCCAGGCCGCAGACGCTGCCCACTGGCAGAGTCAGCTGCAGCAGCAGCTCGAGATCTGCGCGCAGGCTGCACCGCAGGCGGTGGCTGCCACCAAAAAGCTGCTGGCAGCCATTGGCGGGCAAAGTCTGGATGCATCGCTGAACCAGGGCGCGCAGGCCTTTGCCAGAGCGCTGCGCAGCGCTGAAGCAGGGGCCGGGCTCAAGGCCTTTTCCAGCAAGCAGCCCGCTCCCTGGACCTGCAATCCAGGAGGCACATCATGAAGCGCATTCTGATTGCCAATCGTGGCGAGATTGCGCTGCGCATCATGGCCACCGCCAGGCGCATGGGCATAGAGACCGTGGCGGTGTACTCGGATGCGGATGCGGGAAGCCTCCATGTGCAACAGTCCACGCAGGCCTATGCACTGGGCGGGCTGACATCGGCCCAGAGCTATCTGGACGTGAACAAGCTGCTGGCAGCCGCCAAGGCGACAGGGGCCGATGCCGTTCATCCCGGTTACGGCTTTCTCAGTGAGGATGCGGGCTTTGCCCAGGCCGTGCAGCAAGCGGGCCTGATCTGGATTGGCCCACCGCCAGCCGCGATCCGTCAGCTCGGCAGCAAGGCCGCCGCCAAGCAACTGGCCAAGGCCCATGGCGTGCCCTGTCTGCCAGGCTACGAAGGTGACGACCAGAGCGATGCGCGCTTTGCCGACGAGGCAGCCATGATTGGCTATCCTGTCATGGTCAAGGCCGTGGCCGGTGGTGGCGGGCGCGGCATGCGGCTGGTGGAAAGTGCCCAGCAGCTGCATGCCGCTCTGAGCAGCGCACGTTCTGAAGCCCAGGCCGGCTTCGGCAATGGTGACTTGCTGGTGGAGCGTGCCGTCATGCACCCGCGTCATGTGGAAGTGCAGGTGTTTGCCGACGGGCACGGCCATGTGATTCATCTGGGGGAGCGCGATTGCTCGGTTCAGCGCCGCCACCAGAAGATCATCGAGGAAGCCCCCAGTCCGGCCGTCAACGCCGAGCAGCGCGAGCACATGGGCAGCTGCGCCGTGGCCCTGGCCAAGGCCGCGGGCTATGTGGGGGCAGGTACGGTGGAGTTCCTGGTCGAAGGCCGGCAGTTCTATCTGATGGAGATGAATACCAGACTGCAGGTCGAGCATCCTGTGACCGAGGCCTTGACGGGCCTGGATCTGGTCGAGTGGCAGATTCGCGTGGCGCGCGGCGAGGCCTTGCCGTTGACGCAGCAGCAGGTTCAGTTTGAGGGCCATGCCATCGAGGTGCGATTGTGTGCCGAAGACGAGAACTTTCAGCCCCAAACCGGCGTGGTGCGACATTTCTCGGCACTCGAGGCCGCCGTCTTCAGCCGCGCGCCGCTGCGCTTTGACCATGCATTGCATTCCGGCAGCGAGGTCACGCCCCACTACGACGCCATGCTGGGCAAGCTGATCGTCCATGCACCAACGCGAGAGCAAGCTATCGACAGGCTGATTCATGCGCTGGGCCGGCTCACGGTGCTGGGTTTGCCGACCAATCGCGCCTTTCTGATTGAATGCCTGAGCGACGAGGTGTTCAGGCGGGGCCAGGCGCTGATCTCCTATCTGGCGGGCGATGCGCCGCGCTTGCAGCAACTGCTGCGAGAAAAGGAAGCTCTGGCTCACCAGCAGTGGGGAGCGCTGTGCGCCGTGGGCCAAGGGCCGGGGCCGCTGGCCTGCAGCTATGTCCAGTTGCGCAAGCTGCAGCACCGGGGCCGGACGCGGGAACTGGCACTGTGGCCCGAGACCGCACAAAGCTGGCTGCTGCGGTGGCACGGCGCAGAGCCTGCGCTGCTGCAGGTCGACAGGTTGCTGGCCTATGGCTGGCGAGCGAGATCGGCGGGCCTGACCCAAATCGTGCAGGCCGTGCAACTGCCCGTCGGGCAATGCGGGATGCGCTGGCATCTGCAGGCTGGTGGTGTGGACTGGTGGGTCGAAGATACAAGCTATGCCCCGCCCGAGCATGCAGCCGGAGCCGGCCAGACCGCAGAGCTGCGCGCCCCGTTCAACGGCCGTGTGGTGCAGTTGGGCGTGGAGACCGGGCAGGCGCTGAAGGCCGGCGATGTGGTCGTGGTCGTCGAGTCCATGAAGCTGGAGCACAGCCTGAGCGTGAAGGCCGACTGCCGGGTGGAGGCCGTGCTGGTCAATGCCGGCCAGCAGGTGGCGCCGGGCCAGGTGCTGCTGAAACTGGTGCCCATGTCTGGAGGTGCTGCATGACGGATGCCACTGAACGCGAAATGCTCTATGACATGGTGCGCCGCTTCGCGCGTGAGCATATCGCTCCTCATGTAACCGCCTGGGACGAGGCTGGCGAGTTCCCGCGCCAGCTCTATCGCCAGGCTGCCGAGCTGGGGCTGCTGGGCATTGGCTACCCCCAGGAGCTCGGTGGCACTGCGGCCACGCACAGCCTGCGCGCCGCCCTGTGGCTGGCGCTGTGCCGCTACGGCGGCAGCGGTGGCGTGCTGGCCAGCCTGTTGTCGCACAACATCGGCCTGCCGCCCGTGGTGGCTCTGGGCAGCGATGTGCTCAAGCAGCAGGTGGTTCCCGATGTGCTGGCAGGCCGCAAGATCGCGGCGCTGGCGATTACCGAACCTGGCGGCGGATCGGACGTGGCGGCGCTGCGCACCAGGGCCAGGCGCGATGGCGACGAGTATGTGATCGAGGGCGAGAAGACCTTCATCACCTCGGGCATGCGTGCGGACTGGATCACGGTGGCGGTGCGCACGGGCGAGCAAAGAGGTGCATTCGGCATCTCCCTGATCCTGGTGCCGGGCGAGAGTGCGGGATTGCGCCGCAGCCCGCTGCACAAGATGGGCTGGCAATGCTCGGATACGGCCCATCTGTTCTTTGATGGCGTGCGCGTGCCTGCCAGTCATCTGCTCGGGGCCGAGGGCGAGGGCTTTCGCGCCATCATGCAGAACTTCAACGGCGAGCGCCTGGGCATTGCCTGCGCTGCGCTGGGCTTTGCCCAGGCCTGCTATGACGAGGCGCTGGCCTGGGCGCAGCAGCGCCAGACCTTTGGCGTGACGCTCAATCAGCATCAGGTCATACGCCACAAGCTGGTGGACATGCAGCAGCGCATGCGCAGCACCGAGGCCTGGATCAACGCGGTCTGTGCACGTGCCGATGGCGGCGATAGCGGGGCGGACTGGGTGGGCGAGGTCTGCGTGCTCAAGAACCACGCCACCCAGACCATGCAGTTCTGCGCCGATACGGCGGTGCAGATTCTGGGCGGCATGGGCTTTATGCGCGGCACGCTGAGCGAGCGCATCTACCGCGAAGTCAAGGTGCTGACGATTGGCGGCGGCACCGAGGAAATCATGAAAGAGCTGGCCGCGCGCCAGTGGCGTATCTAGCGCGGCTGTTGCAGCGGCAGCTGTCGTTGTCGGGGAGTTTGAGCGAAATCAGCCTGAAACGCTTATGTGTAAAGCGTTATCAGCTTCTATTTAAGGAGCGATATGTCCGATAAAGCCATTATTACCTGTTCCATTACCGGGGTGCTGACCGACCCGAATCAGCATCATGTGCCTGTGACGCCAGAGCAACTGGCGCAGGAAGCACGCCGAGCCTATGACGCGGGCGCATCGGTGGTGCATGTCCACTTCAGGCGCCAGGAGGAGGGCAAGGGTCATCTGCCCAGCTGGGATCCGGCAGTGGCCAGGGCCTGCGTGGATGCCATGCGTGCAGCCTGCCCCGAACTCATCATCAATCAGACCACCGGTGTGGTCGGCCCCGATTACCAGGGACCACTGGATTGCCTGCGTGCCACGCGACCCGAGATGGCGGCCTGCAATGCGGGCTCGCTCAACTATCTCAAAACCCGCAGCAACGGAAGCTGGGCCTGGCCGCCCATGCTGTTCGACAATCAGCCCGCCAAGGTGCAGGACTTTCTCGATGTGATGGCCGAGACCCAGACGCTGCCCGAGTTCGAGTGCTTTGACGTGGGCATCGTGCGCTGTGTGGGCATGTATGTGGAAACCGGCATGTACCGAGGCCTGCCCGAATACAACTTCGTGATGGGGGTGGAGTCCGGCATGCCCGCAGACCCCGATCTGCTGCCCATACTGCTCAGGCTCAAGATCAAGGATGCGCCCTGGCAGACCACGCTGATCGGGCGCAGCGAGATCTGGCCCACCCATCTGCGCACGGCCGAGCTCGGCGGACATCTGCGCAGCGGACTGGAAGACACTTTCTATCTGCCGGACGGCAGCAAGGTCACATCCAACGCTCCGCTGATCGAGCAACTGGCGCGCTATGCGCGTGATGTGGGGCGTGAAGTCGCCACTCCCAGGGAGGCCAGGCAGATGCTGCACCTGGCGGCCTGAATCAGGGAGAAGTTGCAGATGAACACTTGTACTCCTCCTCGGACCGTGGCGCAGGCACTGGCGCAGACCGTGGCCGCCCATCCTCACAGGAATGCCTATATCGACCAGGGGCGCAGCTATAGCTGGCAGCAGGTGGATGTCATGGCCAGCGCCTGGGCTGCCCATCTGTCCTCGCTGGGCCTGCGACCCGGTGAGCGCATCGGCATCATCCTGCCCAACGGTCTGCCCTGGGTGCTGAGCTATCTGGCTGCGGCGAAGACGGGGCTGGTCGTGGTGGGCCTCAGCGTCAGATACCGCGATGCCGAGCTGGACTTCATGCTGCAGGACAGCCAGGTCAAGGCCGTGCTTGCGCCGCGCGAGTTTGCCGGTTTCGACTACCAGAACTATCTGGCACAGGCCCGTCGGCGTCTTGCGGCGCTGGAGCACCTGTTGTGGGTGGATGAAGGATTCGAGCAAGCGCTGCAGTCCGGCGCGAAAGCCTTGCATGAAGGCACAGGTCCCGAACCGGATGACCTGCTGATGATCATCTACACCTCCGGCACCACGGGCAGGCCCAAGGCAGCGGGGCTGACACATCGCTCCCAGTTGGGCTCGGCGCTGGCGCAGCATGCGCATGTGAAGGCTGTGGCGGACGATGTGGTGCAACTGGCCATGCCGCTCAACCATGTGGGCGGCATTACCTGCGGCGTGCTGACCATGCTGCTGGCGGGCGGCACCTGCGAGCTGGTGCCCATGTTCAGCCCCGAGGCCGTCTGGAAAATGGCGCACCGGCATCCGCCGACCTGGCTGGTGGGCGTGCCTACCATGCTGACACTGCTGCTCATGCATCCGCTTCTGGCAGAGGTGGATATGAGCCGGCTGCGCCTGGTCGTGGTGGGCGGATCAAATGTGGATCCGGTGTTGCTGCAGCGGTTGCAGCGGCAGTTTCCGGGCGTGGACATCATGAATCTCTACGGTCTGTCCGAGACTTCGGGGGCCATCGTGATGACGCCCTGGCAGGCGGATCAGCAGGCCCTGCTGCACAGCATAGGCAAGCCTTTGCAAGGGGCGCAACTGCGCGTGACGGGGGCTGATGGAGAGGAACTGCGGAGTGGCGAGGTCGGAGAGCTGTGGTTTCGCGGTGCGGGGGTGATTCCGGCCTATGTGGGGCAGCAGCAGGACGCAGAGGCGTTTGCCGGCGGCTGGCTGCATTCGGGTGATCTGGGGCTTGTCGATGAGCAGGGCCTGGTCCACCTCAAGGGGCGGCAAAAAGACATGTTCATACAGGGCGGTTTCAACGTCTATCCCAGCGAGGTGGAGAGCGTGATTGCCAGTCATGCGGGCGTGCTGATGGTCGCGGGCATCGGCGTGCCGGACCCCGTGCTGGGCGAGGTGGGGCGCTATTACATCGTGATCAGACCCGGTGCCGGCGTGACCGAGGAGGCGCTGCTCGCGCATTGCCGCCAGCAGCTCGCTGACTACAAGCTGCCGCGCCAGCTGGTGTTTCGTACCGAGTTGCCGTTGACCCCGGCAGGAAAGATCCAGAAAGCCTTGTTGCGAGCAGAGGAGTGCCGTCCATGAATGTGCAATTCGATTTTTCGGGCAGCCATGTGATGGTGTTTGGCGGCACCACAGGCATCAACCTGGGCATTGCCCAGCACTACGCGATGGCAGGAGCCAGGGTCTCGGTCGCCAGCCGCAAGCAGGCCAATGTGGATGCGGCCCTGGCGACGCTGGGGGCGCAGGCCTTTGGCGTGGTGGCCGATGTGCGCGATGAGCAGGCGGTGGGCGCGGCGCTGGCGCAGGCAGTGGCCTGCCATGGGCCGGTCGACGTGCTGGTGTCTGGTGCAGCCGGCAACTTCCTGGCACCTGCGGAGCAGATGTCGTCCAACGCCTTCAAGGTGGTGGTTGACATCGATCTGCTGGGCAGCTTTCATGTCGCGCGTCAGGCTCTGGTGCACCTGCGGCAGCCGGGCGCCAGCCTGATCTTCATCACCGCGCCGCAGTCCACCGTGCCCATGATGTACCAGGCCCATGTCTGCGCTGCCAAGGCTGGAGTGGACCATCTGGCGCGGGTGCTGGCGCTGGAGTGGGGGGGCAGGGGCATTCGTGTGAACGCCATTTCTCCCGGCCCCATCGAGGGCACGGAAGGCATGCGCCGGCTGGCCCCACAGGGGGCAGAAGGAGACGCTCTGGTACGCAGCATGGTGCCGCTGGGGCGCATGGGTACGACTGCGGATATCGCCCGGCTGGCGATGTTTCTGGGCAGTGATGCGGCCAGCTATATCTCCGGCACGGTCATTGCCTGTGACGGCGGGGCGCAGGGCCAGCTCTCGCCCATGGTTGCCGCCGCGGCGATGGCAATGCCGCAGCAGGCGTAGAAACACAACAAGAAAAAGCGTGGGTTATGGGTTCCGGGTTGCACACTATCAAGGAGACAAGCCATGATCGAGATGAGTCTGACGAAGGAGGCACGGCGCATCCGGCGCATTGCGCTGGGCGACCTGCTCTACCGCAGTGCGCGCAAGTTTGGCGGCCGCACGGCGCTGGTCGATGGTGCTGAGCGTATCAGCTATGACGAGCTGGATGCGCGAAGTTCGCGCTTCGCGCACTATTTGCTGTCGACGCTGGGTACGGGCAAGCAGATCGGCATGCTGTGCGCCAATTCCATAGACATGGTGGTGGCCTGCAATGCCATTCACAAGGCGGGGCAGGTGTGGGTGCCCGTCAATATCAAGCTGGAGGTATCGAGCATCGACTACATCCTGCGGCATGCTGAGGTGTCGGCAGTGGTGCTAGATCAGGAGTTGCTGGCCCTGCCCGGACTGGCCGAAATTCTGCAGCAATTGCAAGTGCCGCTCATCATCACGCGCCTGCAAATGCAGCAAGGACTGCCGGGCATATCGCTGACACAGGCCGAGGCAGGCCAGTCCGATGCTTTGCCCGAGGTTGATATTGACGACAACCAGGCGGCCTTGCTCATGTATACCAGCGGTACCACGGGCAATCCCAAGGGTGTAGTGCATTCCCATCTGTCGGTATACGCGGCGGTCAAGGGCAATATCGACGAGATGAAATATGGCGAGGCCGATGTGCTCAGCGGCTGGTTGCCCCTGTTTCATTGCGCCCAGCATGCGCTGGTGCAGACTGCGCTGGCGTCAGGCGCTTGCACCGTGCTCACGCGACAGTTTGTGCCGGCGGAGGTGGGGCAGCTGGTGATGAAGGAAGGTGTGACGATCTTTGTCGGGCTGCCCCTGATGTATGCAGCGGTGCTGGCCGATCCGGGTTTTGCGCCTACCACCATCCGGCAATGCATCTATGCCATGGCGCCTATTCCCAAACCCTTGATCGCCCAGATTGCGCAGCGCATGTGCCGCAATATCTCGCTAGCCACGGGGCAGACGGAGATATACCCGGCTACCATGACTTTTTACCCTTTGCTCAATGCCGAATGCGATGCCAATTTCTGGGGGCGCTCTCTGAGCACTTGCGAGACCGCCGTCATGGATGACGATGGCAATCTGCTGGGAACCTGCCAGGTCGGCGAGATCGTGCATCGCGGCCCCAATGCCATGCTGGGCTATTTCAAGGATCCCAAGGCGACGGCCGAGGCACAGAAGTTTGGCTGGCACCATACCGGCGACCTGGGCATGTGGGATGAGCAGGGTCGCATGGAGTTCATAGATCGCAAGAAGGACATGATCAAGACCGGTGGCGAGAACGTCGCCAGCGTGAAGGTTGAGGCCGTCGTGCTGGCTCACCCGGACGTAGCTGCCGCTGCCGTGTTTGGTCTGCCGCACCCTCACTGGAGCGAGGCGGTCTGTGCCTTTGTCATGCGCAAGCCGGGGGCTCAGGTGGATTCGGAGTCGATACTGGCCCATTGCCGCAATCATCTCAGCGGCTTTGAAGTGCCAAAGCTGGTCCATTTTGTGGAGGCCTTCCCGTCCACGGCGACGGGCAAGGTGCAGAAAAACGTGATGCGACGCCAGTTCGAGCAGGTGGCCAGAGAGCTCTGGGGCACCTGATATCCGGACTTGCTCCGCAAATGCTGCCAGGGCCTGCAAAAGCAGGCCCTGGTTTCACTCTGCGGTTTCCTGCGTCCAGGACAGTACCGGGTCGGCGCGTGTCTCGATGAGCTTGTTGCGGGCCTTGAGCAGCGGGTCCAGCATCTCCGGCTGAGGCACGATCCAGTATTCACCACGGTCAATGGCTGCAAAGACGCGGCTGGCGAACTCCTCGGTGTCCATACCGTTTTCGTCGAGCATATGGGTCATCATGCCGTGAAACTGCGCCGACGCCGCGTCAGGTGCTTCCCGGAAGATGGCGGTCCTGACGGGGCCTGGTGCCAGCAGCGAGACCTTGATTTGCGGCTCAATGGCCGCGAGTTCGCCAGCCAGACCTTCGGTCAGCGCCACCACTGCGAACTTGGTGGCGGAGTAGGGAGCCATCATGGCGCTGGGCAGAAAGCCGCCTACCGATGCTGTGTTGATGATGCGGGCAGGCCGGTTGGCTCTGAGCAGACGCGGCACAAAAGCGCGCAGACCATTGACGATGCCGTTGACATTGACTTGCCAGGCCTGCTGCCACTTGGCATCGCTGATCTCCCAGCTATTGCCGGTGCTGAGAACGCCTGCGTTGTTGAACAGCAGATCGACCTGACCGAAAGCTGCATAGGCCTTGTCGGCCAGCGCATCCAGCGACGCCTGACTGGTGACATCGGTGGCCACGGCCAGGGCCTGATCTCCAAGTTCCTGGGCGATTTTCTCCAGACCCGGCTGGTCACGGTCTGCAAGCACGACCCTCATTCCAAGACTGACTGCCTTTCTGGCAAGGCCTGCACCAATTCCACTGGCGGCGCCGGTGATGACTGCAACTTTCATGATTTCCTCATTGGCTGAATTCGAATGAATTAAAGCATTCCCGGCATATCTGTATTTCCCGCGAATTCCCGCTTGACAGTTATTGAAGGTGTTTACAGTCTTTATTGACTGATTAAATTAAAAGATGAAATGACCTGCTTGACATATAAAAAACCTGGGCACAGTACGTCCGAATGAATTAATGGTTTTCACTAGGGACTGTAAACACAAACTTATTTTGTAAAGAGGAAAACTCAGAGTGATTTGAACTTGAAAAAAACAAAGAATCGCAATCCTCATCGCCAATTGGTGGCGGTCAGCCAGTATTGAGGTTTGAAAATGAATCCATTCATCAGTGGTTTGGAAGGAAAAGTGGTTCTGGTTACAGGTGGTGCCTCGGGCATAGGCCTGGCCAGCGCCCAGGCCCTGGCAGCCAGCGGAGCCAAGGTGGTGTGCGCCGATCTGCAGCAAAGCCAGGATTTGCCGCAGGGCTGCGAATTTCGCAAGCTTGACGTGAGCAGCGAGAAGCTGACCAATGAGTTGGTTGCTTACATGCTGGACCGCTATGGGCAGGTTGATGGGCTGGTGACTTCTGCTGGCATTTCCCGCGTGGGTGATCTGGAGAGCATGCTCTTGCAGGAGTGGGAGCAGGTACTGCAGGTCAATTTGACGGGGACCATGCTCAGTGCTCGTGCCGTGGCCAGCCACATGAAACAGCGCGGTCAGGGCTCCATCGTCACCATCGCCAGCATCAACGGCATGCTGGGCAACCCGACCAATCTGGCCTATTGCACCTCCAAGGGGGCGGTGATCCAGATGGTGCGCAGTCTGGCAGCGGATCTCGGTCCTTATGGGGTGCGGGTCAACAGCATCAGCCCCGGCTATATCCATACGCCCATGACCACCATGCTTGATGAACTGCCTGTAGGCCTGGCTTTCGAGGCCATGCATTTGCTCAAGCGGGCGGGCAGGCCGCAAGAGGTGGGTAATGCCGTGGCATTTTTGCTTTCCGATGTTTCTTCATTTATTACCGGGGTCAATCTTCCGGTAGATGGCGGATTCTCTGCAGCAAAAGTAATTAATATTTAAGGAATTCCAATGAAATATGACGTCATAGTGATTGGCTGCGGAATGTCCGGCATTCTGGCTGGTATTCATCTGAAGAACAGCGGGAAGAAATTCATTATTCTGGAAAAGGCCGGGACATTAGGGGGAACCTGGCGGGATAATACTTATCCAGGCCTGACTTGCGATGTGCCATCGCACGCCTATACCTATTCTTTCGAGCCAAACCCCGAATGGTCTCGGGTACTTCCACCCGGAGCCGAGATTCAGCAGTATTTCGAAGGCGTGTTCCAGAAATACGGTATTGCCGATTTTTCGCAGTTCGGCACCGAGATCACGCGTGCCGAATGGACTTGCGATGCCTGGACGCTGCAGGATCAGCATGGCAAGCAATACCAGGGCAAGGTGGTGGTTGCCGCCACAGGTGTGCTGCACCATCCCAACTATCCGCAGATCAAGGGCCTGGAGGAGTTCGAGGGGGACACGATTCACAGTGCGCGCTGGGATCATTCGGTACCGCTGGACGGCAAGAGGATCGCCGTCATCGGCACGGGATCAACGGGCGTGCAAATTGTCTCGGCACTGGCGTCGCGTGCCAGGGTGCGGCATTTTCAGCGCACGGCCCAATGGATTTTCCCGGTCGAGAATCCAGCTTTCAGCGAAGAGCAGCGTGCCGAATTCCGCAGCAACCGCGATCTGCTGGTTTACCTGCAGCGCGAACCTACTTATGTGGCCAATGTTGAACGCTTTACCGAGGGTGTGCTGGATCCGAATTCGGAACAGATTCAGGAAATTCAGAGAATCTGCCAGGACAATCTGGATGGTTCTGTCGCAGACGCAGCCCTGCGTGAAAAACTGCAGCCTCATTACCGGGCTGGTTGCAAGCGCCTGATTTACTCACCCGACTATTACAAGGCGATCCAGCATCCCGATTCCGAGCTGATCACCGAAGCTATTGCCAGGGTCGAGAAACAGGGAGTGCGTACCAGCGATGGCGTGCTGCATGAGGTGGACGTCATCGTCCTGGCCACGGGATTCAAGACCGACCGCTATGTGCGCCCCATGGATGTGACGGGCCTGAACGGAGCCACGCTGGAGCAGGCCTGGAGCGATGTGCCCACGGCATACAAGTCCATCTCGGTACCGGGCTTTCCCAACTTTTACTTCATGAACGGGCCGACCTCTCCCGTGGGTAACTTCTCGTTGATCGATACCTCGGAAATGCAGTGGGGCTATATCTCGCAGCTGATAGAGCGTGGCCAGCAAGCCGGTGTGGCAGGGCTTTCGGCCAGGCCCGAAGCCCTGGCTCACTACGACCAGGAGCGCTTGCAGGCCGCCAAAGGCTCGGTCTTCGGCTCGGGTTGCAATAGCTGGTATCTGGACAGAAACGGTGTGCCCAACACCTGGCCCTGGTCGCAGTCGCGATTCAGGCAGGAGATGAGTGCGCCGGTGTGGCAGGACTATATCCACCACCAGACCGAGGCGGTCGAGGCCTGACGAGCCCCTTGCGCCCGGCCCTGGCGGGCGCGCTCCATTCAATTCAAGGAGACCCCATGCAGATACACCCCGAAATGGCTGCCGTGCTGGAGCAGTTCAAGGATGCTCCGCCCATGGATTTTGCGGCCACTCCGGTGCCCGAACTCCGCAAGCTCATGGACCACATGGCCTTCCCGCCTGCCGACCTGCCCATGCATGAGGTGCGTGAGATCGACATCCCCGGTGGCGACGGCCAGCCGCTCAAGCTGCGCCTGTACCGTCCCGGCACCGCGCAGGCAGCGCCGGTCATGGTCTATTTTCACGGCGGTGGCTGGTGCATAGGCACGCTGGAAACGCATGACAACCTGTGCCGCCACCTGGCGCGCCTGACCGGCATGAATCTTGTGTCGGTCGATTACCGTCTGGCTCCCGAGCATGTCTTTCCCGCCGCGCTGGACGACGCCTATGCCGCCACGCGCTGGGTAGCGCAGCATGCGGCCGAGCTGCATTGCGATGCGCGACAGCTGATGGTGGCGGGTGACAGCGCGGGGGGCAATCTGGCCGTCGCCACCTGCCTGCGCGCAAAAGAAGACGGCTGGAAAGGCATAGCCCAGCAACTGCTGTTCTATCCGGTCTGCGATGCGCATATGGATGCGCCATCGCACGCGCTTTATGGACAGATGCCGTTTCTCACAACCGAAGCCATGGCCGCGATGTGGCGTCACTATCACCCTGTCATGCCTGCACATCCACTGGCATCCATCATGCAGTACCCCGATCTCGCCGGTTTGCCAGCAGCGGTGCTGGTGACTGCAGAGCTTGACATACTGCGCGACGAAGGAGAGGCCTTTGGCCTGCGCCTGCAGCAGGCCGGCGTACCCGTTTCCAGCCTTCGTGCGCAAGGCATGTTGCATGGGTTTGCCAACTTCAGCACCCTGGTGCCGGCAGTGGCAAAGTTGCTGCAAGAGGCTTGTGCAAAGCTGTCTTTCGGCAAGATATCGGCGGTTGGACAAGCCTGATACATGCAACTGTTCATGTATACAGTCATGTGTAATGGACGCCTCAGTTTTATCCCCGCATCATGTGGACGCTCTTGTGGAAAACTATGCTTTCAAGCCTTGAAACCCGCGCCAGATGGTGCTTTGCACGGATTGCCTAAAAAATAGACGATTTGATCAAGGGGATTGAGTCAAGGGTTTTTACCAGTGGTTCTGAGGCTGTAAAAAAGCCCGCCAACCGTTGCCGGTCGCGGGCTTTTTCTGTGGGCTCAAACGTGCTCAGGAAAGTTGCTGAGGCGTCGGGCGTGTGCGGTAGAACTGCATGGGAGACTCTTTCATTTCCTTGGCATGCTGGTTGAGCACTGACTTCTTCATCTTGCCCACCACATGCATCTCGCAAGGCTTGCAGTCAAAGCGCAGTGTGAGCTTTTCCTTGCCGTTGATCAGCTGCAGCGGCTCTGCCTTGATGGTGCCCTTGACGCCGATCACGCCCTTGGCCTGCTTGGGGCACAGGCTCATCGAGAAGCGCACGCAGTGCTTGGTGATCATCAGCGAGACTTCGCCTTCTTCTTCCTTGCTCTCGTAGGCGGCGTCGATGATCTTCACACCATGCTTCACATAGAAGTCATGGGCCTTCTGGTTGTAGACATTGGCCAGATAGGTCAGCGTGTTTTCAGGAAAAGGCACGGGCGGCTCCACGGGCTTGGCGCGGGGCAGACGCACAAAGCCGTCGGCGCGGGCCTGCTCCAATGCGGCAACGGCATCGCGACGCAGCTGGTTGAGCACCGAGGCGGGTACAAACCAGGGCTGGCTCAGGCTCAGTGAAATATCGTTCACTTCGAAAACCGTCGCGCCAAATCGTCCCAGTTGCTCGCGCAGCGTGGCTTCTGCCTTGGCTGGGTCGGTGGCGCTCTGGTGCTCATGCGCGATGGCGGCAGCCCCGACAAAGCCGTCCTCATCGGTCAGCGTCAGCGCGAAGCCGGCAGCAGCTTCCTTGAACTCGGCCCACAGACCGATGCGGCGTTCGCTGGACTTCTTCTCCAGTGTGCGCACCCAGTCCATATCGCGGTTGCGGTTGATTTCCAGGCCCTTGCGCAGATCCTTGAATTCGGCAATCTCGTTTTTGGGGAAGACACGCCAGATGCCTTTTTTGGCACTCACGCACTCGGCACGGTTGATGTGCACACCCACCAGTTCCTTTTGCAGATCGTAGTAGCACAGGCCGTCGCCGTTGTGCAGCTCGGCAGCCTTGTCGCTGGTCTCGATCTCGAACCATTTGTCGCCGACCTGGGTCACCCAGCCGATGGCACGACCCGGTGTCTTGGGCGTGTCGAAGGCGCCGATGTCATCCTTGCGGCCGTTGACGAAGTAGTCGGTGAACTCGCGGTTGAAATTCTGGTCCGGATCGGGTTCGAACGAGAAAGTGGTGCGGCCTGAGGACGAGCGCGCCAGCGGCTGATCCGAGAACTCGCGCTCCTCGATGATTTCGTCGAGCAGCTTGCGGTAATGGGCCGTGATGTTCTTTACATAGCCCATGTCCTTGTAGCGGCCCTCGATCTTGAAGCTGCGCACGCCGGCATCGATCAGGGCGCGCAGGTTATCGCTCTGGTTGTTGTCCTTCATGGACAGCACATGCTTTTCGTGCGCGATGATGCGGCCGCTGGCGTCCGTAACCTCATAAGGCAGGCGGCAGGCCTGGTTGCAGTCACCACGGTTGGCGCTGCGTCCGGTATGGGCATGGCTGATGAAGCACTGGCCCGAGTACGCCACGCACAGTGCGCCATGCACAAAGTATTCGATGGTGGTGCGGCTCGGGTCTGTTGCGGCGCGCACGGCGGCAATCTGCTTCAGATCCAACTCGCGCGCCAGCACGATCTGCGACAGACCGGCGTCCTGCAGAAAGCGGCCCTTCTCGGGCGTGCGGATATCGGTCTGGGTGGACGCGTGCAGCTGGATGGGCGGCAGGTCCAGTTCCAGCAGACCCATGTCCTGGATGATCAGCGCATCGGCGCCGGCGTTGTAGATCTGCCAGGCCATATCGCGCGCGCCCTGCAGTTCATCGTCGCGCAAGATGGTGTTGAGCGTGATGAAGATGCGGCTTCCGAAGCGGTGGGCATGCTTGATGAGCCGCTCCAGATCGCGGATGTCGTTGCCTGCCGTCGCGCGTGCGCCAAAGGCCGGTCCGCCGATATAGACGGCGTCCGCGCCGTGATTGACGGCTTCGATGCCGATATCGGCGTCGCGCGCCGGGGACAGGAGTTCGAGCTGGTGGGGCAGGAGAGACATAGGGGCAGGATTATCTCAGCAAGCCCCGGTTTCGGCACAGCGGCGGGTAATCGCCCGTATCAATGGCCGCGTGGGCTGAATGTGCGCGGAAATACCACGGGCCCGCTGCGGTCCGCCAGCCGGTAGCCCATGGCGGGACGGTTCGACACGCCTTCCACATGGCCGGCTTCGACCAGAAAGTTCGCCGCCAGCATGCGGGTGCGAAAGCCGCTTTTGTCCACGCTGCGACCCAGCACGGATTCATAGACTTGCTGCAACTGGGGCAGGGTGAAGGGCTCGCTCAGCAAAAAAGCGGGCAGCGAGGTGTATTCGACCTTGCTGCGCAGTCTCTCCACAGCAGCCTGCAAGATGCTGCCATGGTCAAACGCCAGTGCGGGCCTGCGCAGTAATTCATCCACTTCGAACCATGCCACATCGGCCGCATTGGCGCCTTTGGTCAGTTGCAGCTCATGGGCGGGAATCAGCGCAAAGTACACATGGGTGGCTGACCAGCCACGCGGATCACGTGCCGCGCCGCCCCAACTGCCAAGCTGCTCCAGATAGGGGCTGTCCACACCCGTCTTCTCCCTGAGCTTGCGCGCGGCGCAGGCCTGCAGATCGGCATCGAGATCCACATTCACAAACCCTCCGGGCAGGGCCCATAGGCCGGGAAATGGATCGTCTTGATGGCCTGGGCGTTGCACCAGCAATACATTCAAGCGGCCTTGCACAATCGTGAAGATCACCACATCCACCGTGGTGTAGGGACGGGGGAAGTCCGGCGCTGGCTTGGAGTGATGCTGTGTAACGCTCATGAATCAGGCTTGACGGGATGAAGGATGGGTTGTATTGTACAACTTGCATAAGTTGTCCAATGCAACTTATGCAGAAACGTCCAGGCAGGCCCTGGCTGCCCTGCAGCGCAAGCAGCTGTCGATAGCCAGGCAGGCCGCCTGGAACAAAGAGAAAAAGAGAAAAAGAAAATGAAAAACCAAAACACCACCGCACGCAGCAAATTCCTCAGCCTGGTGCTCAGGCACAGTCCCGAGACCATCGGTCTCCAGCTCGACGAGGCCGGCTGGGCCCGGACCGATGAACTGCTGGCCTGCCTGGCACGCTCGGGCCGGCCGACCCGCCTCGAAGAGCTGCAGCGCATCGTGGCGGACAACAACAAGCAGCGCTATTCCTTCAGCGCGGATGGCAAGCGCATACGCGCCAATCAGGGCCACTCCATCAAGGTCGAGCTGGGCCTTGAGGCAAGGCGCCCTCCGGCAGTGCTCTACCACGGCACGGCCACGCGTTTTCTGGACGCGATCTTCCATGCGGGCCTGAACCGGCAGTCACGCCACCATGTCCATCTGTCGGAAAGCGTGGAAGTGGCCGCTCAGGTCGGCAGTCGTCACGGCAAGCTGGCCCTGCTGCAGGTGGACGCCGCGCGTATGCAGGGCGAGGGCCATGTGTTCTATCGCTCCGACAACGGTGTGTGGCTGACCGATGTCGTCCCGGCCAGATATCTGCTGAAGCTGCCATCATGAAAGTTGCAAAAATCATAGCTCTCGACGCAGATGGCGTGCTGCTGGACTACAACCTCGCCTATGCCTCAGCCTGGGAGCGGGTATTTGGCGAGCGTCCGGTGTTGAAGCAGCCTGACGCCTACTGGGCCATGGAACGATGGGATGTCGCCAGCCTGCAGGGCGAGGCTCTGAACCGTTTTCGGACCAGCCTTGATGCGCAGTTCTGGTCAAGCATTCCCGCGATTGCAGGTGCGCTCCAGGCTTGCGAGCAGCTGTGCGCCGCTGGTTACGAGCTGGTCTGTGTGTCGGCGATCAAGCCGCAGTTCGCCGAGGCCCGGCAGCTCAATCTGCGGCGGCTGGGCTTTCCCATCGCGCGCGTGATCGCCACCAGCGGCCGTGCCGCTCCTGGCCTCAGTCCCAAGGCCCAAGTCCTGGCGCAGTTGCAGCCCCTGGCCTTTGTCGATGATTTCCTGCCGTATTTCGAAGGCGTGGGTGCCCGGATTCACAAAGCCCTGGTGCTGCGCGAGCAGGGCGGATCGCCGAACGCCGGGCCGGGCCTGAAGCGCATTGACTCCACCCATGCCAATCTGGCGGGATTTGCCCGCTGGTGGCTGAACCCTTATCAAGAAGAACAGACATGAACCGAGATTACGACATTCGATCCGTCGCCGACCTGGTGGCCCTGCTCGATCAGGGCTACCGCCCCAAATACCTTTGCTTCTGGGGCCATCAGGCTGAAAAGAATGGCTCGGCGGGCAAAGGCTGCCTGAGCCAGTGGTTTCCTGCCCCATTCATCGTCGATGGGGACCGCTTTGCCACGGCGGAGCATTTCATGATGGCCGGCAAGGCGCGGCTGTTCGGCGATGAAGTGGCTCGCGCCCAGGTGCTGGCTGCGCCGTCTCCAGCCAGTGCCAAGCAGATCGGGCGCAGCGTGCGCAACTTCGACGAGGCACGCTGGAAGGCGGAGTGCTTCGATATCGTGGTGAGCGCCAGTGTGGCCAAGTTCTCGCAGAACCCGGCCATGGGGGAGTTTCTGCTGAGCACCGGCGAGCGTGTGCTGGTCGAGGCCAGTCCGCGCGACCGCATCTGGGGCATCGGCATGGGCGCGGCCAATCCCGACGCCGAACAGCCGCGCAAGTGGCGCGGACAGAACCTGCTGGGTTTCGCGCTGATGGCCGCGCGTGCGCAGCTGAGACCGGACAATGAACACGCTGGAACGTTTTGAAGGTGCTCTGCTGGGGCTGGCCTGTGGTGATGCCGTGGGTACGACACTGGAGTTCCGGGCGCGCGGCAGCTTTGCACCGCTGACCGATATGGTGGGGGGCGGGCCGTTTTCGCTGAGGGCCGGACAGTGGACGGATGACACGTCCATGGCTTTGTGCCTGGCCGAGAGCCTGGTCGTCAAAAGCGATTGCGATCCCCGGGATCAGATGACGCGCTATGCCAACTGGTATCAGTGGGGCTACTGGAGTTCCACCGGCCACTGCTTTGATATCGGCATGGCAACGCGCGAGGCAATACAGCACTATCTGCGTACTGGCAATGCGCTGGCGGGCAGCGAGGATGCGCGCAGCGCAGGCAATGGCTCGCTGATGCGGCTGGCGCCGGTGGCCATGGCGTATGCCCTTGATGAACAAAGAGTGCAGGAGATGGCGGCGCTGAGCTCTCGCACCACACATGCGGCTGCGGAGTGCCTGGATGCCTGCCGTCTGTTTGCCGTGGCATTGAGCCGCGCCCTGCGGGGTGAAGGCAAGAAGCAGGTGCTGGATCTTGCCGCGCTGCCGTTTGGCAGCCCGCGCATCGCCGAAGTTGCCCAAGGTAGCTGGCGCGGCAAAAGCCGCGAGCAGATCCAGAGCTCGGGCTATGTGGTGCACAGTCTGGAAGCAGCTTTGTGGTGTTTCGACCGGCACGAGAGCTTTGAAGCCGCCGTGCTGGAGGCGGCCAACCTGGGTGACGATGCCGACACCACTGCGGCCATTGCCGGCCAGATTGCGGGTGCATTCTGGGGGCGCAGCGGCATTCCAGCGCACTGGCTGGAAAGACTGCATCAGCAGGCCGATATTCGCGCGCTGGCGCAATCGATTTATGCGCTGAATCAGGTACTGGCACGATAGATTTTGCGTAGCCATGCACCCTTCGCGGGAGCTGTTCACACCTTGCAAGTAGGTCGCAGGCCCCTGGTTGTCGCAGCGCAGGTCGCGAAAGCCGCTCCGAGCCTGCATGGTCTGCGGGTACCTGTGGCCGTGGTGAACTTGCCGGCCTCCAAAAAAGGCTTGCCCTGCAGCCAGGAAAGTCCGGCGCAGCGTGCACCACCCCTGTCAACGCGGCACAATCGAGGCGCTGGGCCGACGACGGTGCAAGAGCATGGTCGGCATGCTTCAGCCGAAATCCGAAATATACCCAGCAGCCGGAGCCTGTGCTCAACGCCGGAAGAGTCGGGCCTGCTCGGGCTTGCTAGCAATTGCTCCAATGGAGTTCTGGTCCTTAGACTCCAGGGTTTGCCCCTTCGCTTGCACATTGAGCTGGTATCGCAGGCTTTGCCGCTACGCTTGAGGCTTTGGCCTGACGTAGGCTTGCGTGCCACAGCCTTCCGCTTCATCAAGGAGAAAGCATGTCCATGACTGATCGCTCGGCCCAGAGCCGCCGTGTTCGCACCTCGTCTGCCCTGAGCCTGGCGCTGGTCGCCGTGTCCCTGTCGGCTGCTTTTGCGGCGGACGCGGAAAAGCCGCTGGTGGTGCGCATCGCCCATGGCGGACCGCTCTCCGGTCCTATCGCTGCCTTGGGCAAGGATGAGGAAAGCGGCGTGCGCATGGCGATTGACGAGCTCAACGCCCGCAAGCTGCAACTGGGCGGCCGTCCCGTGTACTGGAAGCTGGAGGCCGGCGACGATGTGGGCGACCCCGGCCAGGCCACGGCGCTGGCACGCCGCTTCTGCGACAAGAAGGTGGCAGCCGTGGTGGGGCATCTTCAGTCGGGCACGACCTTGCCGGCTGCCAAGATCTACAACGACTGCGGCATTCCCAATATCACCCCTGCAGCCACCAATCCCGCGATTACCGAGGCAGGCTATGACGACACCTTCCGCGTCATCGCCAATGACCGGGCCATGGTCAATGCCCTGCTGGACTATGCCGTCAGGCACCAGGGCGTCAAACGCATCGCGATCGTGGACGATCGCACGGCCTATGGACAGGGCATCGTCAAGCTGTTTGAAGCCGCAGCTGCCGAGCGCGATGTGCAGATTGTCGACAAGCAGTACACCAGCGACAAGGCCACGCAGTTTTCGTCCATTCTCACGGCCATCAAAGGCCGTAAACCCGATGCGATCTTCTTCGGCGGGCTCGATGCGCAGGCCGGTCTCATGCTGCGTCAGATGTCGCAGCTGGCCATGAATCAGGTGAAATTCCTGGGCGGCGATGCGCAATGCTCGGAGCGCCTGCCTGCCATGGCCGACAAGGTGCCGGCACTCAAGAATGTGGTTTGCGTGATGAGCGGCAGCTCCCTGGGCAATATGCCCGGCGGGCTGCTCTGGAAGCAGAAGTATGACCAGCGCTTTCCCGGCCAGTATCAGGTCTACAGCCCCTATGCGTATGACGCGACCATGGTGCTGGCCAAGGCCATGCTGAGTGCCGATTCAGCCCAGCCCGAGGCCTATCTGCCCCGCTTGCGCCAGACGCGCTACGAGGGGGTGACGGGGACGATTGCCTTTGATTCACAGGGAGAGTTGCAAAGCCCGCGGGTCACGCTTTATGGCTATGACTCCGGCGAGCGCAAGGAACTGGTGGTCAGCGGTCATTGAGCTGTATCGGTGTGTCTTGAAGGAATATCTGCCAAGCCTTCGTCTGTCAGGCGCATATAGCTATGGATTTTGATGTTTCCGTGCACGAACACTTCATGCACCAGGCACTGGAGCAGGCGCGCTGCGCCGCCGCTTGCGGCGAGGTGCCGGTGGGGGCCGTGGTCGTCAAGGACGGGCAGGTCATAGGCCGCGGCCATAACAGCCCGCTCTCGGCCCAGGACCCCACGGCCCATGCCGAGGTGCTGGCCCTGCGCGAGGCTGCACGGGCTCTCGGCAATTACCGGCTCGAGGGCTGCACGCTGTATGTGACGCTTGAGCCCTGCACCATGTGCAGCGGCGCCATGCTGCATGCGCGTGTGGATGCCGTGGTCTACGGTGCGGCCGAACCCAGGACCGGTGCGGCGGGGTCGGTGCTCGATGTCTTCGGCTACCCCGCCATCAACCACCAGACGCAGGTGCTGCGCGGCGTGCTGGCCGCGCAATGCTCGGCGCTGATGGCCGAATTCTTCCAGCGGCGACGCCAGGAAAAAAAGGCGCAGCAGCCGTACCCGCTCAGGGACTGGGCGCTGCGCAATGCCGATGAGGCGTTTGCCGACCTGCCCGCCTGGCCCTGGCAGTCGCAGTGGCGCAGCGACCTGCCGGCGCTGCAGGGCCTGCGCCTGTCCGTAGTCGATGAAGGACCTGAGGATGCTGCGCTGACCTGGCTGTGTGTGCATGGCAGCCCGGGCTGGGGCTATGGCTTCCGGCATCTGATGCCCGATTTGCTGGCTGCCGGTCATCGCGTGGTGGTGCCCGATCTGCCGGGTTTCGGCCGCAGCGACCAGCCCAAGAAAGACAAACAGCACAGCGCGCAGTGGCATTCGCAGCTCATCGTCGAGCTGATTGAGACGCTCAACCTGCGGCGGCTGGTCCTGGTCGGGCAGGGCGATGGTGGCCGTCTGGGTCTGGCTGCAGCGCAAGCCCTGCCAGAGCGCTTTGCTGGCGCGTGGCTGATCGGTACCTGGCCGCTGAACACGCAGCCGCAGCAGCGTCAGCAATGGTTTGAACAGGCAGCGCGCAAGCCTGGCTGGGATGTGGCCAGGGCCATGGCCGAATTGGAAGGGCGCAGCAATGCCGAAGAGGCCCGCGCCTGGAATGCCCCGTTTGTGCAGCCCGGCCATCGTGCCGCACTCAAGGCCTGGCCGCGCCTGCAGACCAAGCTGGCTGAGCCGCCCGCCGATCTGCTGATGCATTGGGCGCTGACCGACAGATTGTGGCTGCAGCCAGCAGCCACTCAGCAGCTCGTTTCTGTCGCGCAATGGCAGGCCGCCTGGCTGCAATCCGTGCCGCAGTTGGCGGCGCAGGGCAAGGTCTGGCGGCAAACCCGGCATGGCGCTCCGGTTCCTGCAGCACAGCAGGGCGGCGGTGCAGCGGCTGTGGAATACTTTGCGCCGTAGCCCGATCGGTCCGTCCGGCGGAGCAAGAATCTGAACTAGGACTTACGCAAACCAGAATGCAACAAGGGCTCGCCTTCTGAGGCAGTCGCCCGGCCTGAACCAGTTTTGCGTAAGTCGTATGAACTTCTGAATCTGCGGATTCACTCACTTTTCATGGAGCATGCGGCCGATGGCCGCATGAAAAGGCTTTGGCAACCTCGCGCAAATCCCCAGCATCCACTGCAGCGTCCCAGCAGCAAGATCCGCAGCACCACGCTCACTCGCACGGGCATGAGCCGGCTCATCAGGCACATGTGCATGACGAGCACTGCAGCCATGAGCACGGTCACCACGATCATCACGACCATGTGTACAGCGCCGACGGCAGCTGCTGCGGCCATGATCACAGCCATGGCGGCAAACACATCTATATCTATTCGCCCTCGGGTGCGGTGCGCGACAAGGCAGCCTTCAAACGCGGCATCAAGCTGCTGGAGGCCCTGGGCCACGAGGTGGAGGTCGATGTCGATGCACTGGCCGGCAGCCAGCGCTTTGCGGGTGACGACGCCACCCGTCTGGCTGCTATCCACCGTGCAGCGGCCAGTGGGGCCGATGTGGCGCTGATTTCGCGTGGCGGCTACGGTCTCACGCGCATCCTGCCGGGCATCAAGTACAAGACTGTGGCCAAGGCGATTGCGGGCGGCACCAAGTTTGTCGGCCTCAGCGACTTCACGGCTTTTCAGCTGGCCATGCTGGCACAGACCGGTTCGGTCACCTGGGCGGGCCCCGCGCTCAATGCCGACTTCGGTGTGGACAGCAAAAAGACCGGCGAGCCCGTGGACGACATCATGCTGGACTGCTTCGAGGACCTGCTCAGCGGCCAGGGCGAGGGCGCTGGCTGGCAGATGCCCAGGATTGGCGAGCTGCCCAATGGCAAGCCCCAGCTCAAGGACTTTTACGTGCCCGGCGGGGCCACCTTGTGGGGCGGAAATCTGGCGGTGCTGGCGTCCCTGCTGGGCACGCCTTACTTCCCGCAGGTCGATGGCGGCATTCTGTTCATCGAAGACGTGGGCGAGCATCCCTACCGGATCGAGCGCATGCTGACGCAGCTGCTGCTGGCGGGCGTTCTGCAAAAGCAAAAAGCCATCGTCTTTGGCCAGTTCACCGAATTCAAGCTCACCACGCATGACAAGGGCTTCAAGCTGCAGACCGTCATCGACTGGCTGCGCATGCAGCTCAAGCGCCCCGTGCTGCAAGGCCTGCCCTTCGGTCATGTGCCCACCAAGGTGCTGCTGCCCGTGGGGGCGCAGGTGTCGCTGTCCGTGGAAGGGCGGGATGCGCTGATCTACTGGGGACATGTCTGACGGCAGATTGCCGCTGAGGCTGCTGGGGGCGTCGCCAGGGGCCTGCGCCTTGTGCTTGCACCTAAGCAATCTCTGTGTGATAGCTGTTAACGCAGGCTGCATATGAGCTGAATGCCAGTCTGGCTTGTATTTTGAGATCGGGAAGGACGCACGCATGGGCAAGACTGCACTGCAGTGGACCGAGGAAATGATGGCCCTGCTGGGCCAGGAAAAAGACGCCGTGCTGGCCGAACGCTGGGGAACATCGGCCAAGACGGTCAACCTCAAGCGCAATGCACTGGGTATTCCTGCCTTCGGGCATTTCCAGTGGACGCCGCAAGCGCTTGCTCTGCTGGGGCGGGAGGCCGATGCCGAAGTGGCAAGGCAACTGGGTATCAGCAAGGCCAGCGTGGTAGCCAAGCGCACCGAGCAGGGCATTGCCTCGGTAACGGGCGCTGCTGCCAGCAGCGCTTTTGACTGGTGCGACGAGGCTGTGGCTTTGCTGGGCACGGCATCCGATGCCAGGATTGCCGAGCAACTGGGCCTGAGCCGCCTGACGGTCTACAACGCTCGCATCGCCAGGGGTATTGCCGCAGCGGGTCGGGGAGCGGGCAAGAGTCGAGAGCCATGAACCGCGCCGACGCGCCAGTGACCGAGCCGGGGCTGAGCCGGCCGCAGGTCCTGCTGCGCGCGGTATTGCTGGGTTGGCTGTGGCTGGCGGCCCTGGCCGGCTTTTCCCATCTGCTGACGCGCTTGCCGCCCTGGGGCTGGCTGCTTGCAGTCCTGCTGCTGGTGTTGCTGCCAGCCTGGGGGCATTGGCTGCTCCTGATGCTGCGCAAAAAGCTGCTGCACTTGCAGTTCGCGCCGCAGGGGCATATCGGCCGCTGGCTTGGCTGCGGTTGGTGGCCGGCCTGCAAGGCATTGGCACTGGCCTTGCTGCTGTGCACCAGCTCACTCTGGCAGGCATGGTTTCTGGCGTCCTGGGAATGGGGGCTGCTGGCGCTGGCTCCCTTGCTTTATGCCTTGCTGGCCTGTGGCATGCAGGCGGGCCTGAGGCGAGAGTTTTCATCCGCGGCCTTTGCCTGGGCCTGGGCTCAGCGTGGCGCCGGCTGGCTGCTGCTGGTGCTTCTGGGCGGGGGCTGGCTATGCGCCATGGCCAGTCAGCAGGATCTGGGGCGGGGGCTGGCCCCTGGCATGGAGCCCGAGGCATTGAATCATGCGCTGGCCCAGATTCACGCAGCGCCCTCTGGCCTGGTGCGCTGGGGGCTGGATGCCCTGCTGGCCGTGCAGCTGGCGAGTGGCGCCATGGCCGACCTGCCTCAAATGCCCGTCCTGCGCCTGGTGCTGCTGGCGCTGTTCGGCCCGGTAGGCGTGCTGCTGTGCCTGGGGCGCGCCATGCAGGGGGCATCGGCTTCCTCGGCCCTTTTGCTGCAGGCCAGGCCTTCGGGGGCAGTGCGCAATGCCGCCTCTTCGCCGGTCGCCTCTTCGTCGGCCGCGCCTTTGCTGGCCCTGGTTGCCGTGCTGGTGCTGGGCATTCTGGTGCAGACCACGGCCGTCCTTGATGGTCTGGCCCGTGCGCAGGAGAGCCCGCTGGCACTCAAGCGCCTGCCCGGGTGCGAGCGCATCGGGCAGCAGCTCTACCGCCTCGGCACGCTGGACGTCACGCGCCAGCAGGTCCTGCAACTGCTGGGCCGGGTCCAGGCCGGACAGGCCCTGTGCGAGAGCATCCCGCAGATGAACCGGCAGCTGGATGCCGCCGTCGAGCGCTATCTGGACTGGTATTTCAGTCTGGGGGCGGAGTGGGGGCGCATCCTCAGTCTGCTCACGGGCGATGTGAGCCAGTTTCTGCAGAACAAGCTCAGCGAAATCCTGGGAGCCACACCGGGGCTGGAGGGCTGGATGCAGACTTTGCAAAAGCAGGCACTGACCAGCGGTGCCGCTCTGGCCGAGGGCCAGCAGCGCATCGAGGAAACCCTGGCACGCCATCATCTGGCCCTGAGTCCCGAGCAATGTCTGGTGCGTGCCGAGGTGGCCAGCCTGCCTGCGCTGGAGCTGCTGGGCGATGCACGCCAGCGGCTGACGGCCAGCGCCCTGGTGGGCACGGGGGGCGGTGCTTTTGCCGCAGCCGTCGCGGGCAAAGCCATGGCCAAGGCCTCGATGAAGGCTGCCGGCAAGGTGCTGGCCAAGGCCGCTGCCAAGCAGGGTCTGGGCAAGGCCGGGGCCGCGGTAGCCGGTGCGGCCGTGGGCTCCGTCGTTCCCGGTGTCGGCACGGCCGTGGGGGCGGTGGCGGGTGCGGTCGCCGGTGTGGTGCTGGGCGTGGGGATTGACTGGGCGGCACTTTATGCCGAAGAACTGCTGACACGCGATGCCATGCGTGCCGATCTGCGTGCCGCGCTGGGTGAGCAGCTGCAGGGCCTGAGCCGGGCCATGGGCTGTCCATAGTCGACTCCGCAGTCGGGCGGGTGCTGCGCCATGAGCCGCAAAAACCTGTGCTGCGGGTGCTGTCTAGGGCTGCATTCCATCGAGCGCAGGCGTACAGTGAAGTTTCGCTGCAGGAGTTGCATATGCTCAATTACTCCCTCATGAAACCCGAAGGCATCTTGCTGCTGGAGCCCCATGGGCCCCTGACCGAGCAGGATTTCGACGGCGTCAGCCAGGACGTGGACGATTTCCTGGCCGAGCATCCCAAACTACATGGGGTGATGATCCAGTCCAAGGACTTTCCCGGCTGGGAAAACTGGGCCGGCTTCAGCGCCCATATGGGCTTTGTCAGAGAACATCGCCATCAGGTGGAACAGATCGCTCTGGTGACCGACAGTCATCTGGCGGGCATGGCCGAATTCGTCGGCAGGCATCTCACGCATGCCGAGGTCAGGCATTTCCCGTTTACCGAAGATGCCAGGGCCATGCAGTGGCTGCATGCGGCCTGAGCCGCCTGTATGAATCAGCCAGGCAACTTTGCCGCCGAGCAGCGGCAGAGTTGCCTGGATCATCCTATCCCTGCTTTCGGTGGCCGGTCGCCGCGCTCGAAGCATTCGCGCTGGCGGCTGCCTGCTGCGGGGCCTGTGCGTAGCGCTTGAATTCCATGGTGTAGGTGGCTCGGCCCTGTGTCATGGAGCGCAGATGCGTGGCATAGCCGAACATTTCCGATAGCGGCACCTCGGCCCTGATGGTCTTGCCGTCGCCCGCGATATCGTCCATGCCCTGCACGGCACCGCGGCGCGAGGACAGGTTGCCCATCACAGCGCCTGCGTATTCTTCGGGCGTCTCCACCTCGACGGCCATGATGGGCTCCAGAATCACCGGGTCGGCTCTCTTGCAGGCTTCCTTGAAGCCCAGGATGGCGGCCATGCGGAAGGCCTGCTCCGAGGAGTCCACCTCGTGGTAGGAGCCGAAGGTCAGCCGCACCCGCACGTCGACTACCGGGTAGCCGGCCAGGACACCCGAGTTCATGGCTTCGCGCAGGCCTTTTTCCACGGCGGGAATGAATTCGCGCGGAATCACGCCGCCCTTGATTTCGTCGACGAACTCAAAGCCCTTGCCCGATTCCAGCGGCTCGACGGCCAGCACCACATGGCCGTACTGGCCCTTGCCGCCGGACTGGCGCACGAACTTGCCGTCCACATCGCGGACTGCTTTGCGAATGGTTTCGCGGTAGGCCACCTGGGGCTTGCCCACATTGGCGGCCACATTGAATTCGCGTTTCATGCGGTCGACGATGATCTCCAGGTGCAACTCGCCCATGCCGGCAATGATGGTCTGGCCCGATTCCTCGTCGGTGCTGACTCTGAAGGACGGGTCTTCGGCCGCGAGGCGCGCCAGTGCCTGGCCCATTTTTTCCTGGTCGGCCTTGCTCCTGGGCTCTACGGCCTGGGCGATCACGGGTTCGGGGAAGGAGATTTTTTCGAGCACGATGGGCGCTTGCGGATCGCACAGCGTCTCGCCCGTGCTCACGTCCTTGAGGCCCACGCAGGCCGCAATGTCGCCGGCGCGGATTTCGTCGATCTCCTGGCGTGCATTGGCATGCATCTGCACGATGCGGCCTATGCGCTCCTTTTTACCCCGGGTCGGGTTGTAGACCAGATCGCCCTTGGCCAATACGCCCGAGTAGACGCGTACAAAGGTCAACTGGCCCACGAAGGGGTCGGTCATGAGCTTGAAGGCCAGGGCGGCGAATCTTTCATCGTCGCTGGCATGGCGTATCAGCGTGGTGCCGGCGCTGTCATCTTCGCTATGACCTTCGACGGCAGGAACATCGAGCGGCGAAGGCATGAGCTCGACAATCGCGTCGAGCAGACGCTGAACGCCCCGGTTCTTGAAGGCCGAGCCGCAGAGCATGGGCTGAATTTCGGTGGCGATGGTGCGCAGGCGCAGGCCGGTGATGATGTCCTCGGCACCGAGGTCGCCACTGTCCAGGTATTTTTCGGTCAGGGCTTCATTGGCCTCGGCAGCAGCCTCAACCATCTTCTGGCGCCATTCCTGTGCGCTGGCCAGAAGCGCTGCGGGGATCTCCTGGTACTCGAATTTCACCCCTTGTGACTCGTCGTCCCAGAAGATGGCCTTCATCTTGATGAGGTCGACCAGACCATGAAAATCGGCTTCGGCTCCGATGGGGATGACGATGGGAACGGGGTGGGCCTTGAGGCGGTCCACCATCATCTGGCGCACACGAAAGAAGTCGGCTCCCACGCGGTCCATCTTGTTGACGAAGGCCAGGCGCGGCACCTTGTACTTGTTGGCCTGGCGCCAGACGGTCTCGGACTGCGGCTGCACGCCGCCCACGGAGTCGTAGACCATGACAGCGCCGTCGAGCACGCGCATGGAACGCTCGACCTCGATGGTGAAGTCCACGTGGCCGGGTGTGTCGATGATGTTGATGCGATGGGCCGGGAAATTGTGCTCCATGCCCGACCAGAAGGCCGTGGTGGCTGCTGAGGTGATGGTGATGCCGCGTTCCTGCTCCTGCTCCATCCAGTCCATGGTGGCAGCGCCGTCATGGACTTCGCCGAGCTTGTGGTTGACCCCGGTATAGAACAGTATGCGCTCGGTGGTGGTGGTCTTGCCGGCATCGATATGCGCGGAGATGCCGATATTGCGATAGCGCTCTATGGGCGTGTGGCGAGCCATGATGACCTCCCTGAAACACAGTTATGAAACTGAAGCGCCGGCACCAGGGTTGCGGAGCCGGCAAGCAGAGGAAATGCATCGGAAATACTAGAGAGATGGCTACAAACTCACTGCCAGAGTGGGTATGGCCCGTGGCATAAAACCAAAAAGCAGGCCGTGGCCCGAGGTCTGTAGCCTGGCAGGCATCCGGCTTTCCCTTCATTCAAGAACAAGGACTTGTGAACATGACAGAGCAGAGTATTCAGACAGCCGCCCACAAGATGGTCTACATCCTGGTGGTGGAGCAAAGCTTGCGTGCTGGCGAGGCAATGAGCGAGAAAGCGCTCGCTTCCGACCTGCAAAAGCATGGCATCGGCGAAGGCGAGGGTCAGTCTGCGCTGGACTGGGCCGTCGCCAGGGGCTGGCTGCAAAAAGCAGGCGGCGAGGTGCGCTTGACCGAAGCCGGCTTCGATATGAATTTCACACAGTAGCGGCAGGGCAGCGGCAACCGCCCGTGCACCTATTCCAGATAAACGCCTTTTTCCTTTTTGCGCGCCCGCATGCCGGTGCGCAGGAACAGCTCGCTGCCGCCCTGCACGGCCAGGGGCTGGCCGGGCTTGCCGCCGTCCTGGGCCAGGTGGGCATCGGCGCGCGCATTCCAGTGCTCCCGCAGATCCTGCAGCGCAAGGCGCTCTGTTTCGGTCAACTGCGGATGCTGCTCCAGGAACTCCTGCAGATACTGGCGCGCATCCTGCTCCAGTTGCTCGCGCGTGGTCGCCAGCGAGATATAGCTGATGTCATCGTCGCGCCCGCTGGTGTGCGTGCCCAGCAGATAGCAGCCGATATAGTCGCCCCGGGGCTGACCCACGGCCGGGTCCTGGCTGAGTTTCTTGAACAGACTGAAGGGCCACATGCGCTGAATTCCTTGGGACTGACGCAAACAGGGACGCACGATAGGCATGAAACACCATGCCTGATCCGAGTCTGCGTAGGTCGTTTACCTAACACCGGGCCAGAGCCCAAACAGGTATTGTCGCCCATGACTGGAAGCGATCAGCATGTGGATGTTGCGCACCGGACGCATGACAAGAGGCGATATGGGAGACATCACTTCGGCGGCAGAGCCCTCTGCCCATCCCTGGCTCAGGCGCTCACTGCATCTGGCGGCCGCGGCCTGCGGACTGGTTTTGCTGGCAGGGGCCGCGTTGGCGGTCTATGGCGTGCGGGCCCAGCCGCGCATGGATGGCAAGCTGGTCCTCACCGGGCTTGAGCGCAGCGTGTGGGTCAGACGCGACGAGTCCGATGTCACGCATATCAGTGCCCGGTCGCCGCAGGATGTCTGGCGGGCCCTGGGCTTTGTCCATGCGCAGGAGCGCGGCTGGCAGCTGGAGTTCAACCGTCGTCTCATGCAGGGGCGGTTGTCGGAGATTCTGGGGCCGGCCACGCTGGAGCTGGACAGGCTGATGCGTGCTCTCGATGTTCATGGCGCGGCGCGTCGCCAGTATGCGGCGCTGCCGCCCTCGGTGCAGGAGGCCTTGAAGGCCTATAGCCAGGGTATGGCTGCCTTTTACGCCAGGCCCTCGCAGGCTGCCGCGCCGGAGTTCCTGCTGCTGGGCACCAGGGCCGGCGCCTGGGAGCCGGAAGATACCGTGGGCTGGGCGCTGATGATGGCGCTGGACCTGGGTGGCAACTGGGGCAACGAGTTCGCGCGTCTGAATCTGCTGCAGGTCCTGAGCACCGAGCAGCTGTGGCAGCTGATGCCGGCCTATCCGGGCGAGCCGCCCGCGACGGCGGTGGATCTGGCCAGCCTGTACCGCCAGCTCGGTGTTTACCGGGAGGCGGATGTCCAGCCCAAGGTCTCGGCACCCGCCGGGCAGATGCAATCAGCCTTGCAGCAATGGGCGGCCTCCATGGCGAGGGATATGGGTACGAATGACGGACTGGGCAGCAACAACTGGGTGGTGGCCGGCAGCAAGACCCGAAGCGGCAGGCCCTTGCTGGCCAACGATCCGCATCTGGGGCTGAGCGCTCCGGCCATCTGGTATTTCGCGCGCCTTCAGTCGCCGCAGGGCCGGGCCGGCGACGGCAGCGTCCTGAGCGCGCTGGATGTGACGGGGGCCACCTTGCCCGGCATGCCCTTTGTGGTGCTGGGCCGCACGACGCAGGTGGCCTGGGGCTTCACCAACACCAACCCCGATGTGCAGGACCTGTATCTGGAGCAGATCAACCCGGCCGATGCCAGCCAGTACCGCACGCCCACGGGCTGGGAAAAATTTGCTGTGCGCGAGGAGGTCTTCAAGGTCAAGGGCCAGGGCGATGTCAGGGTGACGCTGCGCAGCACGCGCCATGGCCCCGTGATCAGCGACGCGCAGCAGCAATACGGCAAGGTCATCAACACCGATCGCTATGCGCTGGCCCTGCGCTGGGCGGCGCTGGACACGGACAACCGTACGGTGGAGGCCGGCCTCAGGGCCAACGGTGCCCGGACCGTGTCCGAACTGTTCGAGGCGTTTTCCATCTACCACTCGCCCATGCAAAGCATTGTGGCGGCCGATGTGCAGGGACATATCGGCTTCAAGGCAGCAGGCCGGGTGCCTGTGCGTGCGCCTGACAATGACTTGCGCGGCGTGGCGCCGGCGCCCGGCTGGCTGGCGCGCTATGACTGGCAGGGCTGGCTGGGCTACGACCAGACGCCCCAGGACGATGGCGGCACGAGCGGCTTTGTGGCCACGGCCAACCAGCGCGTGACGGAGGCTGGCTATGCGCATTTTCTGACCCAGGACTGGAGCCTGCCCTACCGTCACCAGCGCATAGAGCAGTTGCTGGCGGCCGGCAACCAGCATGATGTGGCCAGCATGGCGGCGATCCAGAACGATGTGCAGTCCCTGGCCACCCGGGCCTTGCTGCCCGTGCTGCGCAAGGCGCAATCGAGCCACGCCCTGGCGGCGCAGGCGCAGCAACTGCTGGCGGGCTTTGACGGACAGATGGAGCGGGACAGGCCCGAGCCGCTGATCTTCTCGGTCTGGGTCGACGAGCTGACGCGCGCGCTGGTGATTGCGCGCATTGGCGAGCGACGCTTTGCCATGACCTATGGCAAGCGGGACTTCCGTGCCGGGCTGCAGGGAATGCTGGCGCGCAATGACGCCTGGTGGTGCGCGCCGCTGAGCTGCGAGCAACAGGCAGGGCAGGCGCTGACCCGCACGCTTGACAAGCTGCAGGCCGCCTATGGCGAAGACCCGCGCCAATGGCGCTGGGGCGCTGCGCATCCAGCGCTCAGCGCGCACAAACCCTTGGGCGCGGTGGCGGCGCTGGCCGGCGTGTTCAATGTGAGCGTGGCCTCGGGCGGTGATACCTATACCGTCAACGTCGGGCAGTACAACGCCAACCCCCAACCATCCGATGCCAAAGGCCCGCTGGGAGGGCGCTTTGTCAGCCGTCATGCGCCGTCGTTGCGCGCTATCTACGACCTCGGTGATCCGGAGTCATCTCAGTTCATCTACCAGACCGGGCAGAGCGGGCTGGCACTGTCGGACCGCTATGCCGACATGAGCGCGGAATGGGCCGATGGACGCTACCGCAAGCTGCAGATGCAGCCGGGGCGCTGGCGCCATGTGCTGGAGCTGCAGGCTCGGTGATGCATGAGGCACTATGAATAAATGAGCTTGTAGCGCCTGTTCTCATTGGATTTCAGATATATAACAGTTTGAAATCAAATCATGTCATGCGCTAAAAGCTCTTACTTGAATAGCGATTGATCAGCGCAGAAAGTCCTCGATCAGCCTGGCCACGGCCTCTGGCTGGTCGTGGTGCAGCATATGGCCGGCGTCCTGCACGCGGGCTATCTCGCATTGCGGGATGTGGCGAATGCGCTCGTGGTATTGCTCCAGCGTGTAGCGGCCCTGGTGCCACTGGCCCAGGCTGTCGTCCGAAGCTTCGACCGACAGGGTAGGCGCGCTGATGGCAGTCAGGCAGGCCAGGGCTTCGTCCACGCGGTAGAGATAGGGGTTGGAGAGCTTGTGTGCGGCGTCGCCCAGAATATGCCAGCGGCCCTGATCATCGGGGGCCGACCAATGGTGAGCCAGCCATAGCGCCTTGTCGCGTGGCAGGCGGCGATTGGTTTTCTGCAGACGATTGGCAACGGCCTCCACGCTGTCGTAGGGGGAGAGCCCCATGCCGCCTGCCCGCTGCTCGCGCAGCTGATCCATCCATTGGGCCAGACGCCCGGGGGCCTGGTCGGGCGTTGTGGGCGCCATGCCGAAGCCTTCGAGATTGACAAAGCGGCGTATGCGCCCGGGCCGCGCACCTGCAAACATGCAGGAGATGTTGCCGCCCATGCTGTGGCCGACCAGGTCGATGGGCCGATCGGGCGAAATCTGCTCCAGCAGCATGTCCAGATCGGCCAGATAGTCGGTGAAGTAGTAGCTGTCACAGGGCTCGGTGCTGCGGCTCAGGCCGAAGCCGCGCCAGTCGTGGGCAACGATGCGGCGGCCCTGCACAAAGGCGTCACTGAAGGCGTCGACCACAAACTGATAGGAGGCGGCCACATCCATCCAGCCATGGGCCAGCACCAGCACGGGCAATTCGGGATCGATTCCGGAAGCTGGCTCGGGCTCCCAGCTGCGCAGGTGGTAGTGCATATTGCGCACGGGCAGCATCTGCGAGCGCCACTGGCGGCGCGGCTGATAGGGCGGGATATCGGTGAGCTGGCCGGTCTGCGTGGGGGTGTGCGTTGTCATATTGTCTCCGTTGTTTTGATTATTGCTGCGCTTGCAGCATGGCCCGTCGTGCGCGGGACAGCTGTGTCAGCAAAAACAAGGAGTCTGCCCTGATCTTGCCCTGACCTTGTACTCTCAGGCCCTAAACTTGGAAGCATGACTTCTGCTGCATCCACTTCCCGTCTTTCCATGAATCCCGTTGCTCTGGGGCAGAGCGATTTGCGCGTCAGCCCCATCTGCCTGGGCACCATGACGTTTGGCGAGCAGGTCGACGAAGCCGAAGCCTGGCGCATCATGGATCGAGCCGTGGAGCGCGGCGTGGATTTCTTCGACACGGCCGAAATGTATGCCGTGCCCGCCCGTGAGGCCACCTTTGGCGCGACGGAATCCATCATCGGCCGCTGGTTCAAGGCCCGCCCCGGCATGCGCGAGCGGATCACGCTGGCCAGCAAGGTGGCCGGTCCCTCGCGCGGCATGCCCTGGATCCGCGAAGGCTCTGGCCTGTCGGCGGAGGACATCGTGCGCTCCTGCGACGCCAGCCTTGAGCGCCTGCAGACCGAGGTGATCGACCTCTACCAGATCCACTGGCCCGAGCGCCATGTGCCGGCCTTCGGCGCCATGTATTACGACCCGCAAAAGGAAAGTTCGCTCACGCCCATCCACGAGCAGTTGCAGGCGCTGGCTGGTCTGGTCAAACAAGGCAAGATTCGCCATATCGGTCTGTCCAACGAGACGCCTTATGGCGTGCATGAGTTTGTGCGCCTGGCAGAACAGCATGGACTGCCGCGTGTGGCGGCGGTTCAGAACCCTTATTGCCTGATCAACCGCAGCTATGAGAACGGGTTGGACGAAACCTGTCACCGTCTCGATGTGTCGCTGCTGGCCTATTCGCCGCTGGCCTTTGGCCTGCTGACGGGCAAGTTCGACCAGTTTGCACCGAGCGAGGCCGGTGCACCCAAGCAGGCACGCATCGCCAGGTATGAGTCAGTGCAGAGACAGCGCTGGGGTCGCCCCGATGCGCTGGCCGCCGCGCGCCGCTACAACGCGCTGGCGCGCAAGCACGGCCTCACCCCCACGCAGCTGGCATTGGCTTTCTGCTACACCAGGTGGCAGGTGGCCAGCACCATCATCGGCGTGACTTCGGTGGCCCAGCTCGATGAGGATCTCGATGCCTGGGGAACCGAGCTGCCAGCCCAGCTGCTGGCTGAAATCGACCGCATCCGCTGGGAGATGCGCGATCCCGCTGTCTGACGCTTTATTGAGGGAGAATGGCTGATGGCCCATATCGAACATGCGCCACTAGCTATCAAAATTGAATCATGGCAAAAAAAGACAAAAACGCCCATGTGAGCGAGACTCCGGCCACGCAGATGCTCAAGGCCCACAAGGTGGAGTTCACCGAACACCCCTATGACTATGTGGAGCATGGCGGCACCGAGGAGTCGGCGCGTCAGCTGGGGCTGGACGAGCATGCGGTCGTCAAGACCCTGGTGATGCAGGATCAGGATGCCAAGCCGCTCATCGTGCTCATGCATGGCGATTGCAAGGTATCGACCAAGAACCTGGCGCGCCAGATCGGGGCCAAGAGCGTGGAGCCCTGCAAGCCCGAGGTGGCCAACCGCCACAGCGGCTATCTGGTGGGCGGCACCTCGCCCTTCGGCACCAGGCGCGAAATGCCGGTCTATATCGAGGAAACCATACTCGCGCTGCCACGCATCGCCATCAACGGCGGACGGCGCGGCTATCTGGTGCAACTGGCGCCTGAGGTCTGCACCCTGTTGCTCGATGCCCGGCCGGTGCACTGCGCGCTGGCAGAATAGGGGGCTGGTTAGCCGGGGCAGACGCCGGCTGGCAAAAAAGCAAACAACTAGAACATACGCAATCAGGAATCTACAACGGCATTGCTATCGACAAGACAGCATGCACGGTCCGAACTTGCGTAAGTCGTGACAACAATCGGTTCCGCCGACTTTGGTTGGCGAGCCTAAGGGCCAGTCTCTGGCCGAGGAATTCCTTTGAACGCCCTCTATCCCGTTATTGCCGTCATCGCGGCCTATCTGATTGGTTCGCTGTCTTTCGCCGTCATCGTCAGCCGCGTCATGGGCCTGAACGACCCGCGCACCTATGGCAGCGGCAACCCCGGGGCCACCAATGTGCTGCGCTCGGGAAGCAAGGCGGCGGCGGCTGTCACGCTGCTGCTGGATGCACTCAAGGGTCTGGTGCCCGTGCTCCTGATCAAGGCCTTCGGCGAGCCGTTCGGTCTGGGCGACAGCACGGTGGCATTGGCCGGCCTGGCCGCTTTCCTGGGCCATCTGTACCCGGTGTTCTTCGGCTTCAAGGGCGGCAAGGGCGTGGCCACGGCGCTGGGCGTGCTGCTGGGCATCAGCGGCTGGCTGGGTCTGGCGACGGCGCTGACCTGGGTCATCGTGGCCGTGTTCTTCCGCTATTCCTCCCTGGCCGCGCTGGTGGCCTCCGTGTTCGCGCCCGTGTACTACGTGCTGTGCAGCGGCATCGTCTGGGATGCGGAAACGCCCATCACTGTCGCGATTGTGGTGATGGCGATCCTGCTGGTCTGGCGTCATCGCGAAAACATCCAGCGCCTGATCGCCGGCAAGGAGTCCAGGCTGGGCCAGAAAAAGACCGAGGGCTCCAAGCCTGCAGAGGGCGCGGCCCGCAAGAGCGGCAAGAGCAAGCATCGCTAGGGCGCGGCTGCTACATTTCGCCGGGGCCGCCTTCAGGCCTCTTCCATTCAAGCGCAAGAAGCTCCTGATTAAATAGCAAAAAGATATGGCTTCCAGCCCATCGCAGCGCGACTACAGCGCTCCCTGTCCTGGTTGTGGCGCACCGGTCCACTTCGCCAGTGCGCAATCGAGTTTTGCCGTCTGCGAGTTCTGCCGCAGCACCGTGCTGCGCGATGGCGAGACGCTCAAGCGCATTGGCTCCATGGCCGAGGTGTTCGAGGACTACAGCCCGCTGCAGCTGGGCGCCTCGGGCATGGTCAAGCGCAACGGCAAGCCCGAACCCTTCACCATCGTGGGGCGCGCGCAGTACAAGAGCGCGGCTGGCAGCTGGTCGGAATGGGTGGCTGTACTCAGCAATGGCGAGCTGGCCTGGCTGAGTGAGGACAACGGCAGCTTTGTCTTTGCCGTGAACTGGCAGCCGCCGGGCTGGAACGTGACCGAGTTCCAGCAGCGCGAATGGCGCATGGGCCGCGAGCTCAAGGCCGGCACGGAATCCTTTACCGTCACCAGCATTCAGGATGCGCAACTGATGGCGGCTCAGGGCGAGCTGCCCCAGTTGCCCCAGCTGGGCAAGAGCTTCAAGCTGGTGGAGCTGCGCAGCGACAAGAACCAGATTCTCTCCATCGACTTCAGCGACAAGACACCGGCCTTCAGCCTGGGGGCGGCCGTGGCGCTGGAGGCTTTGCAGATGCAGGGCCTGCGCAGCAGCGCCCAGCAGAAAACCCAGGGGCGCCACTTCAACTGTCCCAAGTGCGGTGCCGTGGTGCCCGTGCGCTTTGATACCACCAAGGCCCTGAGCTGCCCCAGCTGCGGCAGCCTGATCGACATGTCCAAGGGCATGGGGGCGGAGCTGAGCTATGCCGAGCAGCGCAGAAAGGTCAAGCCTCTGATCCCGCTGGGCAGCGAGGGCACGCTCGACGGCCTGAAATGGCAGGTTGTGGGCTTTCAGAGGCGCAGCGGGCGTGGTCTGGGCGAAGATGAGGACGACAGCTTCACCTGGGACGAGTACCTGCTCTACAACAAGAAGGCGGGCTTTTCGTTCATCGTCGATTCGGAAGACGGCTGGAGCACGGCCCGCGTCATCACGGGTGCTCCCAAGCTCAGCAAGAACGGCGCCACTGCCACCTATCTGCAGCGCAAATACCAGCGCGACTACGCCTATCTGGCGGAGACGGAATATGCCGAGGGCGAGTTCTACTGGCCCGTCTTCAAGGGCGCCAAGTCCAGCAATGTGGACTTTGCCAATGGCGGCAAGCAGTCCACGCTGGCGCTGGAGACCGCCAATCAGGAAACCACCTGGACCCACGGGCAGCGTGCGTCGGCAGAGACCATTGCCCAGGCCTTCGGCACCGGCAAGCTCAAGGATCGCTCCCAGGTCAGTCCTCTGTCGGGCAGCGGTTTCAGCTGGGGCACGATCCTGTTCTGGCTGTTCCTGCTGCTGTTCATCCTGCCGTTCCTGCGCGCCTGCATGTCCAGTCCCAACTGCGACCCGCGCACAGATCCCAACTGCACATACAGCCGCTCCAGCAGCGGCTCCTACGGTGGTTACACCTCGGGTGGCAGCCATAAATAAGCGTCGCTGCTCTCACAGGCAGGTCCCCTATCTCATTACAGGAGAGACATCATGAATTTCGACTGGTTCAGCGCCCAGAACTTCTTCGGCTCCATCATCTACGCCCTGGTGGGCGTGGTGGTGTTCTGGCTGTGCTTCATCATCATCGACAAGATCACGCCCGTGGACATGTGGGCCGAGATCGTGGAGAAGCACAACAAGGCGCTAGCCATGGTGGTGGCGGCCATGTGCCTGGGGATCAGCATCATCGTCGCTGCGGCGATACATTGAGGCTCCCCCTGAGGCGCTGCGCGCCTTGCTCCTCTCTCTACGCGCTGGGCGCTAGGGGAGGGAGACGACAGCTTCGCTGCGGGGCGGCGGGGCCGCCCAGGCCCTTGCTCGCTGTCCCTGGCAGGCAGAGGACGGCGCGCCTGTTTTACGGTTAAAGGAATTAGATGACTTCGATGGTGGCCGAGGAGCATAGCGCTGGCCAGGGGCCGCGGCCCATTGATGTGGCGCTGCTGGCCAGCGTGTTCGTGATTGCGGCCTGCGGCCTGCTCTATGAGCTGGCAGCAGGCGCGCTGGCATCCTATCTGCTCGGCGATTCGGTGCTGCAGTTCTCCACCATCATCGGCACCTATCTGTTTGCCATGGGCATAGGCTCGTGGCTTTCGCGCTATTTCGAAGACCAGCTGCCCGCGCATTTTCTGCGTGTGGAGCTGATGGTGGCGCTGGTCGGCGGTGCCTTGCCGGCCGTGCTGTTTCTGGCCAATGCCTATGCGCCGGGCGCGTTCCGCTTTCTGCTCTACGGCATGGTGATGGTGGTGGGCACGCTGGTGGGGCTTGAGATTCCGCTTGTCATGCGCATTCTCAAGCGCAATGCATCGCTCAAGGATCTGGTCTCCAAGGTACTGACCTTCGACTATCTGGGTGCCCTGGCCGTGTCGCTGGCGTTTCCCATCGTGCTGGTGCCCAAGCTGGGGCTGGTGCGCACAGGTCTGCTGTTCGGCTTCATGAACGCGGCCATTGCCGTGTGGGCCCTGGTGCTCTTCAAGCATGAGCTGCGCAATCTGCGTGCCCACGCCTGGGCCTGTGCGCTGGTCCTGCTGGCCCTGGGCGGCGGCATCGCAGGCGCGGATCAGCTGACCCGGCTGGCCGACGAGCATTTCTACCAGGACCGCATCGTGCTGAGCAGCAGCTCGCCCTATCAGCGTATTGTGGTGACGCAGGGACGCCAGGGCGCGCGCCTGTATCTGAACGGCAATCTGCAGTTTGCCCAGAGTGACGAGTACCGCTACCACGAAGCGCTGGTCCACCCCGCCATGGCCGCACATGGCGCACCGAAGAAGGTGGCGGTGCTGGGCGGCGGCGACGGCATGGCCGTGCGCGAGGTGCTCAAGTACCCGGGCGTGGAATCCGTCGTGCTGGTGGAGCTGGACCCGGTCATGACCGATTTGTTCAAGAGCAATGCCATGATGACGGCGCTCAATGGCAATGCGCTCAACGACGCCCGCGTGAGCATCGTCAATACCGATGCGTTTCACTGGCTGCAGGAAACTGCGGACACCTTCGATGTGATCGTGGTGGACTTTCCCGACCCCACCAACTTCGCCATTGGCAAGCTGTTCACCAACAGTTTTTATTCGCTGCTGGACAAGCGTCTGGCAGCCAGCGGCTATGCCGTGATTCAGACCACCTCGCCGCTGATTGCGCGCCAGAGCTTCTGGACCGTGGTGCAGACCGTGGAGTCCGTGGGTCTGACGGCCAGGCCCTATCACGTGCATGTGCCCAGTTTTGGCGAATGGGGCTTTGTGCTGGCCAGCCACCGTCCCTGGCGCGAGCCAGAGGCCTTGCCTGCCGGCATGCGTTTTCTGACCCTGCCCACGCTGCGCCTGATGTTTGACTTTCCTCTCGATATGGCGCGCGTGTCGACCGTGGTGAATCGCCTGTCCAATCAGGTGCTGGTCAACACCTATGAGCGCGAGTGGGGCAAGGTGGAGCATTGATGCCGAACTATCTGCATCGGCGTGACTGGCTCAGGCGGGCGGCAGCCGGCGCTTTCGGTGCGGCCGGCCTGGCCGGCTGCAGAAAGGAGCCGCCCAGGCTGGAAGATCTGCCGGGTGGCTTCAGCGGCGTGGCGCTGGAACGTGGTCATGGTCTGCGCCCTTTCTGGCAGCGCCTGGCGCAGGGGCTGGAGCTGCCCGCACCTGCCGTGGTGCACCGGGCGCCGGTCGTGATAGCCGGTGGCGGCATGGCCGGGCTGGCGGCGGCGCGCGCGCTGGAGCTGGCAGGCGTTCAGGGCGCAGCCTTGCTCGATACCCAGACCGCAGTGGGTGGCAACAGCCAGGGTGGGCAGGTCAAGGGCATAGCCTGCCCCCTGGGTGCCCACTATCTGCCCGTGCCCGGCGACGATGCCCATGAGGTGCAGGACTGGCTGGAGGAGCTGGGCGTGCGCCAGCGCTTCGCCGGCCGCTGGCGCTACGACGAGCGCTATCTCTGCCATAGCCCGCAGGAGCGTCTGTACTGGCAGGGCGGCTGGCACGAAGGGCTGCTGCCGGTGCAAGGCGTGAGCCAGCGCACGCTGGAGCAATATGCGCTGTTTGAAAAACAGGTCGAGGCAGCGGCTCGGGCGGCGGCTTTCGCCATGCCCTCCATCCGTGTCTGGCAGCGCGAAGCGGGTCTGCCAGCCTCTCATGCCATGCTCGATGCGCAGCGTTTCGATCAGTGGCTGGCAGCGCAGGGCCTCGATGACGAGCGTCTGCTCTGGTATCTGGACTACAGCTGCCGCGATGATTTCGGTGCCGGTCTGAGCCGTGTCTCGGCCTGGGCGGGGATTCACTATTTTGCCAGCCGCCATGGTTTCCACGCGCCGCGTCCGCAGTCCGAGCATGAGAGCGAAGCGGATGGCGAGCAGGTGCTGACCTGGCCACAGGGCAATGGCTGGCTGGCGCAGCAACTGGCGGCGGGACTGAAAGCCACACAGCTGCAGACCGATTGCAGCGTGCTTGCGGTCACCGAGGACGCGGGCGGCGTGCAGATCGAGGTTTATCACCATGGCCGCCAGCAGCATGAACGCTGGCTGGCGCGCCATTGCGTGGTGGCGCTGCCCAGTTTTATTGCTGCAAGAGTGCTGCGCAATGCGCCCGATTTTCTGCGTGCCGTAGCGGCTCGCCTGGACTGGGCACCCTGGCTGGTGGCGAACATCCATATCGACCGACCGCTGGCCGACTACCCCGGCGCCGAGCCCGCCTGGGACAATGTGCTGTACCGCGATGGCAATGCAGGCGGGCTGGGCTATGTGGATGCTGGCAATCAGCGACTGGACCGAATCCGCAGCCAGCCCACGGTACTGAGCTACTACCAGGCGCTGGGGGACTGGGCCGATGGGCGTCGGCAATTGATGCAGCAGCCGTTTGCCTTCTGGCGCGAGCGCATCGTGAACACGCTGAGCGAGCCGCACCCAGACTTGCTGCAGCATGCCACACGCATGGAAATCACCCGCTATGGCCATGCGATGGCGATTCCGCGACCTGGCGATCAGCAGATGTTGAGCGAAATAGCAGTCAAGTTCAGTGCCAGCAAGCGCAACCTGCTATTGAATGGGGAGCGAGTGCAAGGTCTGCCCACGCCTGCGACGGCGCGGCTGAGCTTTGCGCATTCGGACTGGGCCGGCTATTCGGTACTGGAGGAGGCGTTCACGCGTGGCCACCATGCCGGCCTGATCGCTGCACAAGGCGTTTAGAAAGGGTTAGCGTCTGCTGCCCGGCAGCTTGACCATGCGGTACAGCTCGGCATTGCCGCGTGCACTGTGAATGCCCAGCTGTGCCATGGAGCGCAGGTCCAGATCCAGCGTCAGCGACGAACGAGCCAGCGCGGAGGTGATGGCCGGCCTGCGTCCGTCCGGATGCCAGATGGGCGGGTACATGCTGTGGCCGTCGCGGTCGATCACGCTGGCAATCTCGGGTTCTTCCAGGCTTTTTCCGCGGCGCAGCACCACGGCCACTTCGCCATTGTCCAGCTGTACATAGGTGCCGGGCGGGTACAGGCCCACGACATCAATCAAGGCCTGCTTGACCTCATCGGCGTATTGGCCGCCCTGCTGCAGCACTTGCAGAGACTCGGTGGCCGAGCGGCCGCTACGGGTCTTGCGTGGGCTGATCAGGGCTGCATAACGGTCTACCGTGCCCAGAATGCGGACCAGACGCTCCAGCGGCTGCAACTGTGCCAGCGGCGCGGGCTGCAGCACCACATGGTGGTATTGCACGCTGTCCAGCCAGAGCGGGTCACGCACCATGAGCCGCTCCAGCATCAGCCGGCCCTCTGTGGGGTGCTGCTTGACGGCTTCGGCCTGCTGGCTGCTCAGCGGTGTACGTTGCTCGGCCAGCTGGTTCTGCAGCACGGTCATGCCGATGTTCATGGTCAGGGCGGCCCGGATCAGCATGTCGCGCTCGGATTGAGGTAGGTCAAGCTCCTTGGCAAGGATATGGCACAGGCCCGCGCAGACCACGGCGTGAGACGGGCTATAGCCCACGGTTGTCGAGCTGGCACGCTGAAACATCAGATACAGCGCGGCATCGCTGTCCTGCGTGATGAGGTCTTGCAACCACAGATCAAGCTGGTGCAGCTTGATGGCAAAGCCTGGGATGCGCAGCGGCTCGGTCAGCAGAACCGCGAGTGCGGCCTCCAGATCCGACCATAGGCCCAGCAGGTCTTCATAAGGGTCGTCGTAGCGTGCGTGCATGGGCGAGAGGCGGGTTCAGTTCTTTTCCAGAACCATCTCATTGCCCTTGCGGGTCATCTGAAACCGGGTCAGCAGGCTGTTGCCTAGCAGCACATAGGGCATGGACTGGGGGGCAACTACGGCCTCTATGCCGTAGACCTCCATCTCGCCCAGTTTGACGCTGTCGAGCTTGATGCGCCAGCCTTGGGCAGTGCCGTTGGCTGTGCGCATCAGGACGGGGACACCCTGCTCGTAGGGCAGGCCCATGCGATCGGCATCGGCGCGGCCTATGGCAATGGTGCTGGCGCCGGTGTCCACCATGTACTGCATGGTTTTTCCGTTGATATAGCCGCGATCCACAAAATGGCCGCGCGAGTCGGCGATCAGGACCAGCCGGCCCGAGCGCGCGGCGCCGCCAATGCCGCCCCGGCTGCCCACGCTGACCGGAGCATCGCCCAGGCGCACGGTCTGGCGCCGGCCCTTGATATCCACCACGGCGGTGTCGCCGCTGATCTGCAGCAGGCGCACCTCCTTGTGGCTTTCGTTGACGGCCAGCGCCTTGGGGGCACTGCCATCAATGACCAGCAAGGCCTTGCTGCCCAGCACGCCAGTCAGGGCTACGGACTGTCCAAAGACACTGCTGGAGGCCACAGCGACTGAAAGCATGAGCCCCATGCGACGCAGGCGGGAGGCGCTGGGCAAGGAGCTGAGCCGGCCGCGTCGCCCTGTGGCAACGGCCTCGCCCCCCTCCCACAAGGCGAGGGAAGGGGAAGCAGCGGAGCTGCGCAGGGGGGGCTTCATTCAATCGCGGAAGTTGTTGAACGACAGAGGGTGGTCGGCCAGATCCTTGCGGATCAATGCCATGGCCGCCTGCAGGTCGTCACGCTTGGCTCCGGTGATGCGGACCTTCTCTTCCTGAATGGCGGCCTGCACCTTGAGCTTGCTTTCCTTCATCAGCTTCTGGATCTTCTTGGCCAGCTCGGACTCGATGCCGTTCTTGACCTTGATGAGCTGCTTGACCTTGTCGCCGCCAATCTTCTGTGCCTTCTGGATGTCCAGGAAGCGCACATCGACATTGCGCTTGGTCAGCTTGTTGCGCAGCAGATCTTCGACTTGCTGCAGCTGGAACTCGGCATCGCCGTAAATGGTGATTTCCTTGTCCTTGAGTTCGACGGCGGCCGATGTGCCCTTGAAGTCGAAACGGGTGCCAATTTCCTTGGTGGCGTTGTCAACGGCGTTCTTCACTTCGACGAAATCGGCTTCGCAAACAGTGTCAAAAGAAGGCATGTGTAATTCCTATCAGTATCAGAGCGGTAAACAGCCACAGTGCGCCGGGCCGTGATGTGCTGCTTGCCAGCAGCAGAGCAGGCGCAGTGCGACAATTGGATGGATGTTAGTCGAGAAAAATGTTCCCCTGCAGCATTGCAACACCTTTGGCATTGCCGCGCGCGCCGAAACGCTGGTGCGCATTCGTAGCCAGGACGATATCCGTCAGTTTCTCGCCGACCCGCTATGGGGGCGGCAGCCTGTGTTCGTCCTTGGCGGTGGCAGCAATGTGGTGCTCACGGGCGACGTAGCCCCCGTGGTGCTCAAGATGGAAATCATGGGCATGCGGCTGCTGCGCGAAACCGACAAGCACTGGATTGTCGAGATCGGGGCGGGCGAGCGCTGGCATGACATGGTGGCATGGACGCTGGCACAGGGCTATACAGGCCTTGAAAACATGGCCCTGATTCCAGGCACGGTAGGCGCGGCCCCGGTGCAGAACATCGGCGCTTACGGGCTGGAGCTGCAGGATCGCTTCGACTCCCTGGACGCGATCGATCTGGTCACCGGCGAGCAGTTCAGCCTCAATGCCGCGCAATGTGCCTTCGGCTACCGTGACTCGGTGTTCAAGCATGCACCGGCTCAGCCCAAGTACTGGCCCGTGACGGGCTCGACGGCTGTCCCTCGCGGCCTGGGACTCAAGGGGCGGGCGGTGATTACCCGGGTGCGTCTGGCGCTGCCCAAGAGCTGGCAGCCGGATCTGGGCTATCTCGATCTGCAGCGCAAGCAGGCGGAAAAAGGCATAGAGCAGCCGACTGCGCAGCAGATCTTTGAATGGGTCTGCGAGATTCGTCGCGCCAAGCTGCCGGACCCAGAAGTCATCGGCAATGCGGGAAGCTTCTTCAAGAATCCCACGGTGACGACCGAGCAATGCGCGGACATCATCGCGCGCGAGCCAAAGATTGTTCACTATCCCATGGATGATGGCTCCATCAAGCTGGCGGCCGGCTGGCTGATCGATGCCTGCGGCTGGAAAGGCAAGACCATGGGCCGGGCGGGCGTTTACGACAGGCAGGCGCTGGTGCTGGTCAATCGCGGAGATCGCCACAGCCTCGACGCCAGCGTGACCGGCGGCGAGGTGATGACGCTTGCAGGGGCAATTCAGACCAGTGTCTACGAGCGCTTTGGCATTCGCCTGGAGCCCGAGCCGGTGGTGATCTGACTTGGTCGGTGCCAACAAAAAATGGAGCCAGGAGGCTCCATTTCTGATGGTGAAGAGCGCTTATTTCCAGAAGGCTGGGCGCAGCAAAATGCCCGAAATACGGTAAGGAGCCTTGGGCTCGACCGCCAGCTCCATGGGTACAAAGCCCTTGGTGCAGCTCAGCAGCACGCTGGTGGCCAGAGGTGTGGAGCTTTCCATGCGGCCAACCGCCTGGCAACTGCCGACGCCGGCGCGCACGGAGTCCAGGGCTTTCTGCACGGTGTCGATGGGGGAATTCTTGAGGAACTCCTCGTTGAAATTGTTGGCAGCCAGCTTGGACTTGCCGTCCATGGCTGCGACAACTGCCTGCAGGCGCTTGCGCAATGCGGCGTCTGCGGCCGCGGCATCCACATTGGCAGGGGCTGCCTGGGCTGCAGGTGCAGCCTGCGGCGCAGCGGCCTTGGCGGCGTCGGCTGCAGCGGCATCGGGCTGGGCCTGCGCTGCAGTCATGAAGCCGGCGGCAGCCAGCAGGGCGGTCAGACAAACAGCATTGCGTGTTTTGGTGGTAATCATCCGTTGAGCCTTTCGTCAAACAACGAGAGGCACTGTAAACCTTCTGCAAGCTTGATTTCGATAGACGGCAAACTGTTTTTTGTGAATAAATGGCAAAGACCTGATGCTGGCTGTGACGGCGGTGCGACTTTGTTGCAGCGCAGACAAGCTTGTTTGTCAGGGTTACTGCTTGCCGATGAGGCTTGTGCACTGCCTAAAATCTGTTGCACTGCAATAGCTCAATTGACGACGGGGCCGACCCCCAGAACATAAAGGACTTGCGATGCAAGAAAACAAAGAGGGCAAAGAGGGTGATGTCCAGGTGGGGAGCCAGCGAATCATCAAGAAGTATCCCAATCGCCGCCTCTACGACACGAATACCTCTTCATACATCACTCTGGCCGAGGTCAAGCAACTGGTCATGGATAGCGAGCCGGTGGTCATCAGGGATGCCAAGACCAATGAAGACCTGACGCGTTCCATCCTGCTGCAGATCATTCTGGAAGAAGAAGCGGGCGGGGCTCCGATGTTCTCCGAGGCCATGCTGGCCAACATCATTCGCTTCTACGGTCATGCCATGCAGGGCTTCATGGGGAGTTACATCGAAAAGAATGTGCAGATGTTCACGGACTTTCAAAGCAAGCTTGCGGGCCAGTCCCAGGGCATGAACCCCGAGGCCTGGAAGCAGTTCATGAGCATGCAGCCTCAAGCCATGCAGGGTTTGATGGGCAGCTATATGGAGCAGTCCCAGAACATGTTCACGCAGATGCAGGAGCAGATGCAAAAGCAGACGGAACAGATGCTGGGCGTGTTCGGCATCAAGCGCTGAACGAAAACTGCTTTTCCATAGCGGGCCAACGGCCCGCTTTTTTTGTGTCTGTTGCTGGCGTCTGCCTGTGCTAGTCCTAATTGACGATGTTTGCGATTGTCGCTGGTCGAACAATGATTTCGTTGCTTCGGAATCGCGAGTGGGCAAGGAAGAAGAACGATCAGAGAAGTTCAATGACAGGTAGATGCATGGTGGATGCATCCAAGGAGACTAGGCATGAAGTTAGGAGAGGGACCCCGTTTGCTGGCGGTCTTGGCTGCAGGTGCATTGTTTGTTGGGGCGGTCTGGGCCAAGGCGACGCCCGATGAACTGGCCAGGCTGGGCAAGTCGTTGACCTGCACGGGAGGAGAAAAAGCCGGTACAGCCAGTGGTGTGCCCGAGTTCACGGGGAAATGGCTGGGTACGCCACCTGGCATTCAATACAACCCGCATGCTGGCCAGCACCCGGTGGACCCCTATGCCGGTGAAAAGCCTTTGTTCATTATCACGGCTGAGAATCTGGCTCAGCATGCCGAGCGCCTTGCAGAAGGCCAGAAGGCCATGTTTGCCAAATACCCCAGGACCTATCGCATTCCGGTCTATCAGGGGCATCGCGACTTCCGCTTTTCGGATGCCGTCTGCGCGGCGGCCCGAAAGAACGCCCAGGATGCGGTGATGAACGCAGACGGTCAGGGCACAACGGGTGCGGTCAAGGGAGCGCTGCCCTTCCCGTTCCCCAGAAACGGACTTGAGCTGGCCTTCAACAATCTTTTGCCATCGCGTGCTTTCACCGAACACACGCTGCGTGACAACGCCAATGTGCTGGCCGATGGAAGCATCGTCTGGGGTCGTGCCGACAATCGCGCCTTCAGCCAGGTCAACGACCCGGCCAACGCAGGACAGCCACTGAGCAGTCCCATGTCCCAGGGCATGAATGCAGTCAAGCTGCCAGAGCGTGAGAAGGGCGGCGTCAGCGTAGTGTCCGAGCCGGTTGAATTTGGCAAGGAAAAGCGCCTGGGCTGGAGCTATGACCCCGGCACACGTCGTGTGCGCCAGATTCCCGAATACGGCTTCGATCAGCCTCTGTCGGGCACCGGCGGCAAGCTGACGATTGACTCCGATCGTCTGTTCAACGGCTCGCCCGAGCGCTACAACTGGAAGTCACTGGGCAAGAGGGAAGTCTATGTGCCGGCCAATGCCTACAAGATTCACGGCAGCAACGTGAAGTATGCCGATCTGCTCAAACCCGGTCATGAAAACCCCGACTACATGCGCTACGAGCTACGCCGTGTCTGGGTGCTGGAGGCTTCGCTCAAGGATGGCTATCGCCACATGTTCGGCAAGCGCGTGCTGTTCCTCGATGAAGATACCGGCCAGGCGCTGATGAGCGATTACTACGATGCACGTGGCCAGTTGTGGCTGCAGGCGGTGGTCAATCATTACTACGCCTTCGACGCCCGGATCTGGCATGCGGGCACCAGCTTTTATCACGACCTGAACTCTGGCGGCTATGTGGCCTACAACCTGTTCCAGGAACGCCCCCAGGGGCCTGTCTTGAACAAGGGCAATATGACTGCGGCCATGTTTACGCCCGAAGCGGCGCGTAACGCGGGCAACTAAAAAATGAATCCGGTAAACAGCCTGTGGCGTACTTTGTGTGGCTGTGGGCTTTTGCCATTCAAGCCAGGAGGCGCTTGCACCTCCTTTTTTATCTGGCCGTAGCAATGCCCTGCTCAGGGCTTGGAAAAAATCAAGAGGAGACAGAGGATGACAAATCGTTTGCAGGGCAAGGTGGCGCTGGTCACTGGTGGTGCCAGTGGTGTGGGTCTGGAGGTGGTGAAGCTGCTTCTTGGTGAAGGCGCCAAGGTCGCATTCAGCGATATCAATGAAGCGGCGGGGCAGCAACTGGCGGCTGAATTGGGAGAACGCTCCATGTTCGTCCGCCATGACGTGAGCAGCGAGACGGACTGGACGCTTGTGATGGCGGCGGTGCAGCAACGTCTTGGCCGGCTCGATGTGCTGGTCAACAATGCCGGCATCCTGCTGCCTGGCGATATGGAAACCGGGCGTCTGGAGGATTTCAGCCGCCTGCTCAAGATCAACACCGAGTCGGTCTTCATCGGTTGCCAGCAGGGCATTGCGGCGATGAAGCAGACAGGGGGCTCCATCATCAACATGGCCTCGATATCCAGCTGGCTGCCCGTGGAGCAATACGCCGGCTATAGCGCCAGCAAGGCAGCTGTGTCGGCACTGACCCGTGCCGCTGCCCTGAACTGTCGCAAGCAAGGCTATGCAATTCGCGTCAATTCCATTCATCCTGATGGCATCTATACGCCCATGATGCAGGCTTCGCTGCCAAAGGGCGTGAGCAAGGAAATGATCTTGCATGACCCCAAGCTCAACCGCGCCGGCCGCGCCTATATGCCTGAGCGTATCGCGCAGTTGGTGCTGTTCCTGGCCAGCGACGAGTCCAGTGTCATGAGCGGTAGCGAGCTGCATGCCGATAACTCGATTCTGGGCATGGGACTATAGATGAGAGCTTGAACCTGACCGTCCCCGGAAGGCCTTGAAGCGTTTTCAAGGCCTTTGCCGTTTTGCTGGGTAGGATGATGCAGGCAATGGTCTTGGACGGTAAAGATGCAGCCGTTCAAGTTCGGTTGGGTTTTGAGAGGATACCTTCATGAAATTGGGTTACACAATCATCTACGTCCCGGATGTCTCGGCATCGCTGGAATTCTTTAACCGGGCATTCGGCATACAACAGCGTTTTCTGCATGAATCCGGAACCTATGGCGAGCTCGAGACAGGGCAGACCACGCTGGCATTTGCCGTCCATGAGCTGGGCGCGTTGAATTTTCCTGGAGGCCATGTCGAAGCGCACAGCTCTGCCAAGCCATTGGGATTTGAAATCGCGCTGGTCACTGAGGATGTGGAGGTGGCCCATAGGAGCGCGCTGAGCGCAGGCGCCATCGAGATGGCCGCTCCGACGGCCAAACCCTGGGGGCAGATGGTGTCTTATCTGCGTTGCCCTGACGGCACCGTGGTGGAGCTTTGTACGCCCATGGCTGCCTGAGCCGGAGAGATGCTTGCCCGCAAAGGCGCAAGGTCCGGGTCGGGTCTCCCGCACTGTTTGCAAGATCGCAAACATGCGGTGCAAGTTGCACGCTGGCAGAGTTCGAGCAGGCAGATCTCTGTGCCGCCTGGCCCGAGCGAGCCTCGAGCAGCAATGCTGTCCCGAGACAAGAGACACTGCGCGGGCACATGGCGGCTCTGTGACGATGGGCCAGGACCAGCCCCATCGGCAGTCATTTCCATGCTGAGGCGGTTTAGTATGGTTTTGATAGCTGTCAACGCTTTATGGGCAAGGTATTGCTTCTATATACTCACATTTTTTTGTGAACAGGGGAAGCAATGCTTGCGCGATGGTCTGGTGCTTTGGTGCTGTCGGCTTGGCTGTCAGTTTTGGGTTGTGCGCAGGCTCAGCCCAGCGAAATGGTCAATGCCGCGAAGACAGGCGATGTCGCGGCACAGTACGAGTTGGGAAAGGCCTATCTTTACGGCAATGGCGTGGAAAAGAATGCCGACGATGCCTTGCGCTGGCTACGTCTGGCTGCTGAGCACAATCACGCGCCGTCTCAGTATCTGCTGGGTCTGGTCTATGTGCTGGGTGCCGAAGGTGTGAAAAAAGATCCTGAGGCAGGCCTGGCACGCATTCATCAGGCTGCAAACGCTGGAAATCTCGATGCGCAGAACCTGCTGGGAACGATCTATCTAAAAGGCGAAACAGTTGAGAAGGATGCCGCAACAGGTGTCGCATGGCTGGAGCGCGCCGCACGGCAGGGCTCTGTGACGGCACAAAATGGCCTGGGCTTTGTCTACCGCAAAGGCGAGTTGCTGCCTCAGGATTTGCAGGCCTCGTTTCGCTGGTATCTGAAGGCGGCCCAGCAGGCCGATGTGCTCGCGCAGTTCACGGTGGCCGAGATGTATTACCTTGGCGAAGGCGTGGAGAAGAATCGTGCCGAAGCCGCGAAATGGCTGGCCCCGCTGGCAGACAAAGGCGTGCAGAAAGCCCAATTGCTGCTGGGAAAGATTTGCTTCGAAGGCCAGGGTGTGGACCCCGACTACAAGCGGGCCGTGCTGCTGCTGCACGCTGTGGCCATCCGCGGCTCGGGCGAGGCTTACTATGAACTGGGCCGCCTGTTCGAACAGGGAGAGGGCGAGTATCGCAACGAGAAAGAAGCGATTGCCTATTACACCCAGGCGCTGAAGTACCAGCATGCGGCGGCGGCGCAGCGGCTGGGGCAACTCTCCGCTTCATCGCCCAAGTCGGCGGAGTTTGCGCAGTCCATGGAATACATGGAGAACCTGAACTCGGCACTCAAGGGCAATGTTCTGGCCCAGTACAACGTCGGTGTCTTTCAATATCTTGGCAAGGGCTTTGCACAACCCAACTACACCGAGGCCGCCAAGTGGTTCACCATGGCAGCCAATCAAGGCTATGCCAAGGCCCAGTACAACCTGGGCACCTTGTATGAAAACGGCGAGGGTGTGGGCAAGAGCCTGGCTCAGGCGCTGAAGTGGTATCGGCTGGCCGCCGAGCAGCAGGATGCCCCTGCCCAGTACGCGCTGGGAACTTTGTACCGGGACGGTCTGGGTGTGAAGAAGAATGCCAAGCAGGCTCGTGAGTGGTTGCAGCGCGCCGCAGAGCAAGGCCATGCACCGGCACAAAAGGCTTTGGCACAGCTCTGACCGGGTGCCGGGGGGCATGCCTCCCGGCCTCGGTTGATCGGAGTTATGGCGGCTAGGCCAGCTCCGAGATTTCGATGAGGTTCAGGTCGGGATCGCGCAGATAGATGGAGCGGATTCGGGATGTGGCTCCGGTGCGCATCACGGGACCTTCTGCGATGGGGATGGACAACTGCTCCAGGCGTTTGATGACCTCGTCCAGCGGCACGGAGGCCAGAAAGCACAGATCCAGAGCTCCGGGTACCGGCGTATGAGCCTTGGGTTCGAACTCGTGCCCTTTCACATGCAGATTGATCTTCTGCTGACCGAACACAAAGGCCTTGCGCTCCACGGGCGGAGTGCCGCCGATGAAGGATTCCAGTCGCATGCCGAGGACTTCGGTGTAAAAGCGTATGCATTGCGCTTCATTGGCCGTGGTGAGAACCAGGTGGTCGAGGTGACTGATCATGACAAGGCTACTCTCTGGTTGTGAAAACGAGTGTGAGGGCACGCGAGCTCGCGTTGCAGGGGAACGGCATGAGCATGGTGCAGCTGGAGGCAGGCATTGCCGTTAAGGCTGCAGTCCGGGTCGATTCTGTCAGGCTGTTGCCGTTGCGTCCTGGCGCATGACGCCCTGCAAAAACGCCTGTTCGGCAAGCTGTGCCAGCGGGGCGCGAGGGATGCGACCGCGGCGTTCTCCATCGATGAGCGCGATCACGGTTCCCAGCCATAACTCGGTCAGCGTTGCGGCACTGAAATCGATGCGGAACACGCCTTCTTGTTGGCCGCGCAGGAAAAAGGCGTCGACCTTGGGTTCCCAGATCGCATTTTCCTCCATGGGTTTTTCGACTTCGTTCCAGTAATAGGTCAGGAACAGCGTGAATTCGCGATGTTCAAGATGCTTGGCATTGAGGCGCTTGAGTGCTTCGAGCACCGGCCCTTCCTCGATACGGGCCTCATCCAGCGCTTCGTCCAGCGTGCGCAGGCTTTGCTCCAGCAGGCGCTTGATCAACAGATCGCGTGTGGGGCAGAAGCGATAGAGGGTCGCCTTGCTGATGCCTATGGCCTTTGCCAGTTCCTGAAGCGTGGCGCGCGGGTGGTTGACCAGGGCCAGGGCCAAGGGGGGGAGGATTGCTGTGTTGTCGTGAGGGGCTGTCGTCATTCGTGGCTCCGGTTGGGGCGGATACGGATGAACCTATTTTGATTCAAGCAGCGTGCCTGAAAGCTTGGGATAGCAACTTTACTTGGTATCAAAATGCCATGAATCAATATAGGTCTTAATGAATCAAATTTGATTCAAAAAATATTTTCATGCATCATGCGCTTCTTTCAAGATTTGACAAGACTCAAAAGCCATGAAGAAGAACAGCCAGAATGTGCGTGCCTGGCCGGCCCTGGCCGCATTGGCGGCCGCAATGATGTTGGCCGGCTGCATCAAGTCGGAAGCGGGCGCCCCGCCTCAGGAATTGCCGCTGGTGGATGTGGTGACCGTCAAGCCCAGGGCGCTGAGCATCAGCGCTGAACTGCCCGGGCGGGTCGAGCCCGTGCGTGTGGCGGAGGTGCGTGCGCGGGTGCCGGGTATCGTGCTGAGCCGCAACTTCAAAGAGGGTGCCGATGTGAAGGCCGGCGAGGTACTGTTCAACATCGACCCTGCGCCGCTGCGCGCGGCGCTGTCGCGGGCCCGGGGCGAATTGGCACGAGCCGAGGCCGCGCTTTCCGATGCTCAGTCCGTGGTGCGTCGTTACGAACCGCTGGTTGCCCAGGAAGCCGTCAGCCGCCAGGATTTCGATAGTGCCAAGGCTGCGCTGCACAGTGCCATGGCCACGCGTCAATCTGCTCAGGCCGAAGTAGAGGCGGCACGCCTGAACCTGGACTATGCGACGGTGAGGGCCCCGATTGCGGGCCGCATCGGCCGTGCGCTGGTGACGGAAGGCGCCCTGGTCGGTCAGGGGGAGGCCACACCGATGGCTGTGATACAGCAGCTCGACCCCATTTATGCCGATTTCCGCCAGACCGCAGCGCTGGCCACGCGCTTGCGTTCACAGCAGCAGGGGGAGCAGTCGCAGAGGAGTGCTTCCGTGACGCTGGTGGCGGACGGCCTGGACGAGAAGCGTCAGGGTCGCATGCTGTTTTCGGATGTGACGGTGGATCGCGGCACCGGCCAGCTTGCGCTGCGTGGTGAATTTCCCAACAAGGATGGCTTGCTGTTGCCCGGCATGTATGTGCGTGTGACCCTGGGGCTGGGTGAGGATCCCGCGGCCATTCTCGTGCCTCAGCGTGCGGTGCAGCGCGGCAGCGATGGACTGGCCCATGTCTTGGTGCTCGATGAGCGCAACACTGTGCAGGCTCAGAAGGTGAGCACCGGCGCCATGTACGGATCCGAGTGGCATATCACCGAGGGCCTGAAGGAAAACGCCAGGGTGTTGGTCGGGGGCCTTGCTGCAGCCGTGCCCGGCACCAAGGTGCAGGTCAGAGCTGCCGCTGCAAATGTCGCGGACGCCGTCAAAGACGCGGAAGCCGCTGTAAAAAAATGAGCAGTATGCGCTGGTCCTGAAAGCGCTGAATGCCCAAAAGACAAGCCTTATTCAAGGATAGATAATGTCCCGGTTTTTTATTGATCGCCCCAAGCTGGCCTGGGTGGTCGCGATCTTCATCCTGCTTGCCGGCCTGCTGGCGATCCCGGCCTTGCCCGTGGCGCAGTTTCCCAACGTGGCGCCGCCGCAAATCTCCATCTCTGCAACCTATCCGGGGGCATCGGCCACCACGGTAATGGAGTCGGTGACCAGCGTCATCGAGGAGGAACTCAATGGCACCAAGGGTCTGCTGTACTTCGACTCGTCCAGCGGTGCCACGGGTCTGGCCGAAATCACGGCCACCTTCGCGCCTGGTACCGATCCCGCACTGGCCCAGGTCGAGGTGCAGAACCGCATCAAGAAGGCCGAGGCCAGGCTGCCCGCATCGGTCATGCAGATGGGTCTGCAGGTAGAGCAGGCCAGCGCCAACTTCCTGCTGATCTATTCGCTGACCTACAAGGGTGACGACAGCGGCAAGAACGAGGTCCGCCTCTCCGACTATGCGGTGCGCAACATCAATAACGAGATTCGCCGCGTGCCCGGGGTGGGCAAGGTGCAGTACTTCGGCGCCGATGTCGCCATGCGGGTCTGGGTCGATCCGCAGAAGCTGCTGGGCTACGGCCTGTCGGTGGCGGACGTGAATGCGGCCATTGCCGCGCAGAACGCCCAGGTGCCGGCGGGCAGCTTCGGCAGCCAGCCCGGATCGTCCGAGCAGGAGCTCAGCGCCACGATTGCCGTCAAGGGCACGCTGAGTTCGCCCGAAGAGTTCGGTCAGATCGTGTTGCAGGCCAGGGCCGATGGCTCGGCCGTGCACCTGGCCGATGTGGCGCGTCTCGAGGTCGGCCAGCTCGATTACAGCTTCGCCTCGCGCGAGGACGGCCACAAAGGAGTGGCGGCCGCCGTGCAACTGGCACCTGGTGCCAATGCGATGCAGACCGCCAAGGCGGTCAAGGCGAGGCTAGCCGAGCTGTCGCAGAACTTCCCCGACGATATTCAGTACGCCGTGCCCTACGACACCTCGCGCTTTGTGGAAGTCGCCATCGGCAAGGTGATCCAGACCCTGGTCGAGGCCGTGGTGCTGGTGTTTCTGGTGATGTGGCTGTTTCTGCAGAACCTGCGCTATACGCTGATTCCCACCATCGTGGTTCCGGTGTGTCTGGCCGGTACCCTGGCGGTGATGTATGCGCTGGGCTTCTCGGTCAATATGATGACCATGTTCGGCATGGTGCTGGCCATCGGCATTCTGGTCGACGATGCCATCGTGGTGGTGGAGAACGTGGAGCGTCTCATGGCCGAGGAGGGCCTCTCGCCGCTGGCCGCCACGGTGAAGGCCATGCAGCAGGTCTCGGGGGCCATCGTCGGCATCACGCTGGTGCTGGTGGCCGTGTTCCTGCCTCTGGCCTTCATGAGTGGCTCGGTGGGCGTGATCTACCGTCAGTTCTCGCTGTCGCTGGCGGTCTCCATCCTGTTCTCGGGCCTGCTGGCACTGACATTCACGCCAGCACTGTGCGCTACGCTGCTCAAGCCGGTTGCCGAGGATCACCACGAGGAGAAGAAAGGCCTCTTCGGCTGGTTCAACCGTCACTTTGCCAAGCTGACAGAGCGTTTTTCGCTGCTCAACCAGCGTCTGGTCAGGCGCACGGGCCGCTATATGCTGATCTATGCGGCCATCGTGGGCGGGCTGGGCTTTGCCTATACGCGCATGCCCGAGTCCTTTGTGCCCTATGAAGACATGGGCTACTACATCGTCAGCGTGCAACTGCCTCCTGGTGCGACCGAAGCACGTACCGAGGCCGTGGTGCGCGACATGGAAGCCTATGTGCAAAGCCGCCCCGCCACGGCCCAGGCCGAGTTCCTCATGGGCTACAGCTTCTCGGGCATGGGGCAGAACGCGGCCATGGCCTTCGTCACGCTCAAGGACTGGTCCTTGCGCGGCAAGGGCCAGGCGTCGTGGGATGAGGTCCAGGCCTTCAATCAGCGCTTCGGCAGTCTGTCCGACGGTGCGGCCATGGCTGTGGATCCGCCACCCATTGACGGCCTGGGCAATTCAGGCGGTTTTGCGCTGCGTCTGCAGGACCGCGCCAATCTGGGCCGCGAGGCCCTGGTCGCCGCGCGCGACGAGCTGCTGAAGAAGGCCAATGCCTCGCCGGTGATCGCCTACGCAATGATGGAGAACCTCGAAGACGCGCCGCAGCTGCGTCTGGACATAGACCGGCGCAAGGCCCAGGCCCAGGGCGTAAGCTTCGCGAGCATCAGTGCCGTGCTGTCCACGGCCTATGGCTCGGCCGTGATCAACGAGTTTCCGAATGCCGGGCGCCTGCAGCGCGTGGTGGTGCAGGCCGACACGGCCGCGCGCATGACGCCCGAGGCCCTGCTGCGCCTGTATGTGCCCAATGCCCAGGGCGAGCAGGTGCCGCTGGCCTCGTTTGCCAGCGTGGAATGGGAGCAGGGGCCGGTGCAGATCTCGCGCTACAACGGCTATCCGGCCTTCCGTATCGCGGGTGATGCCAAGCCCGGGCACACCACGGGCGAGGCCATGGCCGAGCTCGAACGCATCCTGGGCGAGATGCCGCGCGGCATAGGCTACGAGTGGACGGCGTTGTCCTATCAGGAAAAGGCTGCTGGCGCACAGGCCCCCAAGCTGTTCGCACTGGCCATCGTGGTGGTGTTCCTGCTGCTCGTGGCCCTGTACGAAAGCTGGAGCATTCCAGCGGCCGTGATGCTGATCGTGCCCATAGGTGCGCTGGGCTCGGTGCTGGCCACTTCGGCGCTGGGTCTCTCGAACGATGTGTACTTCAAGGTCGGCCTGATCACCATCATCGGCCTGGCGGCCAAGAACGCCATCCTGATCGTGGAGTTCGCCAAGGACCTGCACGAGCGTGGCCATTCGCTGGCGGAAGCGGCATTGCAGGCAGCCCGTTTGCGCTTCCGTCCCATCGTGATGACTTCGCTGGCCTTCATCCTCGGGGTGGTGCCGCTGGCACTGGCCACCGGGGCGGGAGCCTCCAGCCAGGCCGCCATCGGCGTCGGCGTGATCGGCGGCATGCTCAGCGCCACTTTGCTGGGTGTGCTGTTCGTGCCCATCTTCTTTGTCTTCGTGCTCTCTCTGCGGCGCAAGCGCCGCGCAGTGCCGGAGGAAAAAAACACAGACTCCGAAGGAGAACCCGCATGAACGGGCGAAACCCCATGCGTACCGCAGCGCTGACGCTGATTGCCGCAGTGCTCTGCGGCTGCTCTTTTGCACCGACCTATGACAGGCCTGCTGCGCCCATTCCCGGCACCTGGAGCGCGGCATCATCGGCCTCGACTGCATCGGTGCAGAGTTTGCACTGGAAGGAGTTCGTGATCGATGAGCGCCTGCGCTCGCGTATCGAAACGGCGCTGGCCCACAACCGCGATCTGCGTCAGACACTGCTCAATGTACAGACTGCTCGCGCGGCCTATCGCGTGCAGCGTGCGGACCAGTTGCCCGGTCTGGAGGCTCAGGCCGGGGGCAACCGCCAGCGCCTGCCTGCCGACCTGAGCGGCACAGGAGCGGCCAGGGTGCAGAGCAACTATCAGGCGGGTGTCGGGCTGATGGCTTTCGAGCTCGATCTCTTCGGCCGTGTGCGCTCGCTGTCCGAGGCCGCGCTCATGGAGTATCTGGCCACCGAAGAGGCCGCGCGCAGCGTGCAGATCAGTCTGATCGCAGAAGTGATCCAGGCCTCGCTGGCCCAGGATAGCGCGCGGCAGCGCCATGCCCTGGCGCTGCGCACCTTGCAGGCGCGCGAGAAGGAATGGCAGCTGATGAGCGAGCGCAGAAAGACCGGCACTGCAAGCCGTCTGGACGAGCAGGAGGCGCAAGGACAGCTTGAGCTGGCGCGCGCAGAAGTCGAGCGCTTCGAGCGCGAGCTGCGCCAGGCCGCAAACGCACTGGACTGGCTGGTGGGTGATGGCGCGGTGCAGGCTGTCGTGGATTTGAATGCCAAACCCATGGTGCAGGAGATCGGCGCCGGTCTGCCGTCCGAGCTGCTGGTGCTGCGTCCCGATATCCGAGCCGCCGAATATCAGCTGCGCTCACGCAATGCAAGCATTGGCGCGGCGCGGGCCGCGTTCTTTCCGCGTATCTCGCTCACGGGCTCCTATGGCTCGGCCAGTGCCGAGCTCTCCGATCTGTTTGCCGGCGGTCAGCGCTCCTGGTCCTTTATGCCGCAGCTGAGCCTGCCGATTTTTGATGGCGGCCGTAACCGCGCCAATCTGGAAGTCGCTCAGCTGCGCAAGGACATGGCGATCGCCAGCTACGAGCGCAGCATTCAGACGGCGTTTCGCGAAGTCAGTGATGCACTGGCCTCCGTGGAGACGCTGAGGCGCGAGGAGCTTGCCCGCCAGCGCCTGGTGCAGACCAGCGCGAATACGCTCAAGCTCGCCGAGCTGCGCTATCGCGCGGGGGTGGACAGTCATCTGCGCTATCTGGATGCGCAGCGCACCGATTTTGCGCAACAGATGGCTCTGATCGAGGTCAGCACGCAGCGGCAGATGGCTCTGGCCACGCTGTTCAAGGCCTTGGGTGGCGGCTGGGGTCGAGCAGCTGGTTGAGTGTTGCTGGGCTGGTTTCCCGTCAACCAGCTTCGCGCGAGCTCGCCAAGCGAGAGCGGCCGCCGGGAGCAATCCGGCGCTGCCGGTGCAAGAGCCAGGACGAAGTCCTGGCTCTTTTTTTGCGCGTGGGTGGCGGCAAGACCATGCCGTCCCTCACACTTGCCGGCGCCAGGCTGGATACGCGTGGTGCTAATGCTGCACCGTGAATTCAATTCGCACTCACGCTCGAATGCGGTGAAAAGAAAAAAGGCCTTGAATTGCTTCAAGGCCTTTTATCATTTGGCGGAGCAGGCGGGATTCGAACCCGCGGTGGGCTATTAACCCACACACGCTTTCCAGGCGTGCGACTTAAACCACTCATCCACCGCTCCACAGCGATCCCAAAATACTTCATTTCTGAAGTAAAAAATCAAGTGTGGTCGACTTGATTTTAAAATCTGGCGGAGCAGGCGGGATTCGAACCCGCGGTGGGCTATTAACCCACACACGCTTTCCAGGCGTGCGACTTAAACCACTCATCCACCGCTCCGTGTGATGAAGCCGCTATTCTAACCAGAAATTTCGACCTCAAAATGAAAGTGCAGAAAGTTCTTTTCTGCGTGCAGCGTGAAGCGAGCAGGCTCAGGCGCTCTTGCCCACCTGAACCATCTTCATGGCAGAGGCAATCAGGCCGGAGACCTCGGTCATGTTCGCAGGAATGACCAGGGTGGTGTTGGAGTCCGCAGCCACCTTGCTGTAGGCCTCCACGGCGCTCTCAGCCACCTTGAGCTGAACGGCCTGCTCGCCACCGGGCTGGCGAATGGCCGTGGCCACTCGCTCCAGCGCCTGTCCGGTCGCTTCGGCCACGGTGGTGATGGCGGCAGCTTCACCCTGCGCCTTGTTGATGGCCGCTTGCTTCTCGCCTTCGGAGCGGGCGATGAAAGCTTCGCGCTCGCCGGTGGCGATGTTGATCTGTTCCTGGCGGCGACCTTCGGAGGCGGCGATCAAGGCACGCTTTTCGCGTTCGGCCGTGATCTGGGCCTGCATGGCACGCAGAATTTCAGCGGGCGGTGTCAGGTCCTTGATTTCGTAGCGCAGCACCTTCACGCCCCAGTTCAGCGCAGCCTCGTCGATGGCATTGACGACCTGGGCATTGATCATGTCGCGCTCTTCAAAGGTCTTGTCCAGTTCCAGCTTGCCGATCACGCTGCGCAGCGAGGTCTGGGCGAGCTGGGTGACGGCCATGATGTAGTTGGACGAACCATAGCTGGCGCGCATGGGGTCGGTAACCTGGAAGTAGAGAATGCCGTCCACGGTCAGCTGCGTGTTGTCGCGCGTGATGCAGACCTGGCTGGGTACGTCCAGGGGAATTTCCTTGAGGCTGTGCTTGTAGGCGATGCGATCCACGAACGGGATCAGAAAGTTCAGGCCGGGTGTGAGCGTGCCTGCGTATTTGCCCAGGCGCTCCTTGACCCATGCATGCTGCTGGGGAACCACCTTGATCGAGCGGACGATGAAGATGACGGCAATGATGGCGATGGCGAGAGGGACTGCGTAATCCATATTGTCTCCAGCCCTTGTGGGGCGTTGGTGTGAAGAAAGAGAGCGAAGCGTTGCAGCGCCCAGCATAACCATGCCGGGGCTGGCTGGTGATCAGATCTTGTCAACCAGAAGGCGGTTGCCAATGACTTCGGCCACGCGATGCGGGCCCGGGATGGGCAGGGCGCCCTGACGTCCCATGACGGTCCAGGTGGCGCCGCGATAGCGGACCTGGGCCGTGCCGTCGGCATTCCACTGCTCCACGACCACGGTTTCGCCCACATCCATGTTGACATCGCGATTGCTGGAGGAGGGCAGTCTGCGCGGGCTGCGCTTGCGCAGCAGATAGCAGACGAGGACGGCGCCCGAGCCCAGCAGGGCCGCGGCGACGATCTGGTTGCTGGTGCCCAGGCCGAAGTGAGCGCAAAGCGCACCGGCAATGGCACCAAGAGCCAGCATGAGGAGATAGAAAGTACCGGTCAACAGCTCCGCAATGACTAGCAAACCGACAAGCAACCACCACGCGGTGGAGTGATCCATACCTGAGCTCCTGTTAAGGCCTGTATTTAGTGCACCACATTCTGGGTTAAAAACAGCCTGTTTCAAAGCCGCAATAAGGATATTCCTTACACTTCGCGGCTGTTTCGTTTTTTAGGCCTGATTGGTACGGAGGCTGTTCATGAAGTTTCGCTTTCCCATCGTCATCATCGACGAGGACTATCGTTCCGAGAACACCTCGGGACTGGGTATCCGCGCCCTGGCTCAAGCCATTGAAGAAGAGGGCTTTGAAGTCCTGGGCGTGACCAGCTATGGCGATCTGTCGCAGTTCGCCCAGCAGCAAAGCCGGGCCAGCGCCTTTATTTTGTCGATCGACGACGAGGAATTCCAGCTCGGCGGCGACAAGGACCCCATCATTCACAGCCTGCGCGACTTCATCGGTGAAGTGCGCCGCAAGAATGAGGAGGTGCCCATCTATATCTACGGCGAGACCAAGACCAGCCGTCACCTGCCCAACGACATTCTGCGTGAGCTGCATGGCTTCATTCACATGTTCGAGGACACGCCCGAGTTCGTGGCCAAGCACATCATCCGCGAAGCCAAGAGCTATCTGGAGAGCGTGCAGCCCCCGTTCTTCAAGGCGCTGCTGGACTACGCCGAAGACGGCTCCTACAGCTGGCACTGCCCCGGTCACTCGGGCGGCGTGGCCTTTTTGAAGAGCCCCGTGGGCCAGATGTATCACCAGTTCTACGGTGAGAACATGCTGCGCGCAGACGTCTGCAATGCCGTGGAGGAGCTGGGCCAGCTGCTGGACCACAACGGCGCCATCGGCGAGTCCGAGCGCAATGCCGCGCGCATCTTCAATGCCGACCACTGCTACTTTGTGACCAATGGCACATCGACCTCCAACAAGATCGTCTGGCACCACACCGTGGCACCTGGCGATGTGGTGGTGGTGGACCGCAACTGCCACAAGTCTATCCTGCACTCCATCATCATGACGGGTGCGATTCCGGTGTTCCTCAAGCCCACGCGCAATCACTTCGGCATCATCGGCCCGATTCCGCAAAGCGAATTCAGCGTGGAGTCCATACAGGCCAAGATCGCCGCCAACCCCCTGCTCAAGGGCGTGGATGCCAAGGCCGTCAAGCCCCGCGTGCTGACGCTGACGCAGTCCACCTACGACGGCGTGCTCTACAACACAGAAACCATCAAGGGCATGCTGGACGGCTATGTGGCCAATCTGCACTTCGATGAAGCCTGGCTGCCCCACGCTGCCTTCCATCCCTTCTATGGCAGCTACCACGCCATGGGCAAGAAGCGCAAGCGCCCGATGCACTCGGTGGTCTATGCCACCCAGTCCATCCACAAGCTGCTGGCCGGCATCAGCCAGGCTTCGCATGTGCTGGTGCAGGACAGCCAGACCGAGAAGCTGGATCACCCGCTGTTCAACGAGGCGTATCTGATGCACACCTCGACCAGCCCCCAGTACAGCATCATCGCCAGCTGCGACGTGGCTGCTGCCATGATGGAGCCGCCCGGCGGCACGGCGCTGGTGGAGGAGTCGATTGTCGAGGCGCTGGACTTCCGCCGTGCCATGCGCAAGGTGGAAGACGAGTTCGGCGACGACGACTGGTGGTTCGAGGTCTGGGGCCCTGAAGCCCTGGCCGAGGAAGGCGTGGGCACGGCCCAGGACTGGATCATCCGCGGTACGGACGCATCGACCAAGACCCGCTCCAAGAAGAACGGCAAGGAGTTCGACAACTGGCACGGCTTTGGCGATCTGGCCGACGGCTTCAACATGCTGGACCCCATCAAGTCCACCATCGTCACGCCCGGCCTGGACCTGGATGGCGACTTTGCCGACACCGGCATTCCCGCGTCCATCGTCACCAAGTACCTGGCCGAGCATGGCGTGGTGGTCGAGAAGACCGGCCTGTATTCCTTCTTCATCATGTTCACCATCGGCATCACCAAGGGCCGCTGGAACACCATGCTGACGGCGCTGCAGCAGTTCAAGGACGACTACGACCGCAACCAGCCGCTGGCGCGCATCCTGCCCGAGTTCTGCCAGCAGCACCGCCGCTACGAGCGCATGGGCCTCAAGGACCTGTGCCAGCACGTGCACGAGCTGTATGCTAAGTACGATATTGCGCGCCTGACGACCGAGATGTATCTGTCGGATCTCAAGCCTGCGATGAAGCCCTCGGATGCCTATGCGCATATCGCGCAGCGCAAGACCGAGCGTGTGGAAATCGACCATCTGGTCGGCCGCACCACCGTGGGCCTGGTCACGCCTTACCCACCCGGAATTCCGCTGCTGATCCCCGGTGAAGTCTTCAACAAGAAGATCGTGGACTACCTGGTGTTTGCGCGTGAATTCGCCAAGGAATGCCCGGGCTTCGAGACCGATATCCACGGCCTGGTGGAGCTGGAAGACGAAAACGGCGAAATCCGCTACTACGCGGACTGCGTGGCCGGGGAAGGCGTCAAGCCTGTGGCAGTGAAAAAGACTGCTGCGGTGAAGAAGCCCGCTGCAAAGAAGACGGCAGCCAAGAAGACGGCTGCGGCGCCCGTAGCCACGACCGTTGCCAAGACGCCTGCCAAAAAGGCGGCAACAAAGCCGGCAACAAAGGCAGCGGCCAAGTCCACCGCAAAGCCGGCAGTGAAGGTCGCGGCCCAAACTGCACGGAAGGCTGCATAAGCCTTGGCTTTTGCAAGGTCGGGGTGACCCCGGCCTTTTGCACATCAGCCCGGAGTGCCTGCACTTCGGGCTTTTTCATATCCCTGCCATGCATCCATTCCTGCAACCGGCTGGCCCCGTGCCTCTGTGGAAGCTGCTGGCGGCAGCCAGCCTGGGCTGGGCCCTGTTCATGCTCTGGGGCTGCCTCAATGAGACAGGCAGCAGCGGTGGGCTGATTCTCAGGCTGTTCCCGTTTCTGCGTGGCTTCGAGCACGCGGACAAGCTGGTGCATGCCGGCCTGCATACGGTGCTGGCGGGTTTGCTCTGCTGCGCGGGGCTGGCGCGTGCGCATGCTACGGGCTTGCGCTGGAGCGCCGGGCAAGCACTGGCCGTGGTGCTGATCTGTGCCGGCTATGGCGGCATGATCGAGTTGCTGCAGGCCGGCTTCTCCACCACGCGGTCAGCCGAGTGGCTTGATGCGCTGGCCAATGCCGCAGGCGCGAGCCTGGCCGTGCTGTTCATTCAGGGGCTGTGCTGCATGAAGCAAAAATAGTAGCTGCTTGCGCTTGACCTGAGTTGCGTACAGGCATGAACCTATTTGAGAAACAGGTGGTTATTGCGCAAGCCGCTCCTGCTTTTGATGACTATTCCAGAGTGATCTTCGCGTCGCGGATCAGCGCGGCCCAGCCTGCCTGCTCCTTTTGCAGATAGGCCTGGGCATCCTGAAGGCTGCCCCCCATGGGTGTGCTGCCTTCGGACTGCAACTGCTTGAGCACTGCAGGGTCCTGCAAACCGGTGTTGACTGCGGCGTTGATCTTCTGCGCCAGCGCTGCAGGCGTGTTCCTGGGAGCCACGATCAATTTCCAGTCCACGGCTTCAAAGCCGGGAAAGCCGGACTCGGCCACGGTGGGTACCTGGGGTAGGATGGCTAGACGCTTGGCCGAAGTCACGGCCAGTGCGCGCAGGCGCTGGCCCTTGATCATGGGGTAGACCGCCTGAGGCGTGCCGAACATATAGTGGGTCTGCTTGCCCAGCAGATCGGTCACGGCCGGCGCGGCGCCCTTGTAAGGCACGTTGAGCACATCGATCTTGGCCTTGAAGGACAGCATTTCCCCTGCCAGATGCCCGACGGTGCCCGTGGAAGCCAGACCTTGCTTGATGGCTCCAGGCTGGGCCTTGGCTGCGGCGATCAGGTCCTGCAGCGATTTCCAGGGCGAATCGGTGGGCACGACCAGCACCACGGGCTGAGAAGCCACCAGCGCCACGGGAAGCAGATCGGTCTTGGCGTTGAACGGCATGCTGGGCAGCAGCGAGGGATTGATGGCCAGATTGGCAGTCTGCCCCATGCCGAAGGTATAGCCGTCGGCCGGTGCCTTGGCGACAGCATCGAGACCGATATTGCCGCCTGCGCCAGGCTTGTTGTCCACCACGATGACCCAGCGATTCGCGGTCGCCATGCGTTCGCTGATCTGGCGCGTCACCGTGTCGGTGCCGCCGCCAGGCGTGAAGGGCACGACCATGCGTATCGACTTGGCAGGCCATTCGCCGGGCTGGGCCGCAGCACTGCCGGCGGCCAGCGTCATGGCCGTCAGCGCGCATGCTGCCATCGCCAGGCGGCGGTTCGGGTGTCGGGAAGAGGGGCTGTACGGCATGGTCTTGTCTCCTGAATGATGGAAATGGGGCGAAAGAATCCCCGCAGGGCGCGCGTGGGCGCCCTGTTCTGGGGTGGGTGAGTCGTGCGGGGCGATGGCCCCGCAGGGCCGCTCAGTCGGGCTGGCCCTGTGCCAGCGCCTGGGCCTGGGCCTGGCTATAGCCCAGCGCCGTCAGAATCTCCAGGCTGTGCTCGCCGAGTCTGGGCGGCGAGAGGCGCACCTGCAGATGCTTGCCGTCCAGGGTCAGCGGCAGCAGCACGGTCTTGCTGTCGCGGCCGTCCGGCAGGGTGATGGGGGCCAGCGCACCGGTGGCGTTGAGGTGAGGGTCCTCGAGCAGATCGTGCGGGCGGGCGATGGGCGCAAACGGCAGGCCCTTTGCCTCGAAGACGCTGGCGATATGCGCGGCGCTGTAGCCGGCCATGGTTTCGCGCAGCAGCGGCATCAGCCAGCTGCGGGCCTGCACTCGATCGTTGTTGCTGCCAAGGCGCGGATCGTCACGCAATTGCTCCAGGCCAAAGGCATCGCAGAACTCGCGCCAGGCGCCGTCGCTGACCACGGCCAGAAAGATCTGCTCGCCGCCCTGGACTTCGAACACGTCGTAGATCGCCCAGGCCGAAATGCGTGCGGGCATGGGGGCTGCGGGCTTGCCAGTCACCGCGTACTGCATCATGTGCTGGGCGATCAGAAACACATTGTTCTCGAACAGTGCGCTTTGCACTTCCTGGCCCTTGCCCGTCTTCTCGCGCTGGGCCAGGGCTGCCATGGCTCCCATGGCGCCGAACATGCCGCCCATGATGTCGTTGACGCTGGTGCCCGCGCGCAGCGGGTCGCCAGGGCGGCCCGTCATATAGGCCAGGCCCCCCATCATCTGCACCACCTCGTCCAGGGCCGTGCGGTGTTCGTAGGGGCCGGGCAGAAAGCCCTTGTGGCTCACATAGATGAGGCGTGGAAACTGCTGCTTGAGGCTTTCATAGTCCAGGCCCAGCTTGGTCATGGTGCCGGGCTTGAAGTTCTCGGTCACCACATCGGCTGTGGCGATCAGCCGCAGCGCGGCCTCCTTGCCCTCGGGGGTCTGCAGATCCAGCGTCAGGCTTTTCTTGTTGCGGTTGAACAGCGGGAAAAAGCCCGAGCCCGAGCCCAGCAGCTTGCGCGTGGCATCGCCGTTGCGGCCGTGACCTACGGGCTCGACCTTGATGACTTCGGCGCCCAGGTCGGCCAGCATCAGGCCGCAGCTGGGGCCCATGACCATATGGGTGAATTCCACCACGCGGATGCCTGCATAGGGCAGGGGAGCAGCGCTGGTGCTGGCGGATTCGGTTGAGGAGTACATATTCATCTCTTGTGGTGCTCGACTCATCGGTATGAGCCGAGGCGTGATCAGTAACGGTGAGGCACAAAGCCCTTGGGCAGGCCTGCAGGTGGCAGCATGCCGTACAGCGCCTCCCCGGGCAGGCCGGCGGCCAGCGTTTCTCGCGCTGCAAGCAATCGCTCAATATCAATGCCGGTGCGCAGCCCCATGGCTTCGAACATGAAGACCAGATCTTCGGTCACCACATTACCCGAGGCGCCGGGAGCATAGGGGCAGCCGCCCAGCCCGGCCTGGGAGGCGTCGAAAGTGCGCACGCCCGCCTCATAGGCGGCCAGGCAGTTGGCCAGGCCCAGGCCTCTGGTGTTGTGCATATGCGCAGCGCCCGCCCTGTCGCCGAGTTCGCTGCGCAGGCGCGTGAACAGGCGCTTGACCTGGGCCGGGTTGGCCATGCCCGTGGTGTCCGACAGGCCCGATTCGTCGGCGCCGGCAGCCACGCAGGCTGCTGCCAGAGCGATCACCTCGTCCTCGGGCACCAGGCCCTGCAAGGTGCAGCCGAAGGCGGTGGAGATGCCGGCCTCGATATGCACGGCAGGGGCCATCTCGTCGCGAAGCCTGGCGATGGCGTGCACTTCCTCCACCATCTGTGCGGGTGTCTTGCGCACATTGGCCATGGAGTGCGCGGGGCTGGCCGATACGGGCAGTGTGATCTTGTGCGCGCCGGCGCGCATGGCGGCTTCGGCTCCCTTGAGATTGGGCACCAGGGCCATGATGGTGACGCCGGGGTGGGTGACGGCGTGGCGCACGACCTCGGCGGCATCGGCCATCTGAGGCAGCAGCTTGGGCGAGACAAAGGAGCCGACTTCGATTTCCTGCACGCCCGCTGCCACCAGGGCATCGATCCAGGCGTATTTATGGGCCGTGCTCATGGTGGCAGAGACCGACTGCAGGCCGTCGCGGGGGCCGACTTCGCTGATCAGGAGATCGAAGCGGTGGGGGAATGACATGGTTGCCTCACTTGGATTTCATGCTTGCATTGCAGCTGACACAATGCTTTAATGGTGTTCTATCTAATAGAACTTAATTCTTTCTATTGAAATATTGCCTTGCGTCCTGATGCCCTGTCAAGATGCGGGGCAGGAGTTTTTCATGCCGCGTAAATCCCTGAATGAATCCGTAGCCGACGAGAATGCCGCGCCTGGCGGTGTGGCAGCCGTGGACCGCGCCCTCAGTGTGCTGGGCGCATTCCAGGATGGCGATGCCGCGCTGAGCCTGGCCGAGCTGGCCGAGCGCACGCGCCTTTACAAGAGCACGGTGCTGCGATTGCTGGCTTCTCTGGAGCATGGCGGCTGGGTTCAGCGCCAGGATGACGGGCGCTATGCGGTGGGCCCGGCCGTGGCCAGGCTGCATGCGGTTTACGAACAGAGCTTCTCGCTGGACAAGCTGGTCATGCCGGTGCTGCGCGCACTGGTGCAGGCCACGGGCGAGAGCGCTGCCTACCATGTGCGCCAGGGGCGCGAACGCCTGTGTCTGTACCGCGTGGATTCGCCGCATCCGGTGCGCGATCATGCGCGCACCGGCGATCTGCTGCCCTTGGACAAAGGCGCGGGCGGGCGCGTGCTGGTTGCTTTTGACCCGGAGCTGGGCGACTGGTTGAAGAAAAATCGCAACCACTATGCGCGTGTACGGGCTGATGGTTACGAAGCCCTGGTGGGCGACAGGCACAGCGAGATCGCCGGCATCTCGGCACCGGTCTTTCGCCGCAACGGGGAGCTGGCGGCCGCCCTGACGCTGACCATGCCAGCGCATCGCTATGACGAACGCTATGTCAAAAACGTGTTGCAGGCCGCGCGCGACCTGGGGGCGCAACTGCCGTAGCCTTGGGCGCCGTTGGCATGAGGCGCATGGTCGGCAGTCGCAGACGGAGATGAAGCCCGAGTCACGGGCCTGCCGGCTCGGGCTGAAAGCCCGGTTCGCTGCGTATGCGCAAAAAGCGGGCAAAGCGCGGCAGGCCGCTTTTTTCGTGCAGGCCCTGGTAGCGGTAGGTGACCCAGCTGCCCAGCGCAGGCGGGCTTTTGCGCATCTGTGCCGTCAGCCCGGAGCCCAGTGAAAACTGCTTGCCGTCCGGGGTCTGCACCAGCAGCGCACCCGTCATGCCCTGCCATTGTCCGCGTCCGCTTTTGTAGCCTATGACCCGGGCTTCGGCATCATCGAAGGGCTTGAGCTTGAGCAGATCGTCGCTGCGGCCCGGGCGATAGGGTGCGCTGCCCTTGTGCAGCATCAAGCCCTCGCCGCCGCCTTTGACGACTGTGTGCATCCATTGCCGCAACTCGGCTTCCGAGCCCAGCTTGCGCTGCTCCACCATCTGCACCCAGTCCTGGGCAATGGCCCCGACGGTGCGCTGCAACAGCGGCAGGCGCTGGTCAAAGCTGCCCGGAGCTGCGGGCAAATCGAACACCATGAATTTCATCTGGCGCCAGGCCCTGTCGTCCGGGATGGCCTGTGCCGTGGTGGACTGGGCATGGGCAAACCGGCCGCGTCCGGCCCAGAGCTCGCCATCCATGGGGGTGGCAGGCCAGTCCCGAACAAACCACTCTGGCGTCGCGATCCGCTGCCCGCCACGGCTGACGAGCTGGTGGCCGTTCCAGTAGCCGCGTACGCCGTCCAGTTTTTCGCTGACCCAATAATCCTGCAGCGGCAGGCCGCTGCGCCAGACCTGGGCCAGCATCAGCGAAGGCGGCTGTGCCGTGGTCTGGGCCCGCACGGCAACAAAGCCCATGCAGAGACAGGCACAGACCAGCCAGAGAATGCATTCCCGCAGGGATCGGTGCCGTGGTTCAGGCATGGCTATCTCCCGGTAAAGAGGCAACTCATGCTAGAGCGCGCAGCCTATGCTGTCGATGCGGGTACGAACCCATGTCAAAGAACATAGCTATCAGCGGCTTATCTATCAAGGATTGTGTTGATTCCAATGAAAAAGCCGCTGCGGCCAGGCAGCGGCTTTGTCCCGGGGCAGGGCCTTCAGTCGCGGCTGATAACGGCGCAGGCGATGCGCGCGCCGGCATTGCCCGTGGGCTGGGTGGTGTAGTCGTCGGGCTGTGCATGGACGATGACCGCCCGGCCTATGACATTGCCGGGGCCGGCCAGCAAGGTGATGTCTGCCGACTGTACGTTGACGGTGGCCACGCCGTTGGAGTCGGCCTTCAGGCTGGGCAGGTCGCCCATATGGTGCTGGGTCGAGTCATATTTGCCATGCGGATTGCCCAGTGGGTTGAAGTGGCCGGCAGCGGCATTGCCGTTGTCGCCGCAGTCGCCCTTGTCGTGGATGTGAAAGCCGTGCTCGGAATTGGGCTTGAGGCCGTGAATCACGGCATTGACCACCACCTGCTGGCCGGTCTTCTGGGTGAATTTCACATCGCCGCTGACCTTGCTGCCCGAAGTGGCCTGCAGCCTGGCGATGGCCTGGGCGGGCTGGGGCTCGGGGGTGCTGCAGGCCGTCAGGGCAGCAGCGGATGCGGTCAGGATGAGAAAACGATATGGCATGTAAGCTCCTCTTGAATATTCGTCAGAACCATAGAGAAAACACTGTGAACCATAGCGTCAGTGCTTTGCCGCGCTTGTAGGGCAAGGGCCAAGATGTCGGCAGCGGTCTCAAAAAACAAAGCCCCGCAGGCTGCTGAGGCCTGCGGGGCTGGTGTCGTCAAAAGCCTGGGGCTCAGACCTGATCGGCAGACAGGCCTGCAGTCTGGCTGAAGCCGCCGTCCACATAGGTGATCTCGGCGGTCACGCCGGAGGCCAGGTCGGACAGCAGGAAGGCCGCGACATTGCCCACGTCTTCAATGGTCACATTGCGGCGCAGAGGAGCGGCATCGGCCACGCGGCCCAGCAGCTTGCCGAAGTCCTTGATGCCGGAGGCGGCCAGGGTCTTGATGGGGCCGGCGGAGATGCCGTTGGCACGGATGGCGCGGCCGTCGGCAGTGCGGCCCACGGCTTCTGCCAGGTAGCGCACGGATGCTTCCAGCGATGCCTTGGCCAGGCCCATGGTGTTGTAGTTGGGGATGGAGCGCAGAGCCCCCAGATAGGACAGCGTCAGCAGCGAGGACTTGTCGTTCAGGTAAGGCAGGGCAGCCTTGGCCATGGCTGGGAAGCTGTAGGCGCTGATATCGTGGGCGATCTTGAAGTTCTCGCGGCTCAGACCGTCGAGGAAGTTGCCGGCAATGGCTTCACGGGGGGCAAAACCGATGGAGTGCACAAAGCCGTCGAACTTGCCCCAGGTGGCACCCAGGTCGGCGAACAGCTTTTCAATCTGGGCGTCGTCGCCCACGTCGCAGTCGAACACCAGCTTGGAGTCGAAGTCGGCAGCAAATTCGGTAATGCGGTCCTTGAAGCGTTCACCCACATAGCTGAAAGCCAGTTCTGCGCCTTGCTCGTGGCAGGCCTTGGCAATGCCGTAGGCAATGGAACGGTTGGACAGGACGCCCGTGATCAGCAGCTTTTTACCGGCGAGAAAACCCATTGTTGTTCTCCAAAGAAAATTGAAAGAGACGATGGCTGCATCTGTGGCAGACGCGCCATCTTTGAAAACGTATCTGTTCGAACTGGGTGCGAACCAGTCGGGGTAGGGCAGAATTGTCGCATGCGCCATTGGATGATTTGCTCAGCCCTGATTGTCAGCAGCCAAGTTGCCACGCCTGCCCTGGCAGCACATGGCTATGCGCTCTGGGGGCAGCCCAGGTACGCGGTCGACTTCAAGCACTTTGACTATGTGAACCCTCAAGCGCCCAAGGGCGGCGAGTTGCGCATGGTCAGCAATCTGCGCTATTCGACCTTCGACAAGTACAACCCCTTCACCATCAAGGGCTCGCCGCCTGCCTATCTGGCGGACATGCTGTTCGAGACCCTGCTGACCCCCAGTCTCGACGAGACGGCTACGGGCTACGGCCTGCTGGCCGAGGATGTGGATGTGGCGGCCGACGGCCTGTCCGCGACATTCAAATTGCGCAAGCAGGCGCGCTTTCACAACGGAAAGCCGGTACTGGCTCAGGATGTGAAGCACAGCTACGAGACGCTGCTGAGCAAATATGTCTCGCCTGGCTACAAGACGCTGTTTGCCGAGGTGGCTGCCTGTGATGTGCTCGACGAGCGCACGGTGCGTTTTCGCTTCAAAAAGCCCAACCGTGATCTGCCGCTGACCGTGGGCGCTCTGTTGCCGGTGTTCAGCCGTGACTGGGGGCTGGGCGCGGATGGCAAGCCCAAGGCCTTCGATCAGGTGGTGATGGACACGCCTATCGGCAGCGGGCCCTACAAGATAGGGCCGGTCAAGTTTGGCAAGGACATCAGCTATGTTCGCGATCCTCAATATTGGGGGGCAGCCTTGCCGGTGCGTGTCGGCCTGGCCAATTTTGACCGAATCACCATCAAGATCTACAAGGACAACACGGCGCGGCTGGAGGCACTCAAGGCCGGCGAGTTCGATCTCATGCGCATCAACAGCGCGGGCGACTGGGCCAGGCGTCTGACGGGGCGGCGCTTCGCCTCGGGCGAACTGGTCAAGGGCGCGTTCGAGAACAAGCTGCCCTCGGGCTTTCAGAGTTTTTTCCTGAATACGCGGCGTGAGCTGCTCAAGGATGTGCGTGTGCGCGAGGCCTTGGGCCTGGCTTATGACTTTGAGTGGATGAGCCGTCAGATGTTCTATGGCGCATATCAGCGCGTGCATGGATTGTTTGGCAATACCGCTTGCGAAACCACGGGCGATCCCAGCGATGCCGAGCTGGCCCTGCTCAAGCCCTACGAGAGCAGTCTGCCGCCAGGCACGCTGGGGCAGATGGCCCAGCCGCCACGCACCGATGGGCCTGATGGCCTGCGCGGCAATCTGCGGCGTGCGCAGAAGCTGCTGGCCGATGCCGGCTGGACGGTCAGGGATGGCGCCTTGCGCAATGCCGGGGGCGAGCCCATGGTGCTGGAATATCTGGACAGCAGCGAGAGTGGTGTCAAGATCGTCAGCAGCTGGATGCGCAATCTGGAGAAGCTGGGCATCACGCTCAAGGTGCGCAATGTGGACTACGCGCTCTATCAGCAGCGCATGGACAAATACGACTTCGACATCGTGACGCTGAACGTGCCCGGTACGCACAACCCGGGTCAGGAATATGCCGAGCTGTTCGGCAGCGCCGCCGCCGATGTGGAGGGAGCCTCGAACTATGTCGGCCTCAAGAGCAAGGTGGTGGATGCCATCATCGCCCAGATGGCTGCGGCCAAGTCCGAGCAGCAGATGCTGCCCGCCTGCCATGCGCTGGAGCGCATCATCGTGCACGGCCATTACCTGATTCCCCAGTATTACTCGGGCACGCACCGCATGGTCTATGACGCCTGGAGGCTGGCGCTGCCGGGGCAGATTCCGGCCTATTCGCCGGGCGAGCTATGGGCGGTCTATGCCTGGTGGGCCAAGTGAAGTCGCCCCCACGCTCCACCGTTGCACGGGTCGCTGCCCCCCAAGGGGGCTGGCCTTGCTTGGGGCGGCCCGGCGCTGCGGCCATCGCCACCACAGCTGAAAACAAGGGTTGATCGAAGATGTTTGCCTATATTCTCAAACGCATTTTGCTGATGATCCCCACGCTGCTGGGCGTGCTGCTGCTGACCTTTGTGGTCATCCAGTTCGTGCCCGGCGGCCCGGTGGAGCAGTATCTGGCCGAGGCCAAGGCCGGTGCCGGACATGGAGCCGAAGGCGCTTCCATGAGCTATCGCGGCGGCCAGGGCGTGGATCCCAAACGCCTGGAGGAGATCAAGGCGCTGTACGGCTTTGACAAGCCGCCGGTTGAACGATTCGTGCAGATGCTGGGCCAGTTCGCACGCTTCGATCTGGGCACCAGCTTTTTTCAGAACAAAAGCGTCTGGGCGCTGGTCAAGGAAAAACTGCCGGTCTCCATCAGCCTGGGGCTGTGGACGTTTTTCATCAGCTATCTGGTGGCCGTGCCACTGGGCGTGGCCAAGGCCGTTCGGGCCGGCTCGCGCTTCGACCTGGCGACCACCATTGTGATTCTCATCGGCTATGCCATCCCGGGCTTTGTGCTGGGCGTGGCGCTGCTGGTCGTCTTTGGCGGGCAACTGCAGTGGTTTCCGCTGCGCGGGCTGACTTCGGCCAATTTCGACGAACTCAGCACCATGGGCAAGGTGGCGGACTATCTCTGGCATATCGCGCTGCCTGTGACGGCCATGGTGGCCGGCAGCTTTGCCGTGACAGCCATGCTGACCAAGAACTCGTTTCTCGAGGAGATCCGCAAGCAATATGTGCTGACGGCCCGTGCCAAGGGGCTGTCCGAGCGCCAGGTGCTCTACAAGCATGTGTTTCGCAATGCGCTGATTCCCATCGTCACGGGCTTTCCCTCGGCTTTCATCGGCGCCTTCTTTGCCGGCGCGCTGCTGATCGAGACCCTGTTCTCGCTCGACGGTCTGGGTCTGCTCAGCTATGAAAGTGTGATCCGGCGCGACTTTCCCGTGGTGCTGGGCACGCTGTATCTGTTCACGCTGATCGGTCTGGTGACCAAGCTCATCAGCGATCTTTGCTATGTCTGGGTAGACCCCCGGGTCAAGTTTGACTGATTTATGCAAGATAAGCCTCAAACCAATGCCCTGCAAGCGCAAGCAGCTATGAATTCAGGAGTTGATGCCATGCAGACTGTGTCTGCTGCCCAATCCGAGTCCCCGGGGCGCCGGGCCTGGAGGCGTTTCAGATCCAACCGGCTGGGCTTTGTCAGCCTGCTGATCTTCACGGTGCTGGTGCTGCTCAGCCTGTTTGCAGAGCTGCTGTCCAACGACAAGCCGCTCATCGTGCGCTACGAGGGGCAGACCTATTTGCCGCTGCTGCACGATTACCCGGAAACCACGTTTGGCGGCGACTTCCATACGCCTACCGATTACCTTGATCCCTTCATCCGGCAAAGGCTCGGCGAGGGCGACAACTGGGCGATCTTCCCCCTCAACCGCTATGGCAAGTCCACCATCAACTACTTTGCCAAGTCACCCAACCCTTCTGCGCCGTCGACCGACAACTGGCTGGGCACCGACGACCGGGGGCGCGATCTGCTGGCCCAGCTCATCTACGGTTTTCGCGTCAGCGTGCTGTTCGGTCTGGCGCTGACGGCCGTGGGCGTGCTGCTGGGCGTGCTGGCGGGGGCGATACAGGGCTTTTTTGGCGGCAAGACGGATCTGGCCTTTCAGCGCCTGACGGAAATCTGGGGCTCCATGCCCGAGCTCTACCTGCTCATCATCTTCAGCGCGCTGTTTGCTCCCAGTGTCTCGCTGCTGCTGATTCTGCTGAGCCTGTTCGGCTGGATGGGGCTGGCCGACTATGTGCGCGCCGAGTTCCTGCGCAATCGCCAGCTCGACTATGTGAAATCCGCCCAGGCCCTGGGTGCCAGCAATCGCTCCATCATCTTTCGCCACATCCTGCCCAACAGCATGACGCCGGTGATCACCTTTCTGCCGTTTCGCATGAGCGGGGCCATCCTGGCACTGACCTCGCTCGATTTCCTGGGCCTGGGCGTTCCCCCGGGCACGCCCAGCCTGGGCGAGCTGCTGAGCCAGGGCAAGAACAATATCGATGCCTGGTGGATTTCCCTGTCCACCTTTGGCGTGCTGGTCGTCACGCTGCTGCTGCTGACCTTCATGGGGGACGCCCTGCGCGATGCGCTGGACCCGCGCAAGCAGGCGCGCACGCATGCAGCAAAGCGCGCGGGAGGCAAGCCATGAGCCAGGAGAAATACGGGATGGAGAGCCGCAGCCGGCTGCTGAGCGTACACGATCTGAGCGTGTCTTTTGCGGGCAAGCCCGTGGTGCAGGGCGTGAGCTTCGAGCTTGCAGCTGGTGAAAAGCTGGCGCTGGTGGGGGAGTCCGGCTCGGGCAAGTCGGTCACTGCGCTGTCGCTGCTGCGCTTGGTGGGAGACGCCCAACTGGGTGGCCGAGCCCTGCTGGACGGGCGCGATCTGCTGCAGCTTTCGGAGCGCGAGATGCAGGGCATACGCGGCGGCGATATCGCCATGATCTTCCAGGAGCCGATGACGGCGCTGAACCCGCTGATGACCGTCGGCGCGCAGGTGGCAGAGGTGCTGCAGCTCAAGCAGGCACTGAGCCGTGCCCAGGCCCAGACGCAGGCGGTGGAGCTGCTGGCCACCACCGGCATCCCCGAACCGGGGCGCAGGGCGCAGAGCTTTCCGCACCAGCTCAGCGGTGGCCAGCGTCAGCGCGCCATGATTGCCATGGCTCTGGCCAGCCGTCCCCGGTTGCTGCTGGCCGACGAGCCGACAACGGCGCTGGATGTGACGCTGCGTGGCCAGATCCTGGATTTGCTGGCCGATCTGCAGCGGCAGACCGGCATGGCCGTGCTGATGATCACGCATGACCTGAACCTGGTGCGCCGCTTCGCCGACCGTGTGGCGGTCATGGAAAAAGGCCGCCTTGTGGAGCAGGGCGCTGTGGCCGAGCTGATGCGAAACCCGCAGCACGCCTATACCCGCAAGCTGCTGGCCAGCAGGCCGGTGCGCAATGTGGCCGATGGGCCCGTGCCGGCCGGTGAGGCTGCCGTGGTGCAGACCCAGGCCTTGCAGGTGAGCTATGCCACGCCCTTGCCCGGCATTCGTGGCTGGTTCAAAAAGGGGGCGTTCGTTGCGGTCAAGGGCGCGGATATGCTGCTGCGGCCCGGTCGTACCCTGGGTGTGATCGGCGAATCGGGTTCCGGTAAATCCACGCTGGCCCAAGCCGTGCTGGGGCTGTTGCCTGCGGCCGGGGAGCTGCAGGTGGCCGGCAGGCAATGGCAGCAGCCGGCAATCCGCAACAGCGCCGCCAATCTGGCGCTGCGGCGCAAGATCCAGGTGGTGTTTCAGGATCCGTTCTCCTCGCTCTCTCCGCGCATGACGGTGGAGGAGATCGTTGGCGAAGGCCTGCAGATCCATGCCCCTGAGCTCGCTGCCGCGCTGCGGCGCGAGCGCGTACTCAAGATGCTCGAAGAGGTGGGCTTGACCGAGGCCCAGTTTCCCGGCCTGCTGCAGCGCTATCCGCATGAATTCTCGGGCGGGCAGCGGCAGCGCCTGGCGATTTCGCGCGCGCTCATCATGGAGCCCGAGGTCCTGGTGCTGGATGAGCCCACGAGTGCACTCGACGTCACCATTCAGCAGCAGGTGCTGGCCCTGCTGCAGCGGCTGCAGAAGGAGCGTGGCCTGGCCTATCTGCTCATCACCCATGATGTGGATGTGATTCGCGCCATGGCCCATGAGGTGCTGGTCATGAAGGATGGGCAGATCGTTGAGCAGGGCGGCGTGCAGGCGGTGCTGACGGCGCCGCGGCAGGCCTATACGCGCCAGCTGGTCGAGGCCGCCGGGGTCGTTGCCGAGTCGCCGGCGGTCTGAATTGATAGCGAGCAGCGCTTTCCCTTCAACGGCTTGAGGCTTTGAATGCCCGCAATTGCTGTCGATTCGCTGATGCGCGAGGCGGGCATTCGCTGAAAAACACTGAATCCGCACTCGAAAGTTCGTATTTATTTGGCGCGAATTCTCTGGCTGTGGCCTAATTGATCCTTTTCAACCTCCCAATTGAGAATTCGACATGGGCAATAAGATCGTTACCGAAGCAGACCGCAAGGCCACTCCCCGTCCCCAGGCACCCAATGGCGTGACCCTGCCCACTCCCGGCCGTGGCCAGCGCGTGAGCCTGGAGCGTGGTTCGCACACTCGCAGCAAGAAGCAGCCCGGCAAGCGCCACGGCTAATTCCTGCAGCAGGCTGCGCCCCGGTGCGGCCCGCAAAAAAGCCCTCGTCACTTCGGTGCGAGGGCTTTTTGCTTTTCACGGCTTCAGAGCGTTGGTTTGCTTATCCCTGCAGATTTTTCAGCTTGCGGCGCAGCTGCTGCACTTCCTCGATGAGGTCGGTGGTCAGGGCGGCGAGCTGGGGGTCGGCGTCGAAGCTGTGTTCCAGCTGGGCAATGCGGCGCGCACGCACCAGCGTCTGGCTGCTGAAGCGCCATTGCTCATGGCTGATCTCGCGGATCTGGCCGGCGTTGTCGTAGCTGATGACGCCTGTCTGCACATGCTCGATGACCCATTGCGGGCTGGTGCAGCAATGGCGGGCCAGCTCGTGCAGATCGAGAGCGGCCTGCTCCAGCAGCTCGGCAGGTTCGTAGAAAGGGTAGTGGGAGGTGCTCATGGGAAAACCTTTCAACTCAGGCTGCGGGCATCGAACTGCGGGAAGGCCTTGGCAAAGTCGGCATAAGCCTGCTTTTGCGCGGGTGTCGCGGCGGGCGGGAAGACCACATCCAGCACCAGATACAGATCACCCGGCGTGGCGGCGGGCAGGCCCTTGCCCTTGAGGCGCAGCTTGCGACCCGAGCGATAGCCGGCGGGCACGGTGACTTCCAGTTCCCCGGCCAGCGTCTTGAAGGGGACGGGGCCGCCCAGCTCGGCCTCCCAGGGTGCGAGTGGCACTCGCTGGTACACATCCTTGCCCTCGGACCACCAGCGTGGGTCGCTGCGAAAGTGCACTTCCAGCAGCAAATCTCCTGGGGCACCCTTGCCCAGGCCTGGGTTGCCCTGACCGGCAAGGCGAATCATCTGGCCCTCGCGCACGCCCTTGGGAATGGTGACCTGCAGCTCCTTGTTCTTATGGGTGGGGATGCCCTGGTCATCGAGCGCGGTGCTGCGCAGATGCAGCGAGCGCACGGCTCCGCTGTAGCTGTCCTGCAGATCCAGCTCTATGCGGGCATGCTGGTCCTGGCCGCGCATATCGGGCGTGCTGCGTGCGCTTTGCTGGCCTTGATGGCGTCGTGCACGCGCGGCCTGGCCGAACATCTGCGAGAAGAACTCGCTGAAATCGGCGTCGCTGCCGGCATCGCCATGACTGCTGAAGTGAAAATCCTGCTGATCCCAGTCGGGTGGCGGGCGAAAGCCTCCGCTGCCCTGGGCTCTGGCATTTTGCGCAAACTGCATCTCGTCGCCCATGGCGTCATAGGCCGCGCGTTTTTCGGGGTCGGAGAGTACGGTGTTGGCCTCGTTGACTTCGGCCATGCGGGCGTCCGCATCTTTTTCCTTGCTGATGTCGGGGTGGTATTTGCGGGCGAGTTTGCGATAGGCCTTCTTGATGTCCTCGGTAGAGGCCTTCTTGTCCACGCCAAGTATCTTGTAATAGTCCTTGTAATCCATGGAGTCACCAATCTTCTTGTCAAAAGATGGGCGCAAGACTGTTGCCTTGGCTGCCGCCATTGCTGCGCCCGCATTCAGGAAAATAATAGGGATAGAGTGCGGCAGCTTCAAGGGTCTCAATGCGCGCTGGTAGGGTGATGAACGGGGTTTGAGTCCTTGGGGGCATCTGGCGCTACCATTGCCGGGATCAATGCAAGGGCGTGTGCGAAGGCCTGCCCAGAGTTTGTGAAATGAAACAAGAAATTACAAAAGCAGACGCATGGCTGGTTGTCTGCCTCTGTGCTGACTGGTGCGGTACCTGTAAACAGTACCGGCAGCCCTTCGAGGCTCTTGCTGCCCAGTTTCCGCAGATGCGTTTTGTCTGGCTCGATGTGGAAGACCGTGAGGATGTCGCTGGCGATCTGGACATAGAAACCTTCCCGTCCATCTTGGTGGCGCAGGGCGAGCAGGCCAGATTCCTCGGGCCTGTGCTTCCGCAGTCGGGGGTGCTGGCGCGGATGCTGCAATCCCTGCCCGTAGATGCAGCGGCGAGGCCAGCCGATGTGCAGGAGGCCCAGGATTTGCTGCAGCGATTGTTGCGCGCCGATGACCTGGAGGAAGTCTTGCGTTGATCGCTGTTTTATGCGAGACACTTTTTGCGAAAACAATGGTTTGCGGCTACAATCACGGCTTCACGACCAAACGGGCGGGTACATACCGCCCGTTTTTTTTGGGCAATTCATGGCGAAACCTGTTTCTTGCAGAGCTAAGTCCATGATTTGACAGATTTTTCGGGATTGAACTGAATACACGTGGCACTACAGCAAATCGTTGAACAAACCGTGACAGGTCTGGGCTATGACCTGGTTGAAATCGAGCGCTCGGCCGGCGGCCTGCTGCGCATCACGATTGATTTGCCTTGGCAGGCGCCGGAGGAAGGTGCGCCTGAGCTGCCCGAGCAGTTCGTGACAGTGGAAGACTGCGAAAAGGTCACGCGCCAGCTTCAGTTTGCGCTGGAAGTCGATGGTGCGGACTATGCCCGCCTGGAGGTCTCTTCTCCAGGCATCGATCGTTTGCTGCGCCATGAGCAGGACTTCATCCGCTTTGAAGGCTCGGAGGTGGATCTGACGCTCAAGGCTCCCATCGGGGCTGCCGGTGGCGACAAGATCAATGCAAACCGCAAGAAATTTCGTGGCACGCTGGAACGGACTGAAGAAGGTGGCTGGCAGATCGTCTGGAGCGATGAGCCGCCTCCCAAGCCGGGCGTGCGCGTCAGCAAGAAGCGTGAGCCAGCGCCATTGAACGCGATGGGCTTTACGCTTGACGAGTTGCGCGAAGCTCGTCTGGCACCGATTGTGAATTTCAAAGGACGCGCAGCCAAGCCCGAATGAGGCAGCTGAAGCGTTGGAATCTTTTGGGGCAAAGAGGTCGCATGCAAATCCTCTTTGTGTGATTGAAATAGGAGAGTCGTCGCATGAATCGCGAACTGTTGATGTTGGTTGAAGCCATTTCGCGTGAAAAGAACGTGGAACGCGATGTGGTTTTTGGTGCCGTGGAATCTGCACTGGCACAGGCCACCAAGAAGCTGTACCAAGGTGAAGTAGACATCCGCGTGTCCATCGATCGCGAAAGCGGCGACTACGACACCTTCCGCCGCTGGGTGGTGGTGTCTGACGATGCCGGTCTGCAGAACCCCGACGCCGAAGAAATGCTGATGGATGCGGAAGACCGCGTGCCCGGCATTCAAATTGGTGAGTTCATTGAAGAGCAGATCGAGTCGCTGCCCATCGGTCGTATCGGTGCCATGGCTGCCAAGCAGGTCATCCTGCAGAAGATTCGCGACGCCGAGCGCGAAATGCTGCTCAACGAATTCCTGGCCCGTGGCGAGAAGATCTTCACCGGTACCGTCAAGCGCATGGACAAGGGCGACATCATTGTCGAATCCGGCCGTGTGGAAGGCCGACTCAAGCGCGGCGAGATGATCCCCAAGGAAAATCTGCGCAATGGCGACCGCGTGCGTGCCATGATCATGGAAGTCGATGCCACCTTGCGCGGCGCTCCCATCCTGCTGTCGCGCTCGGCTCCCGAATTCATGGTGGAATTGTTCCGCAATGAAGTGCCCGAGATCGAGCAAGGCCTGCTGGAGATCAAGAGCTGCGCACGTGACGCCGGCTCTCGTGCCAAGATCGCCGTACTGAGCCACGACAAGCGCGTGGATCCTATCGGCACCTGCGTCGGCGTGCGTGGTACCCGTGTGAACGCCGTGACCAACGAACTGGCCGGCGAGCGTGTGGATATCGTGCTGTGGTCCGAAGACCCCGCCCAGTTCGTGATCGGTGCTCTGGCTCCTGCCAATGTCTCTTCCATTGTCGTGGACGAGGAAAAGCACGCCATGGACGTGGTGGTGGACGAGGAAAATCTGGCCATCGCCATCGGTCGCGGCGGTCAGAACGTACGTCTTGCCTCCGAGCTGACAGGCTGGAAGATCAATATCATGGACGCTGCCGAGTCTGCTCAGAAGCAGGCCGACGAGTCGGCTGTCTCGCGCAAGCTGTTCATGGAAAAGCTGGATGTGGACGAGGAAATCGCCAACATCCTGATCGAAGAAGGTTTCGAGACCCTGGAAGAAGTGGCCTATGTGCCGCTGCAGGAAATGCTCGAAATCGAATCCTTCGACGAAGAGACGGTGAACGAGCTGCGTAGCCGCGCCAAGGATGCACTGCTGAGTCAGGAAATTGCTCGCGAAGAAAATGTGAGCAAGGCATCCGAGGATCTGGTGTCTCTGGACGGCATGAGTGCCGAACTGCTGGACAAGCTGGCGCAAGCTGATGTGCACACCCGTGACGATCTGGCCGACCTGGCGATCGACGAGCTGACCGAAATCACCGGTCAGACCGCCGAAGAAGCCAAGGCCTTGATCATGAAGGCGCGTGAGCACTGGTTTACCGATGGGCAAGAGTAAGGTCAGGGAGGTACAGAGCATTTATGTCGAGTAATACGGTTGCAGAATTTGCGAAAGAGCGCAACACGACCCCTGATACCTTGCTGCAGCAGCTCAAGGCCGCCGGGGTTGACAAGGCAAATGCCGCTGATGCGCTGACCGAAGGTGACAAGCAGCGCTTGCTGTCTCACCTGCAGGCAAGCCATGGCAGCGGTGCCAAGAAGATCACGCTGACCAAGAAGTCCACCAGCGAAATCAAGCAGGCGGATTCATCGGGCCGTGCCCGTACGATTCAGGTGGAAGTGCGCAAGAAGCGCACTTTCGTGAAGCGGGAAGACACTCCCGCCGAGGCTCAGGCCAATGCGGAAAGCATGGCTAAGGCTGTGCAGGAGCGTGCCGCTAGTCAAGAGCTGGTACGCCGTGAAGAAGATGCTCGCCGCGAGGCCGAGCTGTTGAGCCATCAGGAAGAACAATTGGCCAAGGAACGTCAAGAGCGCGAAGAGCGCGAGCGCCGCGAGCGCGAAGCCGAGGAACGTGCTGCAGCCTATGCAGCCGCGGAAGTCGCCAAGGTGGCTGAAGCCAAGGCGGCAAAGGAAGAGGAAAAGCGCGAGCACGCCGCAGGCGCTGCCGCACGTGCAGCGGCCCAGGCCGAGGCACGCGCCAAGGCGGAAGCCGAATCCCAGGCCAAGGCTGCTGAAGAAGCCAGCCGCGCCAAGGATCTGGATGAGCGCCGCCGCAAGGCCCTGGCCGAGGCGGAAGCCATCCGTGCCATGATGGCTGCGCCCAAGAAGGTGCTGGTCGCCAAGAAGCCCGAAGAGCCCAAGAAGGCTGCTCCGGTCGCTGCGGATGCCAAGAAGCCTGTTGCCGCCAAGGATGGCAACAAGCCTGCAGGCGGCGCTGGTGCAGCCAACGCTGGTGGTGGCGCCCGTCCCGGCAAGGAAGTCAAGTCCGCCAAGCTGTCTTCGAGCTGGTCCAACGACGCGGCCAAGAAGAAGGAAATCAAGACCCGTGGCGACAGCTCCGGTGGCGTGGCTGGCCGTTCCAACTGGCGCGGTGGCCCCAAGGGCGGCCGTCGTGGCAATGACCGTCACGAGCAGCAACAGCAGCAGGCTCCCGAGTTCCGTCAGCTGGAGATTTCGGTGCCCGAGACCATCACCGTGGCCGAACTGGCCCACAAGATGGCCATCAAGGCATCCGAGGTCATCAAGGTTCTGATGAAGATGGGCCAGATGGTCACCATCAACCAGCCGCTGGACCAGGACACCGCCATGATCGTGGTGGAAGAAATGGGTCACACCGCCAAGGTGGCAGCGCTGGACGATCCCGAGGCCTTCACTGCCGAGGAAGTTTCCAACTCCGAAGCCGAGCAACTGCCTCGCGCTCCTGTGGTGACCGTCATGGGCCACGTGGACCACGGCAAGACCTCGCTGCTGGACTACATCCGTCGCACCAAGGTGGCATCGGGCGAAGCCGGCGGCATCACGCAGCACATCGGTGCCTACCATGTGAAGACGCCTCGCGGCATCATCACCTTCCTGGACACTCCCGGTCACGAGGCCTTCACGGCCATGCGTGCTCGCGGTGCCAAGTCCACCGACATCGTGATTCTGGTGGCTGCTGCCGATGACGGCGTGATGCCCCAGACCAAGGAAGCCATCAAGCACGCCAAGGCAGCTGGTGTTCCTATCGTGGTGGCCATCACCAAGGCTGACAAGCCCGAAGCCAACCCCGACCGCGTCAAGCAGGAACTGGTCGTGGAAGAGGTGCTGCCCGAGGAGTACGGCGGTGATTCTCCCTTCGTTGCCGTGTCCTCCAAGACTGGCCAGGGCATCGACGAGCTGCTGGAGCAAGTGCTGCTGCAGGCCGAAGTGCTGGAACTCAAGGCGCCGGTGGAAGCCGCTGCCAAGGGTATCGTGATCGAAGCCCAGCTGGACAAGGGCCGTGGTACCGTGGCTACGGTGCTGGTGCAGTCCGGTACGCTGAAGGTCGGCGATGTGGTGCTGGCTGGCCAGACCTATGGTCGCGTGCGAGCCATGCTCGACGAAGACGGCAAGCAGACCAAGGAAGCCGGTCCTTCCATCCCTGTCGAGATCCAGGGTCTGAACGAAGTGCCCCAGGCGGGTGACGACTTCATGGTGCTGAGCGACGAACGCCGTGCCCGTGAAATCGCAACCTACCGTGCCGGCAAGTTCCGCAATACCAAGCTGGCCAAGCAGCAGGCTGCGAAGCTGGAAAACATGTTCGCCGAAATGTCCGCTGGCGATGTGCAGACTCTGCCCATCATCATCAAGGCCGACATGCAAGGCTCGCAGGAAGCTCTGGCAGCCTCGCTGCTCAAGCTGTCGACCGACGAAATCAAGGTTCAGCTGGTGTACTCCGGTGTGGGCGGTATTTCCGAGTCCGACGTCAACCTGGCTCTGGCTTCCAAGGCCATCATCATCGGCTTCAACGTGCGTGCGGATGCTCAGGCCCGCAAGACCGCCGAAGGCAACGATGTCGACGTTCGCTACTACAACATCATCTACGACGCCGTGGATGAGGTGAAGGCTGCGATGTCCGGCATGCTGGCTCCCGAGAAGCGCGAAGAGATCATCGGCATGGCCGAGATCCGTACCGTGTTCGTGGCGACGAAGATCGGCACCATTGCCGGCTCGTACATCACGCAAGGTCACGTCACCCGCAACGCACACTTCCGTCTGCTGCGCGACAACGTGGTCATCTACACAGGCGAGATCGAGTCGCTGCGCCGCCTCAAGGACGATGTCAAGGAAGTCAAGGAAGGCTTCGAGTGCGGTATCAAGCTGCGCAACTACAACGACATCAAGGAAGGCGACGTGCTGGAAGTCTTCGAGATCAAGGAAATCGCTCGTACGCTGTAAAAGCAATAGCTGCTAGCGCCTGTTGTGCAAGGGTTTGAGGCTGAAAATGCCTTGAGCTCCTTGTGCGGCAAGCGCAAATAGCTCCTTTTTTATTCATGGCAACCAAACGCAAATCTGCTGCTCCCAACCGCAGCTTCAAAGTTTCCGACCAGATCCAGCGTGATCTGTCGGAGCTGATCGCCCGCGAGTTGAAGGACCCGCGCGTCGGCATGGTCACGCTGCAAGGCGTGGAGGTGACTCCTGACTATGCCCACGCCAAGGTGTTCTTCAGCGTGCTTGTCGGCGATCCCGAAGTGACGCTGGCTGCACTCAATCAGGCCGCAGGCTTTCTGCGCAACGGCCTGTTCAAGCGTCTGCACATTCATACCGTGCCCACGCTGCATTTCGTCTACGACCGCACTACAGAGCGCGCAGCCGACATGAACGCCTTGATCGCCAAGGCCGTGGCGTCGCGCGGACCCGAACAGGAATAAGCACATGAACGCCCCTCGCACCCGGGTGCAGCGGCGCCCTGTGCATGGGGTGTTGCTGCTCGATAAACCGCTGGGCTGGTCCAGCAACGATATCTTGCAGAAGGTCAAGTGGCTGCTGCGCGCCGAAAAGGCCGGGCATACAGGCACGCTTGATCCGCTGGCCAGTGGCGTGCTGCCGCTGTGTTTCGGCGCTGCCACCAAATTCAGTCAGCTTCAGCTCGAAGCCGAGAAAACCTACGAAGCCATTGCCCGCCTGGGCCAGACCACGACCACGGCCGATGCCGAGGGCGATGTGGTGCTGGAGCGTGCCGTCGATCTGGCCGCCATCACGCCCGAGCGCCTGGCGCAGGTGCAGGCCCAGTTCACGGGCGACATCAAGCAGGTGCCGCCCATGCACAGTGCGCTGAAGAAGGACGGCAAGGCACTCTATGAATACGCCCGTGCGGGCGTGGAAGTGGAGCGTCCCGCACGCGATGTCACCATTCATGCATTGGATCTGACGCTGGTGCAGGACGATGAGGGGCATCCAGCCATCAAGATGAGAGTGACCTGCAGCAAGGGCACTTACATCCGCACATTGGGCGAAGACGTGGGCGAGGCCTTGGGCTGTGGCGCCCACTTGCGTTTTCTGCGCCGTGTGGAAACCGGCGGTCTTGAGGTGTCGCGCTGCGTGACGCTGCAGGCGCTGGAAGCCATGAACGATGAAGAGCGCATCGCACAGGTCCGGCCTGTGGATACCCTGCTGCATCGTCATGCCGTCGTCACCTTGGGTGAACAGGATGCAGGTCGCTTTCTATCAGGCTTGCGCCGCCGAGGGTCTTGGGCTGATGCCCCGGCCGTGGCGGTGTATGGTGAGCGCCCGCATGCCCTTTTAGGGGTAGGCCGTGTGGCGAGCGGGGAATTGATCCCCGAGCGCCTGCTCAGTCCGCTAGAAATTCAACAAATTTTGGAAGGAACGCCGCGTCCACAAGCAAGCGGCATTTTGGAAACATTATGAGCAAACAAATCCGCAACATTGCGATCATCGCGCACGTTGACCACGGTAAGACCACCATGGTGGACCAGCTGCTGCGCCAGTCCGGCACTTTTGCCGAGCACGAAAAAGTCGTCGACACCGTGATGGACAACCATGCCATCGAACGTGAGCGCGGCATCACCATTCTGGCCAAGAACTGTGCCGTGTCCTGGAAGGACACCCACATCAACATTCTCGACACGCCCGGTCACGCGGACTTCGGCGGCGAAGTGGAACGCGCTCTGTCCATGGTTGACGGCGTGGTGCTGCTGATCGATGCGCAAGAGGGCCCCATGCCCCAGACGCGTTTCGTGACCAAGAAGGCTCTGGCCCTGGGCCTGCGCCCCATCGTGGTGGTGAACAAGGTGGACAAGCCCGGCGCCAACCCCGACAAGGTGATCAACGCCGCTTTCGACCTGTTCGACAAGCTGGGTGCCACCGACGAGCAGCTGGACTTCCCCGTGGTCTACGCCTCCGGCATCAACGGCTGGTCGTCCAAGGAAGAGGGCGAGCCCGGTGCCAAGTGGGGTGAGGACATGTCCGCCCTGTTCGACACCATCCTGGATCACGTGCCTTCCGTGCAGGGCGATGCCAGCGCTCCCCTGCAGCTGCAGGTTTCCGCTCTGGACTACTCCACCTTCGTGGGTCGTATCGGCGTGGGCCGCATCACCCAGGGCACGCTCAAGCCCGGCCAGCAAGTGGCCGTGATGGCCGGTCCTGACGGCAAGAGCTACAGCGGCAAGATCAACCAGGTGCATACCTTCCAGGGTCTGGATCGCGTGCAGGCCACCGAAGCTGGTCCTTCCGAGATCGTGCTGATCAGCGGTATCGAAAACATCGGTATCGGCGAGACCGTCACCGACCCGGTCAATCCCCAGCCTCTGCCCATGCTGAAGATTGACGAGCCCACGCTGACCATGAACTTCTGCGTGAACACCTCGCCCCTGGCAGGTCGTGAAGGCAAGTTCGTGACCAGCCGCCAGATCTGGGACCGTCTGCAAAAGGAACTGCGCTCCAACGTGGCTCTGCGCGTCAAGGAAACCGACGAAGACGGTATCTTTGAAGTCTCCGGCCGCGGTGAACTGCACCTGACCATCCTGCTGGAAGAAATGCGCCGCGAAGGCTACGAGCTGGCCGTGTCCAAGCCCCGCGTCGTGATGCAGATGATCGACGGCGAAAAGCACGAGCCTATCGAGCTGGTGACTGCCGACATCGAAGAAGGCCACCAGGGCGGCGTGATGCAGGCACTGGGCGAGCGCAAGGGCGAGCTGGTGAACATGGAACCCGATGGCCGCGGTCGCGTCCGTCTGGAATACCGTATTCCTGCCCGTGGCCTGATCGGTTTCACCAACGAATTCCTGAATCTGACACGTGGTTCCGGCCTGATTGCCAACATCTTCGACAGCTACGAACCCCATAAGGGCGACATCGGCGGCCGCAAGAACGGCGTGCTGATCTCCATGGACGACGGTGAAATCTTCACCTACGCCCTGGGCAAGCTGGACGACCGTGGCCGCATGTTCGTGAAGGCCGGCGACCCCGTGTACGAAGGCATGATCATCGGCATCCACAGCCGCGACAACGACCTGGTGGTGAACGCCACGCGTACCAAGCAGCTGACCAACTTCCGCGTCAGCGGCAAGGAAGATGCCATCAAGATCACGCCACCCATCGAACTGTCGCTGGAATACGGCGTGGAATTCATCGAAGAGGACGAGCTGCTGGAAATCACCCCCACCAGCCTGCGCGTGCGCAAGCGTCACCTGAAGGAACACGATCGCAAGCGTGCTTCGCGTGATGCGTAATTCACAGGCCTAGGCTGTGAATCCAAAAAAAGGCCCTTAGGGGCCTTTTTTATTGCACGCTGCTGCCCGACGGGCCGCTCATCTGCCTGGTTTGATACATCGCAACCGCTGCAGTATCGATTCGTCGCTATGCGAGCCATGGGTCGAGTTGCTGCCGGGCTGCAGCAGTCAAGTGCTGCAGCAGATGCTGACCTCACGGGTCCGCAGCGAAGCCTGGAATCCTGGCTTCGGAGCGCTGATGAAAGAGCAGGGGATCCGCTGAGTCGCGGTAGCTTCAGAAACAAAAAACCGCATGGGAGGCATGCGGTTTTTGATAACGGCCCTGTCTCGCGCCGTTGAGAAGCAGTCGATTTACTTCTGCGTCAGAATCCAGGCCACCAGCTTCTTGGCATCGGCATCGTTCACCTGGGGATTGGCGGGCATGGGCACGGGGCCCCACACGCCGGAGCCGCCCTTGATGACCTTGGCAGCCAGCTTGTCGGCAGCATCCTTCTGGCCTGCATACTTGGCGGCGACATCCTTGAATGCGGGACCAACCAGCTTTTTGTCAACAGCGTGGCAGGCCATGCAGTTCTTGGACTGCGCCAGGGCCTGATCGGCCATGGCAGGGGCCACGGCAGCGGCGGAAAGGGCGAAAGCGATCAGAAATTGCTTCATCATGAGTTCCCAGGGTGCGGGGTTAAAGTTGATCTTTTAGCGCATTGTAGTGCTTGGCTTGTGTACTCTCCAGTGCACTCTGTGTTCTGGAAAATCAACAAAAAGGGGGATGTATGTATCTGTTAGGTTTGGCGATCGTGTTGTCGCTGCTCAAGCTGGCTGAGATCGGGCCTGTCGCAGGCTGGAGCTGGTGGCCGATTCTGGGCGTTTATGGCGGGGCTGCCGCCTGGTGGGCCTGGGCCGATGCTTCCGGCTATACCAAGCGCAAGGCCATGGACAAGATGGACCGGCGCAAGAAAGAGCGTATCGAACGTCAGAGGCAGGCCATGGCACCGGGTCAGCGACGTCGTTGAGTGGCGAATCAGGCATCGTGATTGACGATGTCTGGCGATTGTTTTGCCTGACAGCCCGCCATGGGCTAGGCATCGCTGCCTTGCAGTGCTGGGCCATAATCCAAAGAATCATTTCCCGATAACGTCTTATAGCGAACCCCATGCCCGCATACCGTTCCAAAACCTCCACTGGCGGCCGCAACATGGCCGGTGCGCGCGCCCTGTGGCGTGCCACCGGCATGAAAGATGGCGATTTTGACAAGCCCATCATTGCGATTGCCAATTCCTTCACCCAGTTCGTGCCTGGCCATGTGCACCTGAAGGATCTGGGGCAACTGGTCGCGCGCGAGATCGAGGCGGCCGGCGGTGTGGCCAAGGAGTTCAACACCATCGCCGTGGACGATGGCATCGCCATGGGTCATGACGGCATGCTGTATTCGCTGCCCAGTCGCGACCTGATCGCGGACTCGGTCGAGTACATGGTCAATGCCCATTGCGCGGATGCGCTGGTGTGCATCTCCAACTGCGACAAGATCACTCCCGGCATGCTGATGGCCGCGATGCGCCTGAACATTCCGGTGATCTTTGTTTCCGGCGGCCCCATGGAAGCCGGCAAGACCAAGCTGGCCAACCCCGAAACCAAGACCATCGAGTTCAAGAAGCTGGATCTGGTGGATGCCATGGTGATCGCGGCCGATCAACGCTATTCCGACGCCGAAGTGGCCGAGGTGGAACGCTCCGCCTGTCCGACCTGCGGTTCCTGCTCGGGCATGTTCACCGCCAATTCGATGAACTGCCTGACCGAAGCGCTGGGCCTGTCCCTGCCCGGCAACGGCACCGTGGTCGCTACGCATGCCGACCGCGAAGAGCTGTTCCTGCGCGCCGGCCGCCGCATCGTCGAGCTGGCCCGCGACTATTACGAGAACGGCAACGACAACGTGCTGCCGCGCTCCGTCGGCTTCAAGGCGTTCGAGAACTGCATCACGCTGGACATCGCCATGGGCGGCTCCACCAATACCATCCTGCACCTGCTGGCCATCGCCCAGGAAGCGGGTATCGACTTCACCATGGCCGACATCGACCGCCTCTCGCGCGTCGTGCCCCAGCTGTGCAAGGTGGCGCCCAACACGCCCAAGTACCACATCGAAGACGTACACCGCGCCGGCGGCATCATGGCCATCCTGGGCGAGCTGGACCGCGCCGGCAAGCTGCACACCGATGTGCCCACGGTGCATGCCAAGACCATGAAGGATGCGCTGGAGCAGTGGGACATCATGCGCACGCAGGACGAGGCCGTGCGCCACTTCTACATGGCCGGACCGGCCGGCATTCCCACGCAGGTGGCGTTCAGCCAGAACACCCGCTGGCCCAGCCTGGACCTGGACCGTGCCGAAGGCTGCATCCGCAGCTACGAGCACGCTTTCAGCAAGGAAGGCGGCCTGGCCGTGCTGCGCGGCAACATCGCGCTGGACGGCTGCGTGGTGAAGTCCGCAGGCGTGGACGAGTCGATCCTGGTGTTCGAAGGCCCGGCCCATGTGGTCGAGTCGCAGGACGAGGCCGTGGCCAACATCCTGGCCGACAAGGTCAAGGCTGGCGATGTGGTCATCGTGCGCTACGAAGGCCCCAAGGGCGGCCCCGGCATGCAGGAAATGCTCTACCCCACCAGCTACATCAAGTCCAAGGGCCTGGGCAAGGCCTGCGCGCTGCTGACGGACGGCCGTTTCTCGGGCGGTACCTCCGGCCTGTCCATCGGTCACTGCTCTCCCGAAGCGGCAGCCGGCGGCGCGATTGGTCTGGTGCAGAACGGCGACATCATCCGCATCGACATTCCCAACCGCAGCATCAACATGCTGGTCAGCGACGAAGAGCTGGCCCGCCGCCGTGAAGCGCAGAATGCCAAGGGCTGGAAGCCTGCCCAGGCGCGTCCCCGCAAGATCTCCGCGGCCCTCAAGGCCTATGCCAAGCTGGTGACCAGCGCCGACACCGGCGCTGTGCGCGATCTGTCGCTGCTCGACGATTAAGTTACGTTTGTTTCGTCATTTCGTCAGCGCGGCCTCCCATGCTGACGGACAATCCCACAGCCGCTCGATGCAAGTCGCGCGGCTGTTTTTATTGTCTTGCCAGAAAGTGATCTCCATGTCTTTCGCTGTTCGCCCCTCCTTCTTGTCGAAGACAGCAGGGCTGCTGGCCTTGCTGGGGGCATTGACGGCGCAGGCTGCAGAAGGGCGTTACCCGCAGCGTCCCGTGCGTCTGGTGGTCCCTTTCACACCCGGAGGCTCCACCGACATCGTGGCGCGACTGGTTGCCGATGCCATGCACACGACTATGGGTCAGCCCGTGGTGGTCGACAACCGCTCCGGCGCCAGCGGCTTCATCGGGGCCGAGGCCGTGGCCAATGCGGTGCCTGACGGCTACACGATCGGCCTGGGCACCATCAGCACGCTGGTGGTCAATCCCATCATGCTGCCTCAGTCGGCACGCATAGATCCTGCCAAGGCCTTTGTGCCGGTGGTTGCACTGGCATCCATTCCGTCGGTGTTCTCCGTGCATCCCAACATGGGTGTGCAGAACTATGCCCAGTTCCTCACTCTTGCGCGCAGCAAGCCGGGTCAGTTCAATATCGGCTCGGCCGGAGTAGGCTCCATCGGGCATCTGATTGCCGAGCGTCTCAATGTCGATCTCAAGCTCAAGCTGCACCACATTCCCTACAAGGGGCAGGGGCCGGTGATCAGCGGCGCATTGTCGGGCGAGACCCAGGTGCTCAGCGATCAATACCCCTCGTCGGCTCCGCATGTGGCTGCGGGCCGCCTGGTTCCGTTTGCCGTGGCTGCACAGGAGCGCTTGCCTGCCCTGCCGCAGGTGCCCACGTTCAGGGAGTTGGGTCACCCTTCGCTCAACGATCTGGCCATCACCTGGTTCGGCATCGTTGCTCCGGCAGGAACGCCGCAGGCCGTCGTGGCCAGGATCAACGGCGCTGCCAACGCGGCCTTGCAGGATCCTGCCGTGCAGGAGCGGTTGCAGGCCATGGGCGTGCAGGTATTGGGCGGCACACCGCAGCGATTGAGCGCCATGATGGATGAGAGCGCCAAGGTCGTGCGCCAGACCGTGCGCGAGCAGGGCCTGGCGGTGGACAAGCCGCATTGACGCTTGAAGGAGCGCCGCCTGCGCCGCTGGCGCCGGATGCAGCAGGATGCCAGGTCGAGGTTTTTCGCATCAGGGGGCTTTGAGCCGGTGAATGAGGCCCTGCAGCGTTCTCGGAGCATGCAGTTTTGCAGAAACGTCATCGGCCTGCGGCACAATGCCTGACATGCTGATGTATCCGCACATTGATCCTGTAGCCGTGCAGATTGGCCCGCTGGCCGTGCACTGGTATGGCATTACCTATCTGGTGGCCTTTGGTCTGTTCCTGTTTCTGGGCACGCGCCGACTGCACCACCCTCCATTCAAATACATGACGGGCGAGCGTGCCTGGGCGCGCAAGGATGTGGAGGACATTCTCTTTCTCGGCGTGCTGGGCGTGGTCGTGGGCGGGCGCATCGGCTATTGCCTGTTCTACAAGCCCGGCTACTACCTCTCGCATCCGCTGGAGATTCTTGCCGTTTGGCAGGGCGGCATGAGTTTTCACGGCGGCCTGCTGGGCGTCATCGGCTCCATGATCTGGTTTGCGCGCTCGCGCAGGCGCAACTGGCTGGAAGTCGCAGATTTTGTGGCGCCCTGCGTGCCCACAGGGCTGGCTGCGGGCCGCATCGGCAACTTCATCAACGGCGAACTCTGGGGACGTTTTGCGAGTGCCGATCTGCCCTGGGCCATGGTGTTCCCGCAAAGCGGCTCCATGCTGCCGCGTCATCCCTCGCAGATCTATCAGTTCCTGATGGAAGGGCTGCTGCTGTTCATCATCCTGTGGCTTTACGCGCGCAAGGAGCGCAAGCCCGGCCAGGTCGCGGCGGTTTTTCTGATCGGCTATGGGGCCTTCCGCTTCATTGCTGAGTACTTCCGCGAGCCCGACGACTTCCTGGGCATTCTGTCGCTGGGCATGAGCATGGGGCAGTGGCTGTGCATTCCCATGATCGTGGCCGGTGTGCTCATGTGGGTGTGGTGCGGCAAGCGCCAGGCCTACGCGGTTCAGCGGACCACGGCCTGAAGGCCAAATCCAGAAAAGCGCAGACTCCGGTCTGCGTTTTTCATGGCGTGCCATGCGAGGCCGAAAAACTGCACATAATGGCTGAAAGCGTTACTGCAATTGCGGTATCTGCTTCTTCAATGAGAGCATGATGGTGCTGGAACAAGGAGATGCATATGGGGTGGGCAGCCGAGTGGATTGAGCAAACCAAGCTGTGGGTGCGCGGTGCAGAGGGCGAGAAGGGCGATGGCCAGCATCGCCCGCTGGCACAACGCCTGGAAGCCACCTTGCGTCGTGGGGAGGAGGCGCTGTCGCCGCGCGAGCTGCGTCGCTTGCTGCAGGACATGCAGCAGGTCGCCGATACCGCGCTCAGCGACGTGGAGGGTGGCCGTCACGCGCAGCTGCTGATGGACTGGTATGGCAAGGCCGACCTGGCCGCACGCAAGGACTTCTGGCTGCTGGCGATTGAAAAGTTCGGCCCTGATGCCAAGGCCCTGCAGGCGGCCCGCGAGCGCTACGACAAGGCGGGCAGCGATGTGGAGCGTGGCGAGGCCGAGATGAGCCTGCGCCGCGCCCTGGTTTCATCGCGCACGCGGCTGTTGCAGCGTTTTGCCCAGCCCAAGGGCGGCATGGGCTTTCTGGTCGACATGCGCGCCGAGTTGCTGGCCTTGCCCAAGGCGGAGCAGCACTATGTGGCGCTGGACGCCGAGCTGGAGCATCTGTTCTCCAGCTGGTTCGATGTGGCCTTGCTGGAGCTCAGAAGCCTGAACTGGGATTCGCCTGCATCGCTGCTCGAAAAGCTGATCAAGTACGAGGCAGTGCACGATATCCGCAGCTGGGCCGATCTGAAGAATCGCCTCGACAGCGACCGCCGCTGCTATGGGTTCTTCCACCCGCGCATGCCCAATGTGCCGCTGATCTTTGTGGAGGTGGCACTGCTGGACAAGATGGCTGGCAGCATGGCTCCGTTGCTGGACGAGGCCGCAGCGGCTGCCGATCTGGCCAAGGCCAACACCGCCATCTTCTATTCCATCAGCAACACCCAGACCGGACTCAAGGGCGTGAGCTTCGGTGATTCGCTGATCAAGCATGTGGTGGAGACGCTCACGCAGGAGTTTCCCAAGCTCAAGCAGTTCGCCACGCTGTCGCCGATTCCGGGACTGCGCAGCTGGCTGAGCAAGAACGGCGATGCGGCGCTGGCGGAGCTTGACGACAAGCAAAAGGCAGCCCTGGAAAAAGTCGCCGGCGGAGTGAGTGCCGCGCAATTGCTGGCTGCACTGGACGATCCCGGCTCGCTGCCGGAGAAATCGGTGGTGCGTCAGGCTGCCATGTTCTGCGCTGCGCGCTATCTGGGTCGGGAAACTGCCAAGGGTCGTCCGCTGGATGCCGTGGCACGCTTTCACCTTGGCAACGGTGCGCGCGTGGAGCGCCTGAACTGGGCGGCAGACCTGTCGTCCAAGGGGCTCAAGCAATCCATGGGGCTGATGGTCAACTATCTGTATGACCTCAAGCGCCTGGACAAGCACCGCAGCCTGTTGGCGCAGAGCAAGATTCCCGTTTCCTCGGAGATCGAATCACTGTGCAAGGGTTGAGTGCATCGCGGCTCGCGCTGCGCCCGGCCTGAGCCGGCTTTTGCTGCTGCGTCTTCCAACCACAAGCCTGGCGGCGGCGATGCGGCTGACCGGGCGCGCAGAGGAGACATGCATGCAGGATTCTTGGGCAAAGAGCGTGGGTTTGCAGCGGCGCACGCTGCTTGGGTCGACGGGGGCATTTTTAGCGGCAGGGGCGTGGGGCTGGTCCGGCATGGCCCAGGCATCGGAATGGCCGAGCAGGCCTGTCAATCTGATCGTGCCTTTTCCTGCCGGCGGTGGCACCGACACCTTTGCCCGACCGTTCTCTGCCCAGTTTGCCAAGACTTCGGGCAAGACCCTGGTGATAGACAACCGCGGTGGCGCGGGCGGTACGCTGGGTGCCAGCATTGCGGCCAAGGCCGCACCCGATGGCTACAACTTCTTCATGGGCGGCACCCACCATGTGATTGCGCCATCGGTCTATCCCAAGCTCGAATACGATCTGGAGCGCGACTTCATCCCGCTGGCGCTGCTGGCCAGCGTGCCGCAGGTCGTGGTGGTCAATCCCAAGAAGGTGACGCATGCCAGCTTGCAGGCTCTTGTTCAGGACCTGCGTGCCAACCCCGGCAAGTACAACTATGCCTCGGCAGGGCCGGGTTCCTCGCACCATCTGGCGGGCGAGTTGTTCAAGCTGCAGACCAAGACCCAGATCACCCATATCCCCTACAAAGGCGCAGGGCCGGCGCTGCAGGACCTGATTGCCGGCAATGTGGACATGCTGTTCGATGGCCTGGGCTCATCGGCCCAGCATATCAAGGGTGGCCGCATCAAGGCCTTGATGGTGGCGGGTGCCAAGCGCAACCCCGCCTTTCCCGATGTGCCCAGCGCGGCCGAGTGCGGCCTGCCGGACTTCACCGTCACCACCTGGTATGGGCTATGGGCCCCCAAGGGCACACCTGCCGCCGTGCAGCAGCAGATGCTGGACGAGGTGCGCAAGATCGGTGCCGCCGAGGACATCAAGGCTGCCTGGGCCAAGAACGGCGCCGATTACGGGCAGCTGAGCCAGCCGCAGTTTGCCAGCATGGTGCAAAGCGAGATCCAGCGCTGGGCCCATGTGGTCAAGGCGGCGAATGTGAAAATTGACTCCTGAGCCTGCTGGCTGCCTTGCGGGGCGCCCTTTGCTGACGCCCCATTTTGAAGAAGTGATTTTTCCAGTGCCTTGCGCCACCGGCCAGGCCAGGGCCGGGCCTATGATGGCCATGGACCTTTTGCTTTCACCGTTTCCGAGTTCGACAGCATCACGATGACCGACATGCCTCAAGCCAATCTTTTCAGCGCGCTGCGCGCTGCATTTCCTGCGGATCTGACGAAAATCGCCGTGGAGGCCATCGAGCCCGATGGCTCCAGCCTCTACTACACCTGGGCCGATCTGGAGCAGGGCAGTGCACGCATGGCCAATCTGCTGGCCTCGCTGGATCTGCCCGAGGGCAGCCGCATTGCGGTGCAGGTGGAAAAGTCGGTCGAAGCCATGATGCTCTACCTGGCCACGCTGCGCAGCGGCCATGTGTTCCTGCCGCTGAACACGGCCTACCAGAGCGCCGAGATGGAGTACTTCATCACCAATGCCGAGCCGGCCGTGGTGGTCTGCTCCCCCGGCTGTTTTGGCTGGGTGTCCAAGATTGCCTTCAACCACGGCGTGGGCCATGTCTACACCCTCGGCACTGATCGCACGGGCAGCTTGCTGGAGCGTGCGGCGCACCATAGCGATGAGCACCAGGTCGCTGCGCGCCGCGCCGACGATCTGGCGGCGATTCTCTACACCAGCGGCACCACGGGGCGCAGCAAGGGCGCCATGCTCAGCCACGGCAATCTGCTGAGCAATGCGGCCATGCTCAAGGTCTACTGGGGCTGGCAGGACGGCGATGTGCTGATTCACGCGCTGCCCATCTTCCATGTGCATGGCCTGTTTGTCGCCATTCACGGGGCGCTGCTCAACGGCAGTCCCATGATCTGGTTTGCCCGCTTCGAGCCCGAGGCCGTCATGGCGCGCTTCAAGGATGCGACCGTCTTCATGGGGGTGCCAACCCTTTATGTACGCATGCTGGCCGATGCCAGGCTGGACCGCGACATGGCTGCGCACATGCGTCTGTTCATCTCGGGCTCGGCGCCCATGCTGATCGAGACCTTCCGTGCCTGGAAGACACGTACCGGTCACACCATCCTTGAGCGCTATGGCATGAGCGAGACCATCATGCTGACCTCCAACCCCTATCAGGCAGATGCGCGCTATGGCAATGAGGCCGAGCGTCGCGGCGCAACCGTCGGCTTTCCCCTGCCTGGCGTGGGCGTGCGCATTCATGGCGATGACGGCAAGGCCCTGCCCGCAGGCGAGATCGGCAATATCGAGGTGCAGGGCCCCAATGTCTTCAAGGGCTACTGGCGCATGCCCGAGAAGACGGCAGAGGAGTTCACGGCCGACGGCTGGTTCAAGACCGGCGATGTGGGCCTGCAGGACGAGCGCGGCTATTTCAGCATTGTGGGGCGCAGCAAGGACTTGATCATCTCGGGCGGCTACAACGTCTATCCGGCCGAGGTGGAGGGCTTCATCAACGATCTTCCCGGTGTGGATGAAAGTGCCTTGGTGGGCGTGCCGCATCCGGACTTTGGCGAGGTCGGCGTTGCCGTCATCGTGCCGCGCAAGGGCGTGCAGCTGGATGGGTTGAAGATTCTGGAGTCGCTCAAGGCCAGGCTGGCCAATTTCAAGGTGCCCAAGCGCTGCTATGTGGTGGACAGCCTGCCGCGCAACACCATGGGCAAGGTCCAGAAGAAGCTGCTGCGCGATCAGTATCAGCAGGAGTTCTCCTGAACCCGGTCGAAGCGGACGCCAAGCGTTGGTTTTTGGCTGCAATATTGCCTGTGTTTCAGGCGCTTGTCTTTTGACTTGACTCCTGAAAAGTGAGCTGATTGTGCAGTCTGTAAGCCATATTCAGCATTGAATCGACTCAAAAATAAAGCGGCTTGTACGCAAGCTGCTTTTAATTTGTGAGTTGCAAACGGCGGCCCTTGAGCGGCCTGTGTCACCGAATATCTGGGACAAGCCGGGCCAGGAACGCCCGGTCAGGGACGCCCGGTCAGGGACGCCCGGTCAGGGACGCCCGGTCAGGGCGACCGGCCGGGGCGACCGGCCAGGGCCGTCCCCCAGTACAGATGCCATCCCCTCAAGGGAAGCCGCTAAGCGGCTCAGGGGGATCCGATCAGCGCAGCACCAGCACAGGCACGGGCGAGTGCGTCAGCACATGCTGGGTTTCGCTGCCCAGCAGCAGGCGCTGCAGACCCTTGCGACCGTGCGAAGCCATGACGATCAGGTCGCAGTCGTGCTTTTTGGCCATCTCCACAATCGACTCGGCTACCAGGTCGGAGTGGGCGATTTCGGTGGTGACATTGACCTTGCGCTCATGGCCAAAGGCTTTGACGCCGTTCAGCAGGGTCTGGGCCTGATTGGTCCATTGCTCCTCAATGCGCTTGGCTTCCTTGATGTCCAGCAAGTCGCTGCCTTCCAGATAGCTGCGCGGATAGTGCGAGACAACCTTGAGCGCAATCACGCTGGCGCCGCACAAAGCGGCCAGATCCAGGCCTGCATGCACAGCCTTGTCTGAGAGTTCGGTGCCGTCGGTAGCAATCAAAATGCGGTTGTACATAGCTTTCTCCTTGGGTTGCATGCGTTGTAAATACAAGCATATGTCGATTGGGCAGTTAACGGTTGATTAATGTCAAGATGGGTATCATCTGGCGTAGTTACGCTTGAAACATGTCCCAACACACTACTGTCCAGCCATCCGCGGCAGAGCCTGCTGTTGCTGACACCGGTTTCCTGAACGTGTCCCAGATGCACAGTCATCTGCTGGACGATCCGCAAGAATGGAGCTCGTTTGGCCGACCCGCCGGCCAGGGCTCCAAGGCTCCAGTCTCCGAAAACACGACCGAATTCCCAGTTTGGGACTCTTTTGTGGTTTTGGAGGGCATGCACTGTGCTGCATGTGCGCTGACCATCGAGGAGGCGCTCAGAGCCGTCCCCGGAGTGCAGGCCGCCGAAGTCAGCGCCGCAACGCGCCGAGCCCGTGTCCAGTGGCGCCCGACCCAGGTGCTTCCATCGCAATGGATGGAGGCCGTCTTGCGTGCGGGCTACCGCGCCTTGCCCGCGCGCGACGCATTTGCGCGCGAGCTGCGCCAGGCCGAGACGCGCCGTGCCCTGTGGCGCTGGCTGGTGGCCGGCCTGTGCATGATGCAGGTGATGATGTATGCATGGCCTGCCTACACGGCGCGTCCCGGCGACCTGTCGCTGGAGATGGAGACCTTGCTGCGCTGGGCATCCTGGGTGATTTCTCTGCCCGTGGTGCTGTTTTGCTGCGGCCCGTTCTTCAAGAGCGCGCTCAAGGACATCACCCAGCGCCGCGTGAGCATGGATCTGCCCGTGGCCATAGGCATGCTGATCACCTTCGTCATCAGCACGCTGGGAACTTTTGATCCTGCCGGTCCCTTTGGTCAGGAAGTCTTCTTCGACTCGCTGACCATGTTTGTCTTTTTCCTGCTCACGGGGCGCTGGCTGGAGCTGCGTCTGCGCGATCGCACGGCCGGTGCATTGGAAGCCGTGATGAACCGGCTGCCGGATTCGGTGCTGCGTCAGCAGCCCGACTCGGGCGAGTTCGAGCGTGTGGCCACGCGCCGCCTGCGTGTGGGTGATGTGGTGCGTGTGCTCGCGGGCGAGGCTTTCCCCGCTGACGGCCGGATTCTGCGCGGCACCACCCATGCCGATGAGGCTCTTCTGACTGGCGAATCCACGCCTGTTTTGCGCGCACAGGGCGATGCAGTCACCGCCGGCAGCTACAACCTTGACAGTGTTGTCGAGGTGAGAGTGGATAGCGTGGGTGAGGGCACCCGCTTTGCGCAGATCGTGAATCTGATGGAAAGCGCTTCGCTGCAAAAGCCAACACTGGCCCAGTTGGCCGACAAGGTGGCCCGGCCTTTTCTCGTCGTGGTGCTGCTGGCGGCGCTGGCTGCAGCCATCTGGTGGTGGCCCACCGACCCAGGCAAGGCCATGATGGTGGCCGTGGCCGTGCTCATCGTCACCTGCCCCTGTGCGCTTTCCCTGGCCACCCCCGTGGCCATGCTTACGGCGGCCGGCACCCTGGCGCGCAGCGGCGTGCTGGTGCGCAATCTGCAGGGGCTGGAGGCGCTGGCCGCCGTGGATACGCTGGTGTTCGACAAGACCGGAACGCTCACGCGCGACGGCCTGGTGCTGCGCGCGCTGACGCCTGCTGAAGGTCAAAACACCGATGAGCTGCTGGCGTTGGCCGCCTTGCTGGCGCGCCAGTCCATGCATCCCGCTTCCAAGGCACTGGCCCAGGCGGCCGAGGTGGCCGAATTGCCTGCCAGCGCATGGCTGCTGGATTCCGTCCAGGAAATCGCTGGCAGCGGCCTCGATGTCTGGGTGCAGGCGCGCAGCAATACCGCCTTGCGCCGCCATCTTCGTCTGGGCTCGGCCGCGCATTGCGGCGTGCCTGAGCTGGCTCCGCATGAGCTGGGGCAGAGCGTGGTGCTGGCCGAGGAATCGCAAGGTGGCTGGCTGCCCCTGGCGCAGTTCCATCTGAGCGAGGATGTGCGCCCTGAAGCAGCCCAGGTCATTGCCGACCTGAGGCAGCAAGGCGTGACGGTGCAACTGCTCTCGGGTGACCGCTCTGCAGCGGTGCAAACTGTGGCCGCCAAGCTGGGCATCGAGCAGGCGCAGGGCGACTGCAAACCGCAGGACAAGCTGGCAGCCATGCAGGCGGCACAGGCAGCAGGGCATAAAGTTGCCATGGTGGGCGACGGCCTGAATGACGGCCCAGTTTTAGCCGGAGCGCATGTCTCTTTTGCTTTTGGTAGAGCAGTGCCGCTGGCACAATCGCGAGCAGACTTCGTGGTACTGGGAGACAGCCTGGAGTTAGTGTTGCAAAGCCTGTTGCTGGCCCGACGGACCCTGTCCGTGGTGCGCCAGAACCTGGGCTGGGCAGCAGCCTATAACGCGATCTCTATTCCTCTGGCCCTCGTGGGCTGGATGCCTGCCTGGCTGGCAGGGCTCGGCATGGCGCTGAGCTCCTTGCTGGTCGTCGCCAACGCAGCTCGTCTTGCACGTGCGTTGCCGCTGCAGGCTGCTGATAGCAACGCGTCCGCCCCCGCGCACCTTGCGCTGCGGGGCACCGTCATGCCACTGATTCAAGGAGGCCATTGATGGACATTCTGTATGTATTGATTCCGCTGTCGGTTGTTCTGGTCATGGCCATTGTGGCTGCCCTGTGGTGGGCCGTGTACCGGGGCCAGTTCGAGAGCGTGGAACAGGAAGGCGAGCGCATTCTTCGCGACGATTGATGTGGCTCAACGAGCCCAATGAGAAACCAGTGAACACTTTGCAAGAAATCTAAGAGGTGCCCGATGGAAGCAACAAATAACAATGCTGTCTATTACGACGACACCGTCGTAAGACAGTTCTCTATCATGGCCGTGGTATGGGGGGTGGTAGGTATGGCAGTGGGCGTGTTTATCGCGTCCCAGCTGGCCTGGCCGGAACTCAACTTCGGCATTCCCTGGCTGAGCTACGGACGTCTGCGCCCGCTGCATACCAATGCCGTGATCTTCGCCTTTGGTGGCTCGGCCTTGTTCGCCACCAGCTACTACGTGGTGCAACGCACCTGCCAGACCAAACTGTTCATGCCCAAGCTGGCCAGCCTGACCTTCTGGGCCTGGCAACTGGTCATCGTGGCTGCGGCCATCAGCCTGCCCCTGGGATACACCCAGGGCAAGGAATATGCCGAACTGGAATGGCCCATCGACCTGTTGATCACCGTGACCTGGGTGTCCTATGCCATCGTGTTCTTCGGCACCATCGGCATCCGCAAGGTCAAGCATATCTATGTGGCCAACTGGTTCTTCGGTGCCTTTATCCTGGCCGTGGCCTTGCTGCACGTGGTCAACAACGTCTCCATTCCTGCAGGCTGGATGAAGAGCTACTCGGCCTATGCCGGCGTGCAAGACGCCATGGTCCAGTGGTGGTATGGCCACAACGCCGTGGGCTTCTTCCTGACCGCCGGCTTCCTGGGCATGATGTATTACTTCATCCCCAAGCAGGCCGGTCGTCCCGTGTACTCGTACCGCCTGTCGATCGTGCACTTCTGGGCACTGATCTTCACCTATATGTGGGCCGGTCCTCACCACCTGCACTACACCGCGCTGCCCGACTGGGCCCAGTCGCTGGGCATGGTGTTCTCGCTGATCCTGCTGGCTCCCAGCTGGGGCGGCATGATCAACGGCATCATGACGCTGTCGGGTGCCTGGCACAAGCTGCGTGACGACCCCATCCTGCGTTTCCTGATCGTGTCCCTGTCGTTCTACGGCATGTCCACCTTCGAAGGCCCGATGATGGCCATCAAGACCGTCAACGCGCTGAGCCACTACACCGACTGGACCGTGGGCCACGTGCACTCCGGCGCTCTGGGCTGGGTGGGTCTGATCACCATGGGCTCTCTGTACTACCTGATTCCCCGCCTCTTCGGCCGCGAAAAAATGCACTCCGTGCCCGCGATCGAGCTGCACTTCTGGATGGCGACCATCGGCATCGTGCTGTACATCGCCGCAATGTGGATTGCCGGTGTGATGCAGGGCCTGATGTGGCGCGCCGTCAACCCCGACGGCACGCTGACCTACACCTTCGTGGAAAGCGTGAAGGCGACCTATCCCTTCTATGTGATTCGCGTGACTGGCGGTCTGCTGTATCTGGGCGGCATGCTGGTGATGGCATGGAACACCTGGAAGACCGCAATGGCCGGCCGTTCCGTCAAGGTGGCAGTGCCTGCCGTGGTGGCTCACGCCTGAGCATTGAGGAGCAAAAGCAATGTCTGATCAAAATAACGCAGCTCCCAAGAGCTTTTCGCACGAGAAGATCGAGACCAGCAACTTTTTGCTGATCGCGCTGACGCTGTTCGTGCTGACCATTGGTGGCCTGGTGGAAATCGTGCCGCTGTTCTTCCAGAAGTCCACGACCGAAGCCGTGGCGGGTCTCAAGCCCTACACGCCGCTGCAGCTGATGGGACGCGACGTCTATCTGCGCGAGGGTTGCTACAACTGCCACTCGCAGATGATCCGTCCCTTCCGCGCCGAGACCATGCGCTACGGCCACTACTCGGTGGCGGGCGAGTTCGTGTACGACCACCCCTTCCAGTGGGGCTCCAAGCGCACCGGCCCCGACCTGCACCGTGTGGGCGGCAAGTACAGCGACGAATGGCATCGCATCCACCTGAACAACCCGCGTGATGTGGTGCCCGAGTCCAACATGCCTGCTTACTCCTGGCTGGAAGCCAACAAGGTGGATGACACGGCCGTGGCAACGCGCATGAGCGCGCTGCGCAAGGTGGGCGTGCCCTACACCGATGCGGAGATCGCTGGTGCTCAGGCCGAAGTCAAGGACAAGACCGAGATGGAGGCAGTGATTGCCTATCTGCAGGTCCTGGGTCGCGCCGTCAAGTAACAGAGGAGGGACTGGAAAATGGATATCACCACCATGCGTGTTCTGGCCACACTGGCATCGCTGGCGTGCTTCGTGGGTATCTGGTGGTGGGCGTATGCCCGCCGCAACCAGGCCCGTTTTGACGAGGCAGCTCAGGTTCCATTCCTGGAAGACTGAGTCTGATCACTACAACGAGAACATCCCATGAGCGACTTCTTTAACAACTTCTGGTCCGTGTATATCGCGGCCGTTTCGCTGATCGGCATCCTCGGCTGCTTCTTGCTGCTGGTGCTGGTGGCGCGCCGCAAGGTCGTTCCTTCCACGGACAACACCACCGGTCACGTCTGGGACGAAGACCTGCGCGAGCTCAACAACCCCATGCCCAAGTGGTGGATGGGGCTGTTCGTGATCACCGTGGTCTTCAGCCTGGCCTATCTGGTGGCCTATCCAGGTCTGGGTTCCTTCAAGGGCGAGCTGGACTGGACCCAGTATGGTGCCTATGACAAGGAAATGGAGAAGGCCCGTGTCGACCTGGAGCCCATGTACGCCAAGTTCGTCAGCATGCCCACCGAAGAAATGGCCAAGGACCCCCAGGCCATGGCCATCGGCGAGCGTCTGTTCATGAACAACTGCGCGCAATGCCACGGCTCCGATGCGCGCGGCAGCAAGAGCTTCCCCAATCTGGGCGACGGTGACTGGCTGCATGGCGGCACGCCCGACAAGATCAAGGAAACCATCACCAACGGCCGCATCGGCGTGATGCCTCCCATGGCGGCAGCCGTGGGCTCGGCGGAAGATGTGCGCAATGTGGCGCACTATGTGCTGAGCCTGTCGGGCAGCCCCCACGATGCCGTCAAGGCTTCGCAGGGCAAGTCCAAGTTCGTGGCCTGCGCGGCTTGCCACGGCATGGACGGCAAGGGTAACCAGGCGCTTGGCGCACCCAACCTGACCGATGACATCTGGCTGCATGGCTGGGGCGAGTCCGTCATTGTCGACATGGTCAACCATGGCAAGATGAACGAGATGCCTGCTCAGAAGGACAAGCTGACCGAGGCGCAGATCGCGGTGCTGGCTTCCTATGTCTGGGGGCTGTCCAACGCAAGCGCCCGGAAGTAAGACGGGTGATGAAGGCGGTGCCGAGGCACCGCCTTTTTCGCATTTGAATTTTCAGTAATTACAAAAATATTAAGGAACTGCGATGCCCTGCGATCCGGAGAAACCTCGCAAAGTCATTCCGATCACGGCTGAGCCTGTGGACGGCGGTCAGGAATATATGCCCATGTTCGCCTCCGAACAGAAGGTGTACTCGCGCGCCATCAGCGGCGTCTTCTCGCGCTGGCGCTGGATCATGGTGTTCCTGACCCAGATCGTCTTCTACGGTCTGCCCTGGCTGCAGTGGGGTGAGCGCCAGATGGTGCTGTTCGACCTCGGGGCGCGGCGCTTCTATCTGTTCGGACTGGTGCTGTATCCGCAGGACTTCATCTATCTGACGGGGCTGCTGATCATCAGCGCGCTGGGGCTGTTCCTGTTTACCGCCGTGGCCGGGCGTCTGTGGTGTGGCTTCTCCTGTCCGCAGACGGTCTACACCGAGATCTTCATGTGGATCGAGAGCAAGGTCGAAGGCGATCGCAGTGCCCGCATGCGTATCGACAAGCATGGTTGGACCTTCGAGAAAATCTGGAAGAAGTCGCTCAAGCAGTTTCTCTGGATCGTTCTGTCTCTTTGGACAGGCTTCACCTTTGTCGGCTACTTCGTGCCCATCCGTGAACTGGGTGTGGAGCTGATGGCCTTCCAGGGCGGCTGGCAGATTTTCTGGGTGGCGTTCTACGGGTTCGCAACCTACGGCAATGCCGGCTATATGCGCGAGCAGGTCTGCAAGTACATGTGCCCCTATGCACGCTTCCAGAGCGCCATGTTCGACAAGGACACCATGATCGTCAGCTACGACGCCCAGCGTGGTGAAGCGCGCGGCCCGCGCAAGAAAGACGTTGACTACAAGGCACAAGGCCTGGGGGACTGCATAGATTGCAAGCTTTGCGTTCAGGTCTGCCCTGTGGGCATCGACATCCGCAAGGGGCTGCAGTATGAGTGCATCGGCTGCGGTCTGTGCATCGATGCCTGCAACTCCGTGATGGACAAGATGGAGTATCCGCGTGGCCTGATCCGGTTGACCACTCAGAATGCCGTGGCCAAGGCCTGGAAGCAGGTGCAGGTGATTCGCCGCATTTTCCGTCCGCGCGTGCTGATCTACTCGGCCGTGCTGGTAGCCCTCAGCGCCGCCATGATCGCCAGTCTGGTGCTGCGCGAGCCGCTCAAGGTCGACGTGATTCGCGACCGTGCCGCGCTTTCGCGCATCGTGGCGGGCGGCAAGCTGGAGAACGTCTACCGTCTGCAGATCATGAACGCCACCGAGTCCGAGCAGCGCTACCGTATCAGCGCCGAGGGCCTGGAGAATCTGGAGGTCGCATCCGATCAGGAAGTGAGCGTTGGCCCTGCAGAGACACGTGGCATTGCGGTGCGGCTGCAGATTCCGTATGGCTCAGCCACTCCCGGCTCGCACCCCGTACACTTCAATGTGGATGCAGTGACTGCCGGAGCAGGGCGTATTTCCGAAAAGACGGTGTTCCTGGTGCCGCGTTAATGCCAAGTCTTGCCGGTCTTCATGAGCCATCACGGAGGCCGGACAAGGGCACCGCCAATCGGCAACAATTGATGCCACCCTGCCATGCGTGCCTGGGTGGTCAGAATTTTGGAAAGAGGTTTCATCATGTTGGCAGCACAAGCCAAGGTCTCGCAAACGGCCAAGATCATCCACCCTGAGGACGGCAAGCCCTGGTGGAAGTTTGCCCATGTCTGGCTCATCATCGCCGGCCCGGTGATCGTGGTGATTGCCGGCTTTGTCACCGCATACATCGCAATGAGCAGGCCCGATCCCGTGATTGACCCTGACTACTACCGCCATGGCATGGAAATCAACCAGCGCCTGAGCGAAAGTGAAAAAAGCCTGGCGCCGGCAGTGACGGGGCGCAACCATGCCGCGACGCCAGCCAAGGATCATCCGCTGGATCGCTGACTGCGATTTCAACGCATCATCCTCAAGGCCGCTTCCGCGGCCTTTTTTTACGCCTATGGTTGCAGACTTTTCTGGAGCACGGCCGGTCGTGGCGGAGCTCTATGTCTTGGTCGACCGCAGAGTCGGACGGTTGTCTGCAGTGCTCAAAAACCGGCAAAGGATGGCCGGGCGGGTTCAATATCAGGAGCGCATAGCGCTTTATCAAAGCTTATTTCAGATAGATATTGACCTTAAGTCAATACAAAGAATGCACTGGAAGCTCTTTAAATAATAGCGGTTCAGGGTTTCCTATCTGAGTGCATGCCCTTGGTATGGCAGGGAAGGTCATGGCAATTGTGCAAAATGGGTTCAAAACCACAGGCCAAGGAGAATCGCGATGGATGCTCGACGCTGGATGTGGATTGTCTGGCCGGCTTTTCTGGCCGCGGCAATCATGGAAATGGTGGTATTTGCCTTTGTGGACCCGCTGGACATGCACTGGCTGGGCTCGCCTCTGGAATGGTCGCGCAATGCCATTTACACCCTGGCCTTTTTTGCCTTCTGGGCGGTCGCCGTGGCCAGCGGACTGATGACTGTCATGTTGGGGCGTTCGGCCAGCGATCTGAACCAGGGCATAGTCTCGGAGCCCCTGGTCGAGTGAAGCGCTGCGCACAGGGCCGCAGTTTCGGGGCCGGTGGCGGCCCCGGATGGTGCTTGGTCGCTCTCTGTGCCGGCGGCCTCGGCGGCGGGAAGCTTCTGGCAGGCATTCGCTGCCATCAAAAAAGCCCGCTGTCTGAACTTAGCCCTGGCATTGCTGGCTGTTGACGATGCGCTTGAGCGCATCGGTATCCAGAATGCGCAGATGGCGCTGTCTGACTTCGATGATGCCTTCCTCGGCGAACTTGGAGAAGGTGCGGCTCACGGTCTCCAGCTTGAGGCCCAGATAGCTGCCGATTTCTTCACGCGTCATGCGCAGCACCAACTCCGACTTCGAAAAGCCGCGTGCCGACAGACGCTGCACCAGGTTCAGCACAAAGGCTGCCAGACGCTCTTCGGCGCGCATGCTGCCCAGCAGCAGCATTACGCCATGCTCGCGCACGATTTCGCGGCTCATGACCTTGTGCACATGATTTTGCAGCGCCGTGACTTCGCGCGAGAGCTGCTCGAGCTTGTCGAAAGGCATGATGCAGACTTCGGCATCTTCCAGGGCCACGGCATCGCAGGTGTGGTGGTCGTTGACGATGCCGTCCAGGCCAATGATCTCGCCGGCCATCTGAAAGCCTGTGACCTGGTCGCGTCCGTCTTCAGTGGCCACGCTGGTCTTGAAGAAGCCGGTGCGAATGGCGTACAGCGAGGTGAACTCTTCTCCATTGCGAAATAGCAGCCCGCCGCGCTTGACCTTGCGGCGCGTGGCCACAATCTCGTCAATACGCTCCATTTGTTCATCGTCCAGGCCCATGGGCATGCACAGTTCACGCAGATTGCAGTTGGAGCAGGATGCTTTGATGGTCTGAAGATTCATGGGCTTTTAGCAACGGCGCAGACAGACACAGAGTGGAGAGTCGCGCCGGTCGTTGACCTCGTGGTTGAAGATGAGATGGATCAAATTGTCGCAGCACTCGCCTTGATGTCTCTTGATTTTCATCAAGGACAGGGTGATTGCCTTGGGGCACATTGCCCGTATTCGTTCAAAAACATGCGCTTTTGCCTATTTCGGGCATGATTTTCAGGATCTGATTTCCATTGAAATCTGCTCTATACAGAGTGTGGGCGCACCCTAACTCCCAGTTATGACCGCAGTCACGCCTGAGTTGCTGAGCCGCTTTGATATCCCCGGCCCACGCTACACATCATTCCCAACAGCCGACCGTTTTGTTGAGGCTTTTGGTGCAGATGACTATATCCTGGCATTGAAACAGCGCAAGACGCATTCGGGCTCACGTGCCTTGCCCCTGTCCGTTTATGTGCATGTGCCGTTTTGCGAGTCGCTTTGCTATTACTGCGCCTGCAACAAGATCGTGACCAAGCATCATGAGAAGGCTGCCGAGTATCTGGATTATCTGAGCCGTGAACTGGCCATGCATACCGAGCATTGCGGTAAAGGCCAGTTGGTAAGCCAGCTGCATCTGGGAGGCGGCACGCCGACCTTCTTCAGCGATGCCGAGCTGCGGCAGCTGATGCTTCTGATGCGTGAGCATTTCAAGCTCGATCCAGCCGGCGAGTATTCCATCGAGGTCGATCCGCGCACGGTCAGCAACGAGAGGTTGAAGGCACTCAAGGACATGGGCTTCAATCGCCTGAGCTTTGGCGTGCAGGATTTTGATCCCGCAGTGCAGAAAGCGGTGCACCGGGAGCAGCCCGCCGAGCAAGTCTTTGAGTTGGTGGCCGAGGCCCGCCGTCTGGGCTTTGTCTCCATCAATGTGGACCTGATCTACGGTCTGCCCAAGCAGACAACCGAGTCTTTTGCGCGAACGCTGGCCCAGGTCAATGAGCTGCGTCCCGACCGCATTGCGTTGTATGCCTATGCGCATCTGCCTGAGCGCTTCAAGCCGCAAAGGCGTATTGCATCCGCTGACTTGCCCATGGGACAGGACAAGCTGAACATGCTCTCCGGCGCAATTGATGCCTTCATGAATGGCGGCTATGTCTATGTGGGCATGGATCACTTTGCGCTGCCCGACGACTCTCTGGCCGTCGCCAAGCGCCAGGGGCGCCTGCATCGCAATTTCCAGGGCTACAGCACCCAGCCCGATTGCGACCTGATTGCGTTGGGCGTATCGGCCATCGGCAAGGTGGGCGCCACCTACAGCCAGAACGTCAAGACCCTGGAAGAGTATTACGACGCCATTGATGGCGGCATGCTGCCCGTGCAGCGCGGATTGGCGCTCTCGCGTGACGATCTGGTGCGCAGAGCCATCATCATGGCCATCATGTGTCAGGGCTCCGTCCTGTATGAGCCGATGGAGCAGGCCTGGCTGATCAATTTCCGCGAGTACTTTGCTCGGGAGCTGGCAGCACTGGCGGAAATGCAGCGCAATGGCCTGGTTCAGCTATCCGACGAGGGCTTCAAGGTCACGGGCCTGGGCTGGTTTTTTGTGCGCGGAGTAGCCATGCTGTTTGATCGATATTTGCAGGCCGACCGAAACCGCGCGCGCTTTTCGCGCATCATCTAGCGCATGTTGTTTTCGCTGGTCTGGACTGCTTTGATCATGGGGCTCGTGGGTGGGCCCCATTGTCTTGTGATGTGCGCTGCACCCTGCAGCGTTGTGACGGGTGCAAGGCCTACCAGCGACGGCCAGGTCATCGCCTTGCACGGCCTGCAAAAACGCCAATGGCTGCGTACCAGTCTGTTTCATCTGGGACGCATTGCTGGTTATGCCCTGCTGGGCGGAGTGGCTGCCGTGGCCATGGAGAGTCTGGCCTGGCTGACCAGCCAGACAACGGCCTTGCAGAAGCTGTGGACGCTGATGCATGTCGCGGTCATGGCCTGGGGTCTGGCCATGGTGGTGCAGGCGCGACAACCGGTGTGGCTGGAGCAGGCGGGGCGTTCTGTCTGGACCAGGGTCCAGCCCTGGGTCGTCGCCCCAGGAGGGAGTCTGGCCGCGGGCTTTGCCTGGGCCCTGATGCCTTGCGGCTTGCTGTATTCGGCAGTGCTGGTGGCCGCGCTGAGTGGCGGAGTCTGGCAAGGTGCTCTGTCCATGACAGCCTTTGCCGTTGGCGGCGCAGTGTGGCTGCTGGCGGGTCCCTGGTTGTGGCAACTGGGGCAGTCGCATCTCAATACATTGCGGGCGCGCTGGGGCACCAGAATTGCGGGTCTGATGCTGATTGGTGTTGCGAGTTGGGCTTTGTGGATGGATCTGGTCTACAAACCCAGCCTTTGGTGCCGATAAGTCACACAGGAAGGGAATGTTGGTGCAGTTTGCATCCCAACAGACCCTAGTCATGCTTGAGCAGTCATGGAACTGCGGAATAATGTCTTATCTTGTGTGTAGCGCTCAAAGTGAATCGTTTCGTTGCTATTGATATCGGACAACTGCGAATTGGCATGTATGTCCATCTGGAGACTGGCTGGTTGCGCCACCCGTTTCCCGTCAGCAGCTTCAAGATTGTCAATGAAGAGCAGTTGCAGACACTCAGGACCTTGAAGCTCAAGGCAGTTCAGGTTGATCTATCCAGAAGCGATCTGGAAGCAGAGGCTGCGCCTCCGGCCGCAGACCCTCAACTCGCTCCTGTCCCCCCTGAGAATGATGCGCATGCATGGCGCAACAGTATCTTGGGCGTGCAATCCAGGTTTCTGGGCGCGGTTTCCGTATTTGATGACGTGCAGGCCTTGTTGCCAGCCAACCCCGAGAAGGCGCGGACAACGACGGATATGCTGGTTGCGCAGCAAGTCGTCAAACTGGCGCAGGCTCGTGATCTGAGTTTGCATCTGCTCGCGGATACGGGTGGCGCCACCTTTGGCGTTCATGGTGTCAACGTCTCTGTACTGAGCCTGCTGCTGGGTAAGACGCTGGGCCTGTGCGATGACATATTGAAGGATCTGGGCACGGCAGCCCTGTTGCATGACATCGGCAAGCCAGGGCTTGAGATTTCCGCGTCGGCCAATGCACTGAATCAGGGCACGGGCCGCACGCCTCTGCGAGAGACCGTGTATGCGCGCCATGTCGGAGAGTCGGTGGCACTGGCGCTATCCATGGGCTATCCCCCTTCCGTCACGACGGCCATCGCCCAGCATCATGAATGGGCCGATGGGTCAGGCTTTCCACTTGGCTTGCTGGCCGAAGACATGGACATTGCCGGACAGATCCTGGCGCTGGTCAATAATTTTGAGCGCTTGTGCAATCTGCCACTGCAAGGCAACGAAATGACGCCCCATGAAGCCATGGCTGCACTGTACGGACAGTATCGCCAGCGATATGCGCCCGATGTGCTCAAGGCATTCGTGCAGACCTTGGGGGTCTATCCGCCGGGCTCTTTGGTGGAACTAAGCGATGGGCGGATGGGCGTAGTGGTGTCTGTCAACACCAGCCAGTCGCTCAAGCCGCAGGTGCTGACCTATGACATGCAGGCGCCGCAGAAGCTGCGGTTCGTAGATTTGCTTGAATATGTGGGTTTGGGTATTCGCCGAGGCTTGACGCGAAATCAGCTTTCTCGAAATGCGTTAGAAGCTTTACAGCCGCAAAGGCGTCTTTGCTACTTTTTTGACAGTTCTGCAGCACCTGCTGCCGAGAAAGACCTCGCGTGACTTTGCAGCAGAGTTTTCTGATTGACCCTCTGCTTGCCTCCATGCTCGATGGTTTGCAGGAGGCGGTCTGGCTGCTGGATGCGCAGACATTGCGTGTCGTGCATGCCAATGCAGCCAGTATGCAGCTCACGGGCTACACGCCCGAGCAGGCGCAGGAGCAGTATGTCGATGTGCTGTGCGCCTCCCTGGTGCAAAAGGCGTTCTGGCAGGATGCCTCAAACTGGGTGGGTGGGGCGAAATTTCTCACAGAAATTTGTACCGCCAATGGTTCATTGACAGCTGTGGAGATGGGGGTGGGCTCCATCGCCTTGAATCCACGCTGGTTGATGCTCACCATGCTTGACCGCAGCGAGCAGTTGCGGCACGAGAGCGAACTGGACATGCTGCTTGCAGAGTTGCGGGCGACGCTTGAGTCCGCTGCAGATGGCATGCTGGTCTGTGATCTGCGCGGCGGAATTCGTGCATTCAACCACCGTTTCGCGGAGCTGTGGCAACTACCCGAGCCACTGCTCGTGCAGCGAGATGATGCGGCCGTCTTTGCCCATCTGGAAGCGCAGACCATCAGCAGCGATAGTCAGTTCACTCTTTTGCAGGATGCGCAGGACCTGTCGGCTCCTGAAACCTCGGAGGTACTGCAACTGCTCAGTGGCAGGGTTCTGGAGCGCCGCTCCGTGCCTCAGCTCAGTCGCGGTGTGGCGATAGGGCGTATCTACTCCTATCGAGACATCACGGTGGAGTCCAGCTCGGCGACAGAGCTGCGTCTGGCTGCAAGAGTGTTCGAGTCCAGCCTGGACGGTATCTTCATTGCCGATGCCAATGGTGTCATCGTTCAGGTCAACCCGGCTGGCGGGCAGCTGCTGCATGGCAAGGCGGTGCTTGGGCTCGCTGCCTGGACTCTGTTCGAGTCCGAGGGAGGGCCTGTGTCCGACCTGCTGGAGCTGGCGGCTGCGCGCTGGGATGTGGGCAGCTTCTGGGAGGGCAATCTTTGGCTCAAGCAGAGCGAAGGTCAGCGCTGCGCGGTCTGGCTGTCCTGGGTGGCATTGCGTGACGGCTATGGGCGTCTGGTACAAAGCATTGGCTTTATGCGCGACATGACCATGCAGCGCAGTGCCCAAAAGCAGATTGAGCAGCTGGCTTACAGTGATGCGTTGACAGGGCTGCCCAATCGCCTGAGCTTGAGCCGTCACGTGCAAGCCGCCATCACTGCAGCACGCTTCACACAGCAGCCCTTCAGCATTCTGTTTCTGGACCTGGACCGTTTCAAGATCATCAACGATTCACTGGGCCATGACTTCGGCGACCGGGTGCTCAAGCTGGTTGCTCAGCGGCTGAGCGGCCTGCTGCGTCCTGCCGATGTGCTGTGCCGTCAGGGCGGGGACGAATTTGTTCTCTACCTGCATGATTGCACGGGGGAAGGTGCTTCGGCCGTGGCCGCCCGTATTCTGGACGAAATGCGCCAGCCCTTCATGCTTGACGGTCTGGGCTTTTCCGTTCAGTGCAGCATTGGGGCTGCGCAATTTCCGGCGGATGGCTTGACGCTGGACGAGCTGATTCGTCAGGCCGATATCGCCATGTATCGCGTCAAGGAGCGTGGACGCGGCAATTTCAGCTTCTACCAGCCGCAAATGAGTGCGGGTCTGCTCTCGCGCATGAAGCTGGAGCATGCCATGCGCCAGGCGCTGGACAAGGGACATATGGCCGTGCACTTTCAGCCACAGGTACATATCCGTTCGGGTCGCATCGTGGCTGCAGAGGCCTTGCTTCGATGGACGGACCCCGAACTGGGGGTGATCTCTCCTGCAGCCTTCATTCCCTTGGCGGAGGAGTCCGGCTATGTGGTTGCGCTGGATGCCTGGGTGCTGGAGCAATCAGTACAAGAGGCGGCGCGCTGGCTGGCTATGGGCAAGCCCGTCAAGGTATCGGTGAATGTCTCCGCGCTGGAGTTCAGGCAGCCGGACTTTGTGGACCGCCTCAAATACGTGCTGGAAGCCAGCGGCTTGCCGGCACAGTGGCTGGAGCTGGAGCTGACCGAGAGCATTTTGCTGCAGGAGGCGCAGGAAATGGCTTTGCGCGTGCATCAGATCGCAGAACTGGGTGTGGGCCTGGTCATTGACGACTTCGGTACCGGCTATTCGAGCTTGGCCTATTTGAAAAAACTGCCGATCTCCAAGATCAAGATCGACCAGAGTTTTGTGCGCGGCCTGCCGCACGATGCGGGAGACAAGGCCATTGTGGGCGCCATCATCAGCATGGGGCAGGCATTGGGTGTGGAACTGGTGGCAGAAGGTGTGGAAACACAGGAGCAATGCCAGGCCATTGAGCAGTTACAGGGTGACTACTTTCAGGGCTATCTGTGCTCGCCAGCCTTGCCTGCGGAGCAATTCCGAAAGCGCTTGGAGCTGGGTGCATCCGGGCAGGAGCCGAGAGTTCAGCCGTATTCGTCGGATGACGATGCCAGCGGTATTCATATTGCAGGTCTGCAATAGTTGGAGGCCATGCTTTTTTGCTAGGTTTCCTATCGTCTGATTTGACGATGTGCAGTTTGTGGGGACTCAGCAAAATCAAGCCATTTCTTGGGCCGACTTCCGGGTGCGTGCATCAATGAAGAACGCGCGCAGAGTTGAGTAACTGTGCGGTATTTGATGGGCCGGATTTTTGAGATAGCAAATGCCCAAAAGCGATTACGCAACTTTTGATTTCTACAACTATCGCTCGGATGCTCTTCAGGCCGTCACCGGCTTTCCCGTTCCGTATGCTGTGGAGCCTGAGGCAGCTTCTTCGCCGGAACAGGTTTCGGTCATCAGTACCGAAGCCTTGAGTCCACTGATTACTGCGCTGTACGAGTCAGCCATGGACCCGCAGAACTGGAGGGTATTTCTGGAGCTGCTGCGCTCAAGCGCCAATGGCAACTACGCTTCGCTCGTGGTGCGCGACCCTCATGGTGAGAATGTGGGCTGGGTAATTTCGGCAACGGGCGGTCGCTCCGAAGTCATTCCCTACGACCCTTATGCGCAATGGAGTCCGTTTCTCGGTATCGTCAAGGACAAGGTGTTCACCCTGTTGGATGTGATGACGGAGGCCGAATGGCATTCCTGTCGCTACTACACCGACTGGTGCAAGGGGGTGGACATCGAGCACATTCTGGCTGTGGATGTCATGACCGATAACGGCTGCTCCTATGGTTGGCGTGTCACGCGGCCTGCGGCGGCGGGAGCATTCGAGTCAACACATCTGGACGTGGTGCGCATGTTGGTGCCGCACCTCAAGCGGGTGTTGAACATGCAGCTGAATCTGCATCGTGACCGGCAGGTCATATCGCTATACGGGCGTGCCACCGCGCAACTGATGATGGGCGTGGTCATTCTCGATCAGACGGGGAAAATGATAGAGGCCAACCCAGCGGCCACCACCATTCTGAACGTGGGTGATGGAATACGGGTCAACAACGGTGGGCTCGAGGCGGTCTATGCCAATGACAATCGCCGGCTGCAGCGTCTGATCCGCGATGCCTTGCTTTCGCCCAAGCTGGAGAGCGTCTCCATGGCCGAGGGTATGTCCATCACTCGCCAGTCCGGTCAACTCAACTGGGGCGTGGTGGTGCAAAGCATCTCTCCCGATGAATGGACCGAAGGCAAGCAGCGTCCCAGCGTAGCGGTTTTTCTGCGCGATACGACGGGCAAGGCAGAGCCGCCCGTCAAGCTCACGCAGCAGCTTTTTCATCTGACTCCTGCAGAGACAGCAGTGGCCACGCATCTGAGCAACGGCATGTCTTTGGAGGAGGCTGCTGACGCCCTGGGTATCAAACCCAATACCGCCCGTGCCCATTTGCGCTCCATCTTTTCCAAGACCGGGGTTCGTCGTCAGACCGAACTGGTGCGACTCTTTCTCAACAGCGTGGCCTGGCTGGGCAATCATTGATTCCAGCCCGGAAAACAGGCAAAAAAGGCCCGCATTGCAGGCTGTTTCTTGTGCCTCGTTGGGGGCTGTTGCAAGCACGGGGGCATCTGCCATTGCCTCGTGGCTGCTGGAGTCGCAGTCATGACGCCTGAAGTCCTCATTCACCGGCTGGGCTCATGCCTTAGAGGTCGGCATTATCACGGCAGAGACGCAGCCTGCAAGGTTGAAACCAGCTTTGAATGCGAATGCAAGCAGGTCACCGACGTCTGGAACTGTTGAATGCCGATCGCAGTCTTTCAGTTGGTCGCCTAGTACGCCTGCTGCACAGGCGAGAGCATCGGGCACTGTCGGCTGAGTTGCCTGCGCAGGCCGCATGCAGGGGAACAGGGTGGCAGTTGTTTGCAATGCTTTGTGGCATGGTCGGGGATCTTGCTTTCGGTTTCCGCTCCTCGAATGAGAACAGTACGCGACGGGCCGAGGTGTTTGTGGACAGTGGCTGCAGGGAGGTGCTCGTCCCTGGGCTTCTTGAAAGCAGGAGGGGAGGGATGCATGGCAGCTGCCGCAGCACCTACCAGATTGAATGGTGATCAGAGGGCTTCAGAAAGTAAAAGCCACATAGTGGAGGGCTATGGGTAAACTATTGCTGATTAATTCAGTGAGGCATGTATGGATCGAATGGATGCCAGTGCAACGTATGAAATGAGCCCGCGCAGGGTTGTTTTTGAGTACATGACCAACGGTGAGGCTCGATCGGCAGCTATCAGTGGCGATGCGCTTGAGCGCCTGACGAGAGCCAAGGAACTTGCTGGAGCGGGGCAGAACTTGGCGGCATACAGAGCCCATTGGCAAGCAATTCACGGGCTGGCAGCGACAAAGCACGATCAAGGTCAGGGTCCTGTCGTCATTCGCGTCGGTGATATTCAAGCTCGATAGAGTGATGTGGGTCCTGTGCCAGACTCCCTGTGCTCGTGAAGGAGTCGGGCGGCGACCTTTCTTGCTTTCTGAATCTGAACGTCAAGCCATTCGGCCTTGACGGCACGCTCTGTACGTTACGAAGCGGCTGTAAAGGGTATGGAGTTTGCTTAATGGTGCAGTGCGCATGGCGCGCGAACCTGTTTGTCGGTTGAAGTGGCTTGTCAGAGCCCACTCATGTGGCTCACGGCTGGAGTGCAGTTAACTCATGTCGGGCGGCGTGGAGTTGGCAGATGGCCGCCGTCGACGTAGATGTTCTGACCGGTGATCCATTCGCCTTGGTCGCTGCACAGGAATGTGACCAAATGGGCAATGTCTTCGCCGGTACCTGCCCGACCCAGAGAGATGTAGCCGGCGATCATGTCGTCCCACACTTTGCCGCGAGGAACATCATCCAGGCGACTTGTTTCCACGATGCCTGGAGCCACGACATTCACGCGGATCTTCTTGGGGCCAAGCTCTCGCGCCATGATGGTGCTCAGGCCATTGATGGCCACCTTGGTGGTGGCATAGGCGCCGGTGTCCGGCGCCAGCAGCTGCGCTGCCAGCGATGAAATATTGATGATGGCGCCGCCATCTCCCTGTGCCCCCATTTGTTTTGCGAACGCACGAGACATATAGAAGGTTCCGTTCAGGTTGACATTCATCACCCGATGCCATGTATCGATGGACAGCTCCGTCACCGGGGTGCGGTCGTCGCCGCGGGTTGCGCCCGCGTTGTTGATCAGAAAATCCACACGCCCCAATTCTGCAATCGTGCGTGCAAGCAGTGCGTCGATGGACTCCGGGTTGCTGACGTCGGAAACCACAGGCAGGGCGCGGCGCCCGAGCTGGCGGATTTCATCTGCCACCGATTCGATATCGCGCCAATATGCATCACGCTCATCTTCCGGATAGGTTTCGGGGGCGCGGCCCGTGCCCGTCAGGACGACATCACAACCCGCCTGCGCCAATGCCAGTGCAATGGGCCGACCAATGCTGCGCATCCGGCCAGCACCGGTGACCACGGCCACTTTGCCTTCAAAACCAGTCAACGTATACGACATGCCACTTCCTTGCGATAGGTTCCCGGAACATTCAGACGAATCAAGATTCTTCGGTCTGGCCTGAGGCTCATGCACTCCAATCTGCGCATCAAGGACGATGCAACCGTTGAAGATCGAGCAACTCATCAGCCGGATTCTTGGAGTGGCGCCGCTGAGGAAAATCGTCTGATGAGACTAGGGATACGCGCCCATTGAAGGGCTCCTGCTGGCTTGTCAGTCTGGGGGCTTTGGGCGTGCGCTGGGTGCAATTGGATAATCCCGGTACTCCTTTTGCGTTAGAGCATTGGCAGCACAGACGCAGGTTGGATCGACTGCCTGCATGGGCTGGAGCAGCGCTTTCCAGAAAGAAAAAACCCGCTCGGTGCGGGTTTGGATCGGGGCCGATCAAGCGCGGCGAAGTGCTCAGATGCCTTGAAATTTGAATGGCGGCGACGCTTTGAATTGTTTGGTTGCATCCCCCGAATAGGTGTGATTCTGGTCCGGTCCCAGATCGATCTTCATTACCTTGCCTTTTTCCTTGCTGAAGTCCAGTGCCTTCAGGTCCACCCAGAATGTGTTGGGCGTCAGCGCCGACTCAAAGAAATACAGCTTGCGCTCGTGATCGAACACGGTGCGCCAGCGGGTGGAGGAGATATTGGGCTCTTCCGGGGTATTAAGGCCGTACGGCACGGAGGCATTGCGGATCACGCTGAAGACGCTGGCCAGTGCCTTGTTCGGGCTTTGATCCTTGGGGATGGCGTTGACGTAGAACGAAGCGCGGGCGAATCGGTCTGCAGCACGGTTGGTACCGGGCAGCATGGTGGTGCCCCCAATCTGCTTCCAATAGGTATTGAGCGCCAGTTGCTGGTCGAAGGTCGGCGAGTTTGTCATGACCTGGTATTGGCGACCGTGATGAATGACTTGCTTGCCACCGATGTACTCCACGATCGCGCTATCACCGCTGGCATCGGAGATGGAGAGGTGCACGGTGGTCAGCCGATTTTCGCCAGGCATGTTGTCGGATACCAGAGTGAATGGTTCTTCGCTCAGGGCGGCCACAGCCTGCTGTACGGTCGCAAAGTTGTCCAGCACATATTGAGCCCAGGCAGCGATCGACAGACCCGGCTTGCTGTTGGCGCCGAAGGAGGGATATTGAGACTCGACGAGCCACAGAAGGTTGGCATTCAGGCCGGCCTCGTTGACGCCGTCGGTGGTGGAAATGTCATAGCCCGAGGTGATGACGCTGCCGTACTTGGACGTCCAGCGCACGGTGTTGGGGCCGGTCTCGCCAGTGCGCTGCATGCCTCGCGGCAGGACCCAGAGGTTGCTGACGATGTCACTCTTCCAGTCCATGGATCGTGCAGTGATCACGTGGCCGTTGGCGCCCTGAAATACCAGCCGTGTGCATGCCCAGGAACTGGACGCCGCCGCAAGACCTGAAACTCCCAGCACGAAAGCAGCCACATGAGGGCGGATACATGGCATGTTCATCTTCATTAGTGCCTCCACGGTTAAAAAATGTGAATGGTGCCAAGCATGCCACATGCATCGGTAGTGAGATATTGATCAAGCTCCAGCGGCATGGATGCCAGGCCATGGACATTCAAACGGCCTCGGTACCCGCTCTTGCAAGAAGCCCAGTAAGGCAGCGGTGATTCACGATCTGTTCGCTTCCACCATATCAGGCATCAGGCATCAGGCATCAGGCATCAGGCATCAGGCATCAGGCATCAGGCATCAGGCGCGGAAGCTTGCCCTTGGCAATGGCTCCACCGGTATTAAGCTGCGATCGTCCAGGCTCTCTTCGTCCATGACCGCATCGAGAAGCACCATGTTCTTGATAGCTGTGGGTAGAGGACGGAATGACCATCCACAAGGATGTTGTCTTGCGGATCAGGCTCTTGGCTAGCCAGAGATTTGAACTAGGCGAGAACTACGCGATTGCGTCCAGCTGCCTTGCCTCGATACATGGCTGCATCAGCGCGCGAGATGAGGGCTTCCGCGGTTTCTCCCTGTCGATACTGAGTCGCACCCAGCGTACAGGTCACTCGCAGATCTTGGTGCACCAACTGTGCCCACGGGAGTGCTTCTGTGCTTTCGCGAATTCTTTCGAGCAGCGCTCCTGCCTGGGCCAGTTGTGTGTCACAGAGCACCAGAAGAAATTCTTCTCCGCCGTAACGACCAGCGCAATCGGTTGCACGAATCTGCGAAGACAGAAGTTGTCCAAAGGCTCGAAGCACTTGATCTCCTCCTTCGTGACCGTAACGGTCATTGACCTGCTTGAAGAAGTCAATGTCAAGCATTGCGATGCAAAACGGTGCGTCTCTGCGTTGAGCTGCATGAATACATTGTTGCAGTCGATCCATGACCCCTCGGCGGTTGGCCAGTCCCGTCAAGTCATCGTTGCGCACCAAGTTTTCAATCTGCTTCAGCGCGACGGCCAGTTTTTCATTGCTCGCACTGAGTCGATATTGCATGCTGCGAAAGTAGGTGACCAGGACGCTGCATCGGACGACCGCTCCGAGCATGACACCGACAGTGAGGAACTGCCCGATGAGGGTATCGGTGGTCATGCGCATCTGCGGCCCTACCCAATAAACGGCCAGCGCAATTGCAATGAGCGTGCAACTCCAGGTCATCCAGAAACTTGTACGCCGCGGAGCAAGAAAGCCGTCGGTACTGAAGACCAGAAGCATAACCAGTGCCTGGAACGCAACCTGAGGAGCTGCGACAAGCAAGCCCAGCACCCCTGTAACCGCGACTAGCTGGTGCCAGAAGAACAAGCCAGGGTCACTCCGAGTCTGGCTCCAGCCACTGGCATAGGCCCAGGTGATGAAGGCCATCCCTGCGCCTATCCAGAGGCCATACAGCAGCACTGCATGCAACGGCACGTAGCCTGCCCAGCAGTGGCCGAGGAATAGAAGGAAGGCATATAGATGGCTCAATAGGACCGAAGCGTGCAACTGCCATGTACGCTTACGCCAGCGTTTGAAATGCTGAGTTTCATCGGCAAGAGGCGATGAAGACTTGGGGCCCCACAAAGGTGGTCCGCGTGTTTTTTCAGGGGAGTAAGCCATTGCCGATTAATGGTCGCTAAGGTGCAAAGTGCGATTGGTTGTTACAAATAATAGTTTGCCCGAATTCTCGCCCTGGAAAAATACGGTGAGTGGCCTGACAAAGCTCGGATCGAACTGACAGCTATCGGGGTATCAGGCAACGCGACTCAGAGCCATTGCAAGGCTATATCGGTAGAAGTGTTTCCTGACGCCATTAACTCGACATGACGACCTAAGACACAGCGGTAAATGTTCATGCTCTTGAACAGTGCACTCCAGAAATAAAAAAGCCCGCTTGAGCCGGGCTGGTGCACTAATTGGGTAGGCAAACAGAATGTTCAACAAGAACTTACATGAGGCGCGCGCGGCAAGACTAGCCTGCAAGGCTCCACGTTCTTAAGGAGTTGCTATGAAGGCGCTACTTTTAATCGCGGCACTTGCCGGTACGCTGGCCGGGTGCTCAATGATGCCGGGGCGTAGTTCCGGGTCTATGCCTGCCGAGGGTTCCAGTCAGACGATGGGTGGCATGAATATGAGCGGCGACCGGGATCGCTGGATGTATGACGACAATGGGCGTTCTTGGACCGGAGGTGATGGTGCCTTTTCTGGCGCCCAGAACAGATAGGTGAATAGCTGGGTCAAGGTTTTGCTTTGAGACACTGCACGGTCCTTTCGTCCAGCCGCTCGGCATACGCGTCTGGGTACACGAATTCGTCGTGCAGTGCCTTCACTGGAACAAAGGACTCATCAGCCTGCGCGAAAGAGCCGATCAGCCTCGACCTCTGATAGACAGGCAAGTTTTATGGCTTCGAAGCTTCAAAAAACAGAGCGTATGAATACTGACTGTTGTATGAATTAGGTAAGCAAAGTAGCCGTTCAACAAGAATTTACAGCGGGCACACGCCTCAGGAATAGTCTTGAAGACTCCTTCTTCTCAAGGAGTTGTCATGAAAGCGCTACTTTTAATTGCAGCAGTGGCCAGTACGCTGGCGGGCTGCTCAATGATGCCGGGGCGTGATGCCGGGCGCATGCAAGAGCAAGGTGCCCAACGGACGATGGGAAACAGTGATATGCGCTATGAATGGGGGCGTGGAGCGTATCAAGGTCCGGGAAGCATGCCGCTGTGGGCTGGCGGGGATGACACTTCTGGAGGCCTTGGCTGGCGTCGTGATTAAGCAGGAAGAACCACATCTTGCAGCGTTGTTGCATTACAGGGACTTCTCATCAATGCAAGCGCGGATAGGTAAGTTGTGACTGACCTGTCTGCCAAAGACGATACAGGTGCTTGAAACGAGGAACAGACTGCACATCTACAGACGGGGTTAGGCACGAGGTGTGCGCCCCCAGAAACAAACCGCGCAGCAGGGCTCCATTCAGATTTCGTGATGTCTTGCGACTCACAATGCAACAACCGAGCTTGCCTGCTGCTGGTCTGACCTGTTCATTGCATCTTTGAGTTCACGTCTGGGATGTTGAAGTGCCTCTCTCAGGCAACGGCAGAGACGGGTGGCCTGGATGCGCGCAATCTGATGCTCACCGGGCACGATAACTGGTATGCCCAGATCTTCAAAAGGTGTCTTGAAGAATGTATTCGCCATGGTGAACACGGTACCCCGCAAACCGACTTTTCGTGCACCTCGCTCCTTTGCCGCATTGCAGGTGGCGTCAATGGCGCTCACTATGGGAATCGGTGACAGCGCGAGTATGCGGTCCAGAACGATGTTGGGCGTATTGCCAGTCAGCCCCACCATGTCCGCGCCACCGGCGGCCAGGCTGTGAATTGCGCCGAGCACGTAGTCGGAAAGCTGGTCAAACTCGCGTGCACGACAAAGGCTGAACACCTTGAAAGCGTTGAGGCTTTCGATGGACAGGCGAGGCAGATTCTCGTTGCCTGCCTGTGTCTGAACGCCGTGAATGATCTTTCGGTAATAGGCTACGGTGGACGCAGGGCCGATATCACCAATGAGGCCGAGTTTTTTTATTTCGCTGTTCCTTGAGGTCATTCCGGGTGCTTGCCCATGGCTGCATTCAGCGAGGCTGATGTATTGCCTGCTGGAACGGTGCCGGCATGGGTTTCTATGAAGCGCCTGAGCAGCATCAACGGCGTTGGTGTGGGGCTAACGCCTTGCAGCATGGCCGCTGGATCCAGACCTTCCGCGCGAAGCAGTTGCGCTCTCGCATTGATGCAGGCTGCCATGACTTCCGATGTGAACTCTGGATGAAACTGCACGGACACTGCGGTGGGGCTGTAGCGGACGATCTGATGAGGATCGTGAGTTGAGCGAGCCAGTGCCCTGGCTCCATTGGGTAAGCACAGGATGGTCTGAAGATGTGTGAGGTGAGCCTGGAAGCGAGGTGGGCATCCGGCGAGCCAGGCGTCCGGCTCTGCAGCCGAGAGCTGTTCGATTTCCAGACTTCCCATCTCTCTGCCGTCAGGGTGGTAATCCACGATTCCTCCCAGTGCGTGGGCCATAAGCTGATGCCCATAGCAAACGCCCATGAGCGGCATCCCCTGTGCCACAGCCTGCCGTATCCATTTGGCTGTCGCTTCGCTCCAGGGGTGCTGATCGGTCACCATGGACCACGAGCCCGTGATGATCGCCGCACGGTGCTGTCCGGGCTCGGGCAGAGGTTCTCCTTCATACACCTTCACTATGTCCATGGTTTCGGGCCTGCAGCCGACGGCTGTCAGAAACCACTGGGGAAGATCGCCTGTGATGGCTCGAATGTCCTCGGGCGGTGTGCCCGCCTGGATCAGCAGCAAAGATTGAGAGTCCACGAGAAATGGGAGAAGGTGGCAAGACCTCACACTTTAGTGAAACAAAACCATCATGAATACTGAATTTCAATGATGAGTGAAGCCTCCTCGATTCTTCACGCCACTTCAAAGTAGAGAATCCACCCCAGGGAGGTCTCTGCATGAAGAAATCCAGATTTACTGAAGCGCAAATCGTCGGCATCCTCAAGGAGGTTGAGCTAGGCGCCAAAGTCGGTGACACCTGCCGCAAACATGGCATCAGCGATGCCACGCACTACAAGTGGAAGAGCCAGTATTCAGGGATGTCCGTGCCGCATCGGGCCCAGATGCGACAACTGCAGCAAGAGAACGCCAAGCTCAAGCGCATGTATGCCGATTTGGTGCTCGTGCACCATGCCCTGAAGGATGTTGTCGAGCGAAAGCTCTAACCCCGGAGCGTCGGCAGTCCATCGTGCATGCGCTCATAACCGAGCATCGCCTAAGCCAGCGCAGAGCTTGTCAAACTGTGGGCCTGGTTCGATCAGCGCTGCGATATGCACCTGCGGCCTGTGACGACTTCAGGGTGATTGACTTCATCCAAGGATAGGTGGCATTGAATCCTCGTCACGGGTTTGGGCTGCTTTACGCCAGCGCCCGCTATCAAGAACAGCCCTGGGGCAAGACCGTGCTTTGGCGTGTGTACTGCCAGCTAAAGCTGAACCTGCCCAGACGGGGCAAGAAGCGTTTGCCTCAGCGCATCAGGCAGCCGTTGGAGGCAGCCCACAAGCCGAATCCGGACTGGAGCTGTGACTTCATGTCTGACGCCCTGTGGTCAGGCCGACGCTTCAGAACCTTCAACTTCATTGACGAGTTCAACCGGGAGTGCCTGTGCATCGAGATTGATACCAGCTTGCCTGCCGCTCGAGTGGCGCGGGCCTTGGAAGAGCTTGCCGAGGTCCGCAGGGTGCCACAGTCCATTCGCCTGGACAACGAGCCGGAGTTTATCGGCCAGGCATTGAAACAATGGGCACAGAGTAAAGGCATAGAGCTGAACCACATTCAGCCGGGCAAGCCGGCGCAGAACGCTTATGTTGAGCGTTTCAACAGAACTTACAGAACGGAGGTGCTCGACTGCCATGTCTTTGAATCGTTGCCGGAAGTGCGCTCGATGACCGAGGACTGGCTGCATCGCCACAACCTCCATCGTCCACATGAATCGATAGGCAGGATTCCGCCGGTCGCGTATCGTGTCAAACGTTTCCCCAACCTCTACTTTTAGGTGGCGCAGGAAAACGAGGAAGCTTGAATTAGACTGAACATTGATTGCAGGTGGCCCTACCTGCCGGAAGACTACCTGATGAACCACTCTGCGCGCTTTCCCTGGCAGCTACGCATTCGCGTGCACATCGCAGTCTTGACCATAGCCTGCATGGGCTTGGTGGCCATCTTGCTGATTGGCCTCGGGTGGGTGGCCACAACCCAGCGATTGGTGCAGGACTCTGGTCAGCGTGCAGCGCGCGACACCGAGGTGTTAAGTCAGCAGATACGCTTGCAGTTGACACCGGCGCAAGGGGCATTGCGCCATATCGGTGCTGGGCGCCTGCCCTTGGCGACGGATGAATCCAGCCGTTTGCAGGCGCTGGATGCATTGTTGGGCGAATTGCGTGCCAATCCGCTGGAAGCTGCCGTGTATGTCGCCTACCCGAATGGTGATTTCGTCGTGGTACGCCCTTTGAAACTGGACGTTGTACGGCAAAGCGTGGCAGCGCCCGATGGGGCAGAATTTTTGATCCAAACGGTCACACAACAGCCGGATGGCAGGCGCCTTGGCCGTTATCGCTTTCTAGACAAAGCCGGCAATCTGCAAGAAGTTCAGGACAAGCCAGATTACCAGTATGACCCGCGCACGCGCCCTTGGTACGCAGTCGCACGGCAACAGCCTGGTGTCGCGCAGCTGACGCAGCCCTACCGGTTTGCCACCACCCAGAGGCTGGGTGTGACACTGAGCCGGCAGTCTGCAACAGCCGATGCTGTGGTTGGCATCGACGTGGATTTTGATGATCTGGAGCAGTTGTTCTTGACGCTGCGTGCCACCCCAGGCACCCGCCTCGCCTTGGTTCACAGCAGTGGCCAGGTGATGGCGGCAACCGTCGACCTGCACAGTGTCGGTGGCGATGCGCAGCCGATGCTCGACGCCATCAACGAACCCCAGTTGCTCCAACTGCTCAAGGCCCCGAAGGCGTTTGGCACACCGCAGGTGATGGAGATCGAGGGGCACCGTTGGGTGGGTCTGCACACACAGATTGATATCGGTCTGGGCACCGCGCTCGATCTGCTGCAAATGCTGCCGTTTGACGAACTGGCCGCAGAGGCACGGCAACGCGCGCTCTACTTCATCGGCATGGCTGCGGCCTTGGCACTGTTGCTGCTGCCCCTAGGCTGGGCCGCCGGCAACGCCATTGGACGCAGCATCAATCTGCTGCGCGAGCGCAGCCTGCGCATCGCACGCTTCGACTTTACGGGAGCGCCGCTTCCTCCCAGCCGCGTCAGCGAAGTGGGCGAATTGTCCCAGGCCGTGCAACACATGGGAGGCACGATCGAAGCCTTCCTCAGCTTGACGGAAAGCCTGGCCACGGAGCCTGAGGTGGAGCGCATGCTGCAGCTTGTGCTTGAACAGCTGACGCAGGCCACCCAATCCGAGGCAGCAGCTGTCTATCTGTGGGATGCCCAATCTGCGCACATGCAGCGCGCCGCCCAGGCTGGCAGTTTGGCCATCCCCCTGTCCGAGCGCTTCACCTACCCGCCCTTGGATGACGCCGGAGCGGGGACCGCTGCGTCGGGCAGCGTCAAGCGGCTCGAATGTGAACTACGCGGTCGCCAAGGCGGTCTGCAAGGGCTTTTGGTGCTTGAGTTCAAGGCCGACGCGGCGCACGAAGATGCCGCCTTCTACCGGTTTGCCCGTCGTCTCTCGGGAATGTTGGCTGTGGCCATCGAGACACGCCAGCTTCTGGAATCGCAGCAGCGCTTGTTCGATGCCATCATCCAGCTGATGGCCGATGCCATCGACGCGAAAAGCCCCTACACCGGCGGCCATTGCGAGCGGGTTCCGCAGATGGCCATCGAATTCGCTGATCGCTTGCATGCATCTACTGATGGGCCGTATGCAAGCTTCAGCATGAACAAAAACGAGCGCTACGCGTTCCACTTGGGCGCGTGGCTGCACGACTGTGGCAAAGTGACCAGTCCAGAACACATCGTCGACAAGGCCACCAAACTTGAGGTCATCCGCAACCGTATCCATGAAGTGCGGCTGCGCTTTGAAATTCTGTGGCGGGATGCTGAACTGGCAGCCACGCGTGGCGAATTGAGCGCCGACCAGTTGCGCGCCCGCCAACTGCAACTGCAAGACGACTTCGCATTTGTCGCCAATTGCAATCTGGGGGGCGAGTTCCTGTCCGATGAATCCATTGCCAAATTGCGCAGCATCGGCGTGCAAGGCTGGCAACGCCATTTCGATGATCGCCTTGGTTTGTCGACCGCGGAGTTGCGCCAACTGGATGCATTGCGCCCCGAGGCGCCGCCGCTACCAGCAATCGAAGCCTTGCTGGCGGACCTTCCAGAACACCGGATTCCCTGGGGCGACGACTGTCCCGCCGTGGAAGTGGGAGACCCACACAACAAGTACGGTTTTGACATGAAGCGCCCCCCTTATCAGCAAGACCTTGGGGAACTGCACAACCTGAGTATCCGGCGTGGCACTCTCACTGACGAAGATCGCTTCAAAATCAACGACCATATGGTGCAGACCTACATCATGCTCAAGGGACTACCCTGGCCGACAGGGTTAGAGCAGGTCCCAGAGTTGGCTGCTACGCACCACGAACGCCTTGATGGCGAGGGTTATCCGCGGCGCATCCCGGGTGAGCGACTGGGTGTGCTGGACCGAGTGATGGCAATATGTGATGTATTTGAGGCGCTAACCGCTGCAGACCGCCCATACAAACCAGCCAAAACCTTGAGTGAGACTCTGCGAATCATGGCCTCTATGTGTATGGAGCAGCACCTGGACGCCGAGTTGTTCCGCTACTTTCTGCACACTAGGCTGTGGGAGGTATTTGCAGCTCGCTTCATGAAAGCCGAACAATACGATGCTGTGGATCTGGATGCTCTTGAAGCATTGCTACCTCTGCAGCCTAGTTCTACAAGTAGTTCTGAGATAGCCCCCTGAATCTCCGGACATGGTCCATCATTTATCTTTGAGATAGGCATAGGACTGTGCGTATGACTAGGCATACAGAGACGATTGAGGTCATCACCCGAGACCAGCGCAGGCGGCGCTGGTCGGCTGTCGAGAAGGCGGCCTTGATTCGCAAGACGTATGCCGGGCATGAGCGTCTCGCTTGTGGCCCGCCAGGAGGGCGTGTCGGCTAGCTTGCTATTCACTTGGCGGCGATTGGATCGCGAAGGCGCACTGGTGGTCGTGAGCGCCGGCGAAGCGGTTGTGCCGGCTTCGGAGCTGGCCGCAGCTCGCGCCGAGATCGCCAAGCTGCAACGTGTGCTGGGCAAAAAGACCTTGGAGAACCAGATCCTCAAGGAAGCCGTGGAGCTTGCCGCAGCAAAAAAGTGGATTGCGCGCTCGCCCTTGTTGCCTGGGGATGACCGATGAAGTCGGTCTGCTCGGTGCTGGGCGTGGCGCGCTCGAATCTGCATGTGCGACATCACCGCTCTGCCCACTGGCAGGACAGCCGCAGAGGCCGCACCCCGGTTCAGGATGAGCTCTTGCTGGCTGACCTGAGGTGCCACATTGCCGAGTTGCCCAGCTATGGCTATCGCCGCGCCGGTGCGCTGCTCAATCGAGAGCGACGTTCGCAAGGTCAACAGGTGCTGAACCACAAGCGCATCTACCGGGTCATGGCGCAGCATCGACTGCTGTTGCCCAAGGCGCCCAAGCGATGGCATTCGAGCCGTATTCACGATGGTCAGGTCAGTGTGCCGATGAGCAACATGCGCTGGTGCTCTGACGGCTTTGAGATCAAGTGCGATTCGGGCGAGACGGTCACAGCCACCTTCGCCAAGGACTGCTGCGACCGGGAGATCCTGGCCTGGCGAGCTTGGGAGGGCAAGGGACTTGCGGGAGAGCCTGTGCGCGACATGCTGGTGGAAGCCGTGGAGCGGCGCTTTGGCACGGCTGAAGCCGTGCCCCTGGAGCGTGAATTGGAGTTGCTCACCGACAACGACAGCGCCTACATCGCGCACGAGACGCGTGGCATTGCTAGATCGCTGGGCCTGAAGCCGATCAACACGCCCGTGTGTAGCCCGCAGAGCAACGGCATGGCCGAGAGCTTCGTCAACACCTTCAAGCGCGACTACATACCTGCGTGACGCGCCGACGGTGCTGGCGCAATTGCCGGTTGCGTTCGAGCACTTCAACGAAATCCACCCGAATTCGAGTTTGAAGATGATGTCGCCCAGGGAGTTCCGACGACGGCAGAATCACCCCGCCCATCAGGGCTAGCTTAGCGACAGGACGGTGTCCGGAACTACGGGGCAAGATCACCAGCTCTCACATGTGGGGCATGTCGTTTCAGGAACGCTCACTGTTCAAATGCAAGATGGCTCTCAGACAACGCTCAGTGCAGGCGAGTCATACGCAATCCCGCCCGGTCACGATGCCTGGGTCGAAGGCGGTGAGCCTTTCGTCGGCCTAGAAGTGCTGAGTGCGGATGTCTACGCAAAATCTTCCCAGTAGCGCAGATGTATGTATCGAGCGAATTTCGCGCTCCAAACGATCCAGGGTCTGAGTCCAGATCAAGACGCATGCAGCCTTGCTGAATGACGACTGTGGGTCGTTTACGGATTTCGAAGCTCGCGTGAGGCTTTGCGCGCCGCAGCTTCTTGTTCAGCGCCGCGCTCCTGCGGTGACTGTTCGCGGGCATAGGCGCGATACCACCCAGCCATGCCTTGCGAGATCATGGCCAAGTCTGCATCGAGTGTGCGCGGCGCCAGTTGGCGCTGAGGCGGGAGCAACCCAGACAGAGCACACTTGTCGCTTGTACCGGCCTATCTTGGTGCAACGTCGCTCAGCTTATTTCTGAAATGTCAGAGCTCGGCTAGTGCTTACCGAACACCTTCTCCAAAGGGCTGCTCGCGTTCTGGGGCGTCGATGCCCTACGGCCTGACTTTGACTTGCTCATAAGCGCCAGATTGGCCGCAGTGAACTGTCAGAGTGCACCGTCCGAGATGCCGACAAGGAGGCAAAGGAGGGCGGCTGCCGAGCATGACCTCAGTCCATTAGGCAAGAAAAAAGCCCGCAATGCGGGCTAATCATCAATTCAAAACAGATGCGTAAGTTGTTGATTTCAATGACGTACAACTGCTTGGTTTTGTTTGGCCTTTTAGGCTGTTTTTATCAAAAAACCAACTGAATCAACAGCCCGTGGCGTGTAAAGGTGTCTGCAAATGCCACCGATTCGTCATCCTGAACCGGGGGTTCAGGTGGGCAAGAGCAACCTATCGTTGGGTTCATCTGACGCGAGACGATCACGCTCAATAGGTGATTTATCAAGCCCATGCTCGTTGAGCATTGGTTCAAGGAAATATAAAAACCGGCAGATTTGCAGACGGTTTTATTCTAACGGGTATTGGCAGTCGCGCGGAGGTCATGACTGCTTTGCTGCTGAGGTTACCTGATCAGAGCAGCCTGGCGTCAGCATCCAGTGCCTGATCGAGCTTGAGCACCAGTTGCTCGGCAAGCTCTTGCTGGCGCTGCAGTTCAGCCTGGGCGGCCTCATTGACCTCGGGGGGCGCGAACTGCTCCTGAGCAAGCGCCTGCATTTCAGCCTGGGCGTTGGCCATATGCGCCTGCTGGGCATCGCGGTCGAGCACATCGAACGCCATGTTGAGGGCTGCCAGCACTGCCACCCGCTCGCGTGAGCGGACCTTGCCGCTGTCGCGGATACGGGTCATCGCCTCGTCCACGCGGCGAACGGCTTCCTGCACACGTTCTTCTTGACCATCGGGGCAGGTCAGCACATAGCTTTGCTGCATGATTTGCACATCGATCTGCTTCATGGGCGTCAGTGGCGGGTCTAGTGATGGAGGGTGACGGCTGTCACTCTCCCTGGTTGGCGGGCAGGCGTTCGATCAATGCATCGACGCGCGCACGTGCGGCCTGCAGGCGCAGACGCAGCAAATCGCGCTCTTGCGTCAGAGCGATGACCTGATCGGTGAGCAGGGTGTTGGTGCGCTGCAGTTCCTCGTGGCGCACCAGCAGACGCTCTACGCGCTCGGCAATGAGATCAAGAGAGGGCTGGGTGGTCATAGACTCTGCCATTGTAGGTCTTGCAGTCCGTGGGTGAGTATAAATGTGCAGGCAAATTCGCAGTTTGCGCCAGAGCACGGCCTGCTTGACTGCCGCAGTCGGGAAACTGCAATATTTCTCTCAAAATCGTAGCGTGCTGCGCAAGTTCTGTGTGCCTCAAAGGCGTGTTTAAGGTAAAAAATCGTCACCTGAACCGCGCAAGGCTACTTCGAATGAAGGATTTGCGCCGCGTAGCGCTCATTACAATGGGCGCCTGTTGGTGCTCGAGGCTGCTTTCTGTGGTCTCAGTTCAACGGGAAGCAGGGAGGGGCTGGCCAGATGCACTGGCTCTCCGAACCTGCGCTGCCCCCGCAACGGTCGGCGAATGGAATGCTGCGGCATTCCGCCTTTTTCCCCATGGCCACTGGCGCTGCGCGCTGGGAAGGCCGGCAAGAGGATGATTCGCCTAGCCCGGATACCGGCCAACACAGTGGATGCGCGCGTCTTTTTCCGATAGGGGTGCTCAGCCGTTATTGCCCATAGGTCGACGGGGAAGTCGGCGGGGTTTTTTGCTTTTGTTTCCCCCTATGAAGAGATATACCTCATGCGCATATTTGGGCGCGCTGAACCTTGCCATCGCTGGTGTATTGCCTGTGACTGCTCAGGCTCAGGAAACCGGTGTCAGCGCACTGCCCGAAACCATAGTCACTGCCACGCGCTTTTTGGAACCGGCTGCCAGCCTGCCTCTGGGTGTGAGTGTGATTACGGCGCGGGACATCCAGGCCGCAGGCGTGAGTACTGTCAATGAGGCGCTGATGCGCCTGCTCGGCGTGGTCGGGCGACAAGATATGTATGGGGGCGGCGACTATGCCTTGGATTTGCGCGGCTTTGGGACTACGGCCGATAGTAACCAGGCGGTGATTGTTGACGGCATCAAAGTCAGCGAGGCCGACCTGGGCGGCACACGCTTGGCTGGGATTCCAATCGAGAGTGTGGAGCGCATAGAAGTGCTGCGCGGCAGCGGTGCGGTGCTCTATGGCGAAGGCGCTACGGGGGGCGCGATAGTCATTACGACCAAGGCCGGTGCGGGCAAGGGTCGTCGCAACACAGCCATGGTGCAGGCGGGCGTCGGCAACTATGGCTTGCGAGAGGCGCGCGCCAGCGCAACGCTGGTGGGCGGAGGCTTTTCGATGGATGTGTCCGGCACCAAGCGCAAGGCCGACAACCATCGCGACAATTTCAAGTCTGACTTCGACGGCATATCGACTACGGGGCAATGGGCCAACGACTGGCTGCGTGCAGGCGTGCGCTATGCCGAGGATTCGATGGACACCGGCTTGCCGGGCTCGCTGACTGCGGCCCAGTATGCGGCCAATCCGCGACAGACCAGCACTCCTTCGGACCATGGCCGCATCGACAACCAACGTACCACGGTGTTTGCCAGTGCCACGCTGGGCGAGTGGGAGTTGGCGGCCGATATGGGCCACCGCGAAAAGCAACTGCGCTATGTCGCGTCCTGGGGGGGCTATGCCTATGACATAGAGGCTGATAGCTATGCGCTGCGCGCCCGCCACTCCGCGCGTTTGGCGAGTATGGACAATGTGTTTGTCGTTGGCAGCGATTACAGCCGTTGGACGCGCGATGTGTTGGGAAACTCTGGATCGCGGTCAAAGGCTACTACGCATGCGTTCTACCTGAAGGATGATCTGACGCTGTCGGGGAGCCGCACCCGCCTGAGTTTGGGTCTGCGCACCGAACGGATCGAAAAGCTTTCGTCGTCGAGTACAGATGGTTTGTCCGATCGCCAAAATGCTTGGGAGCTGGGCGTCAGCCAACCTCTGGGCATGGTCTGGACTGCCTATGCTCGCGTGGGTCGCAGCTTCCGTCTGGCCAATGTAGACGAGTTCACTTTTACCAACCCCACGGTGGCTCTGCGTCCTCAAACTTCGCGCGATACCGAGTTGGGACTGCGCTGGGCGGGCGAGAGAACCAAGGCTGATGTCCGCTTGTATCGCAGCGTGCTGACGAATGAGATCGGTTATGACCCCAACGGAGTGGGACCTTTCGGTCCTGGCTCGAACATCAACTTCGATCCTACGCGCCGACAGGGGCTGGAGGCCAGTGCCAGCTATGCGGTGAGCGCAGCGCTTGACTTGAGCGCCAATATCGCACTGCGCCGCTCCACCTTCCGTGAAGGGCCTTATGCTGGTCACCAGGTCCCGCTGTCGCCAAACCGCACGATATCGCTGCGCGTAGGCTGGCAGATAGCATCCGCGCATCGTCTGAGTGGCGGGATTCAGTGGGTCTCTTCGCAGCGGCCAGATTTTTCCAACCAATGCCGCATGCCCGGTTATATGAACGCAGACGTGCGCTACGCCTACCAGTGGAGGGACACGGAATTTGCGTTGGCCGTGGGCAACCTGATGAACCGAAAGTTCTACACCCAGGCCTATGGCTGCGTGGGCGGTGTCACCACGTCTATCTATCCCGAGGCAGGCCGCACCGTCATGGCGACGCTGCGTCAGCATTTCTGATCAGTGAGCAGAGGGAGTGAAATGGAGGCTTTACTGACTTTGCAACCAGCCCAGGATGCAGTCCGCTGCCCCGCGCTGCTGATCAGTGCTCCCGCCTCCGGCCAGGGCAAGACCACCGTGACGGCTGCTCTGGCACGGCTGCATGCGCGCCAGGGACGCAAGGTGCGTGTATTCAAGTGCGGGCCGGATTTTCTGGACCCCTACTGGCATGAGCTGGCCAGTGGTTCGCCGGTGCATTCGGTGGATTTGTGGATGACGGGCGAGGCGGATGTGCGCCAGCGCCTGCATGAGGCGGCCCAGGAGGCCGATCTGATTCTTGTCGAAGGCGTGATGGGCCTGTTCGACGGCAACTTCAGCGCGGGCGATCTGGCGCAGTTGCTGGGTCTGCCCGTGCTGGCCGTGGTCGATGCCTCGGCCATGGCAGGCACTTTCGGGGCGCTGGCCTATGGCTTGCAGCATTACCGTGATGGTATGCGCTGGGCCGGCATGCTGGCCAACCGCGTCGCCACGGCCCATCATGCCGATCTGCTCAGGCAAGGCCTGCGTGAGCCGTCGCTGTGGCAGGGGGCCATGCCGGGTGTGCAATTGGGCGATGCAGCAGTCAAGGCCAGGTCTGCGGCGCTGCTGCCCGAGCGCCACCTGGGCCTGATCGCAGCCCACGAGCTCGGCGATGCCCTGCAGCGTCTGGATGCCGCAGCCGATGCCCTGGCCCATACGCCGCTGGGGCAAAGGGCCTGGGGTTCGGACGACGGCCAGCCCAGCTGGCAGGATTGGTGCGTGGACTTTGCCGCGACGGACATTCGTGCTGATCAGCCGCGCGTGGAGCCCTGGCTGAGCAGCCGTCGCATTGCCATTGCGCGCGATGCGGCGTTTTCGTTTATCTATCCCGCCAATCTGGACTGCCTGCGTGCCATGGGGGCCGAGCTGTGCTTTTTCTCGCCGCTGGCTGGCGATGCGCTGCCGCTCTGCGATGCGATCTGGCTGCCCGGCGGCTATCCGGAGCTACATGCCCGGGCCCTGTATGAGAACCGGCAGTTGCGCGACGGCATTGCCGAGCATATGGCGCAGGGCAAGCCGGTCTGGGCAGAGTGCGGCGGCATGCTGGCCCTGTGTGACGGAGTGACTGCCCTGGACGGCAGCACCCAGCCCATGTGGGGGCTGCTGCCCGGTCAGGTCGTCATGCAGAGCCGGCTCGGCGGTCTGGGCATGCAGCAACTGGCACTCGATACGGGCTTGTTGCGCGGTCATACCTTTCACTACACAAGGCTGGAGACAGCCATGCCGGTGCTTGCACGCAGCAGTCGCCCCGGCGCGACCGTTCAGGCTGATCGTGGTGAGGCACTTTATCAGCATGGCAGTGTGCGAGCCAGTTACTTTCATGCCTGGTTTCCGTCCTGCCCGGCAGCGGTGGCGTCGCTTTTTGGCGCAACAATCGAAGACTGAATCTTTCGTCCATCACCACCATGAGCCCTGCAAGCACAGTCTCCTTCGTCATGCCGCGTACCCAGCTGATTCTGGGCGGGCAAAAAAGCGGCAAATCCCGTCGTGCGGAGCTGCTGGCGCGCCAGTGGCTGCAGGCGGATGCCGGGCATCAGGCAGCGCTGGTGGCAACCGGCCAGGCCTGGGATGCGGAGATGAGCGAGCGCATTGCGCGCCACCAGCGTGACCGCGCCGAGCGCGTGCCAGGCATGCTGACCATAGAGGAGCCGCGCGAGCTGGCCCAGGTGCTGGCGCAGCACAGCAGCCCGCAGCGGCTGCTGGTGATTGATTGCCTGACCTTGTGGCTGACGAACTGGCTGATGCCGGTGCAGGCCGAGGATTTGGAGAGAAATCAGTCTCAAACCCATGACTGGCAAGAGCAGATAGCTCTCTTTTTGAAAGCGATTGATGAAGCGGCAGGCCCTGTCATTCTGGTTGGCAACGAAATCGGTCTGGGCGTGATTCCCATGGGGCGCGAAGTGCGCGCCTTTGTCGATGCGCTGGGCTTGCTCAATCAGCAGGCGGCTGCGCATTGCGAAAGCGTCACGCTGATGTGCGCCGGCTTGCCGCTGGCGCTGAAAGGGCCGCAGGCATGAGGGCCGCCGTAAAATATTTTGCCGCTGCTGCGCTGCTTGTTTGTGGCCTGGCTGGTGCGTTGTCGGTGGCCGCGCAGTCCGTGCAGATCACCGATGGACGTGGCGCACAGGTGCAATTGGCAAAGCCGCCGCAGCGCATCGTCAGCCTGCTGCCTTCGCTGACCGAGAGCCTGTGTGCGCTGGGCGGCTGCGAGCGTCTGGTGGGGGTGGATCGCTATTCCAACTGGCCAGCCCATGTGAAGACCTTGCCCGTGGTGGGCGGCGGGCTGGATCCGAATATCGAGAGCATTGTGGCGCTCAAGCCCGATCTGGTGCTGGTTTCCATGGCGTCACGGGCCATTGCGCGAATGGAGGCGCTGGGCCTCAAGGTCGTAGCGCTGGAGCCGCGCACCCACGAGGAAGCACGCACTGTGCTGCAAAAGCTGGGCGTGTTGCTGGCCTTGCCGCCGGCGCAGGGTGCAGACCGTGTCTGGGCCGGGATAGAGGCCGATATGAGCAAGGCCGCCGCCAGCGTGCCTCTGTCCATGCGTGGCCAGCGTGTGTACTTTGAGGCCAGCCGCGGCCCTTATGCCGCAGGCGAAAGATCCTTTATCGGCCAGACGCTGACGCGGCTGCATCTGCGCAACGTGGTCGACGCCAGGCAAGGGCCGTTTCCGCGCCTGAATCCCGAATATGTAGTCAAGCAGGACCCAGACCTGTTGATGGCCGGTGAGCGCTCCTGGAAAAATGGCATGCCAGAGTATCCGGGCTGGGCGCAAATGCGAGCCGTGAAGCAAGGGGCCATTTGCTCCTTCACGCCCGAGGAATCCGACATTTTGGTGCGCCCAGGTCCCCGCATGGCCGAAGGCGCGCAGCTCATCGCCCGATGCCTGAATGGGTTGGCCGCCAAGCAGGGCAAGAGTCGATGAGCGACAAGCCCTCTGGCAGCACTCATGCTCCCAATACTCAGGCAGGCATTGCTGCGCCCTGGCTGCTGATCTGGCTGGCGCTGGCTGCAACTGTGCTGGTCCTGCTGGGTGCGGGAGTTGGCAGCACGGGTTTTGAGAGCGTGCTCAATGCCCGCCAAGACCCGCTAGCCTGGCAGATCGTGATGAATATTCGTCTGCCGCGCACGGTGGCGGCCCTCCTGGCCGGAGGCCTGCTGGGGCTGGCTGGGGCGGTGGCGCAGGGCGTGTTTCGCAACCCGCTGGCCGATCCTTATTTGCTGGGCAGTGCCTCGGGCGCATCGCTGGGCGTGGCGCTGGCCATGGGTGCCCTGGGTGTCTCGCCTTTCGCTCTGGCCGGCCTGGCCCGCTGGGGCGTGACGGGTGCCGCTTTTGCTGGTGCCGTGCTTGCCGTGGTGCTGACCCTGGTGCTGGCCAAGGGCGTGCAGAACACCATGCGATTGCTGCTGGCCGGCGTGGTAGTGGGCGTGGTGCTGGGGGCCGTGGCGTCGCTGGTGGTGCTGATGAATCCCGATATTTTGCAGGCCATGCAGTCCTTCATGCTGGGCAGCACGGCCTTTGCGGGCTGGCCTGCCTGCAGGCTGATGCTGTGGGTGCTGCTGCCCACGCTGGTGCTGTCATGGAGCCTGAGCCGGGTGCTCGACGGGCTGGCACTTGGCGAGGCTACGGCCCATAGTCTGGGCCTGCCGCTGGCGCCGCTGCGCCTGCTGCTGATCGTGCTGCTGGCGCTGGCCACGGGTACGGCCGTGGCGCAGACCGGCCTGATCGCTTTTGTAGGCCTGGCCGCGCCCCATCTGGTGCGTTCCGTGGTGCGCGCGCTGCACCGCTGGCTGCTGGTGCTGAGCAGTCTGACGGGGGCGGTGCTGCTGCTGGCCGCCGATCTGCTGGCGCGCTGGCTGATCGCACCGCAGGAGCTGCCCGTGGGGGTGCTCACCGCCGTGCTGGGAGGCAGCTATCTGCTCTGGCTGATGCACAAGCGTGGCGCCATGCCGTCTGGAGATGGCACATGAATGGCGATATCGACACTGGTATCGCATTGGCGACCGATGCCCTGAGCGTGCAGCTGGGCGAGCGTGAGGTGCTGCGCCAGATCAGCCTGCGCATTTCCCAGGGCCGCTGGACGGCCATCGTCGGCCCCAATGGCGCGGGCAAGTCCACGCTGCTGCGCGCCATGGCAGGCATGCGTGCCGCCAACCAGCGGCAAAGCGGTGCCGTGTTCCTGCAGGGCCGCAAGCTCGGCGACTGGAATGGCCGCGAGCGTGCCAAGGCCCTGGCCTGGCTGGGCCAGAATCAGCCTGTTGCGGCCGATATGGCCGTGTATGACGTTGTCATGCTGGGGCGTTTGCCCCACCAGGGCTGGCTGGCACCGGCCTCGAACGCCGACCGGCAGGCCGTGGAGCAGGCGCTGCGCCAGACCCACGCCTGGGACTGGCGCCAGCGCAGCATAGGCCAGCTATCGGGCGGTGAACGCCAGCGCGTGCTGCTGGCACGGGCTCTGGCAGTGCAGGCCCGGACCCTGCTGATGGACGAGCCGCTGGCCAATCTTGACCCGCCCCACCAGACCGACTGGATGCTGACGGCCCGCAGTCTGGTGCAGCAAGGCGTGACCCTGGTCAGCGTGCTGCACGAGCTGTCCTTTGCCCTGCTGGCCGATGAAATGGTCGTTATGCAGGCCGGCCGTATCACCCACCAGGGCGCGTGCGGCGATCCTGCCACCCATGCCGCGCTGGAGGCCGTGTTTGACCGGCGCATACAGGTGCGCGAACTCGACGGCCTATGGCTGGCCCTGCCGCGCCTGAGCTGAGCTCGGCCGTAATTCTTGAATTTTTGCCCTTAAGCCCTTGATAGACAAGCGAGAGTAGCTATGAATATTGAAACGCCTCCCACCGAGAAGCCTTACGAAAAGCCCGAGGGCGAGCGCCGCGGCCTGATCATCGTCAACACCGGCAATGGCAAGGGCAAGAGCACAGCCGCCTTTGGTCTGGCCTTTCGCGCCACGGGCCGGGGCAAGGCCGTCAAGGTCTATCAGTTCATGAAGGTGCCCACGGCCCGCTTTGGCGAGCATCGCCTGGCCGAGCAGGTCGGTCTGCCCATCGAAGGGCTGGGCGATGGCTTCAGCTGGAAGAGCAAGGACCTCGATCACTCCGCCCAGCTGGCGCGTGACGGCTGGGAAAAGGCCAAGGCCGATATTCTTTCGGGCGAGCTGTTCCTGGTCGTGCTCGACGAGATCACCTATCCGCTGATCTATGGCTGGCTGCCGCTGCAGGAGGTGCTGGACACGCTCAAGGCGCGCCCCAAGGATGTGCATGTCTGCCTGACAGGTCGCCGCTGCCCGCAGGAAATCATCGACATCGCCGACACCGTGACCGAGATGACGCTGATCAAACATGCCTTTCAGGCGGGTATTCCCGCTCAAAGAGGTATCGAAGACTGATGGCTTTTGCCATGTCTGTGGCGCGACAATAGTTCCATGACCGAATCCAAGACCAGCTCCTACGCGACGATTGCCGCAACGCCTTTCACCGAGGCCGAGCGTGCTGCCGTCTACCGCGCCATTTATGAGCGCCGCGACATGCGTCATTTTGCAGGAGGGAAGGTGGCAGACGAGGTCTTGCTGCGCCTGTTGCGCGCTGCGCACCACGCGCCCAGCGTGGGGTTCATGCAGCCTTGGCGCTTTATTCGGGTCAGGAGTGCCGAATTGCGCCTGCAGATCCACGGTCTGATCGAGGAGGAGCGCGTGCGCACCGCCCATGCCCTGGGCGAACGTGAAGAAGACTTCATGAAGCTCAAGGTTCAGGGCGTGCTCGATGCGGCCGAGGTGCTGGTCGTGGCCATGCCGCCGGGACGCGAGGCGCATATCTTTGGCCGCCGCACCCTGCCCGAGATGGATATCGCCAGCAGTGCCTGTGCCATCCAGAACCTCTGGCTGGCCGCGCGTGCCGAAGGTCTGGGCATGGGCTGGGTCTCGATTTTCGATCCGCTGGCGCTGGCCAGATTGCTGCAGATGCCTGAGGGTGCCCACCCGCTGGGAGTGCTCTGCCTGGGCCCAGTCGACGCCTACTATGCCGAGCCCATGCTGCAGCAGGAAAAATGGGCCTGCCGGGCGCCTCTGGAAGACATGCTGATGGACGATGTCTGGGATGATTCGCGCGTGGTGGCTGCGGCGACCAAGGGCAAGCAGGGCAGTGGGCCATGCGCCGGCAAGGGCAAGCCAGACGCATGACGAGTTTTGGCTGGACTGAGCTGATCGGTCTTTCTCTCAGTCCGCTGGCATGGCCCTATCAGGCATTCACCGCCAGTGATCTGGCGGCGCTCAACTGGGCGGCCAATGTGCAGGCGGGCCTGCTGGCCGTGCTGGTGGCTCTGCTGCTGGATCGGCTTTGGGGCGAGCCGCCAGTGTGGCTGCACCCCGTGGTGCTGATGGGCAAATTGCTGGGCTCGTCGGGGCAAGCGCTTGCGCCGCGTGCCGAAGTACAGAGTGACTATCTGCGTTTCTGCTTGGCAGCGCTTGTCTGGTGTGCGCTGGCGGCTCTGTTTTTCATCGTTTATGGCCTCGCCCAGTTCATGCTGGGTTTTGCCCCCTGGTGGCTCTGGGGACTGGTGATGGGGGTGTTGCTCAAGCCGCTACTGTCCTGGCGCATGCTCAAGGATGAGGTGCTGGCCGTGGAGACCGCACTGCAGCAATCGCTGCCCGCAGGGCGGGAGCGCCTGAGCTGGCTGGTGAGCCGCGACACGACTCAGCTGGACGCGGCCACCGTGCGAGAAAGCGCCATCGAGACCCTGGCCGAGAACCTCAGCGACTCCGTGATTGCTCCGCTGTTCTGGTTTGCCGTGGCCGGCTTGCCCGGGGCGGCCGTCTATCGTCTTGCCAATACTGCCGACGCCATGTGGGGCTACCCTGGGTGGCGAGGCCAGGGCGACCGCCGCCGCCACTGGCAATGGGCAGGCAAATGGGCGGCCCGCGCCGACGATGTGCTGAACTGGATTCCGGCGCGCATCACCGCAATGTGGCTGGCGCTGCTGGCCGGCGGCCTGTCCTGGACGGGTTTGAGGCGCGATGCAGCCGTGACGCCATCGCCCAATGGTGGCTGGCCCATGGGAGCCATGGCGCAGGCACTGGGGGTTCAGCTTTCCAAGCCCGGCGTCTATAGACTCAACCCGCAGGGGCGGGCACCGCAGGCGACTGATCTGGAGATGTCTGTAAGATTTGCATCAAAAGTGATCGCAGCGCATGTCCTGCTTGCGTTAGCAGCTATGATTTTGATTGTTCTGTGGAGAGGAAGGCTGCTTGCCAATGTTTGATGTGAATGCGGCAGCCATGCATGGCGGTACCGATGCGCTGGGCGTTCCGGCGCACGATTTTTCGACCAATCGCAATGCCTGCGGGCCTTGTCCCATGGCCGTGAAGGCGTTGCAGGCCGCCCATGTGGCGCAATACCCCGATCCGCAATACGGGGCATTGCGCACGCAGCTGGCGGCTTTTCATGGCGTGGCGGTGGAGCGCATCCTGATCGGCGGAAGCGGCAGCGAGCTGATTCATCGCCTCACGCTGCACGCTGTGCGCAGCGGTGCCAAAAGCGTGCAGTTTCCCCAGCATCACTATGGTGACTATCTGCAGGCCGCGCGGGTATGGCGGCTGGCGCTGTGCCGCCGCACAGAAGCGGCCGTGGCGCCGGTGCTCGGCTGGGCCTGTGAGCCTTCAAGCCCGCTGGGGGCGATGGAAGACATTTGGCCTGCCTGGCAGCAGCCGCCGGCGCAGAAGGAATGGCGCGTGCTGGACTGCGCCTACCGTCCGCTATGGCTGGAGGGCCAGCCACCCGGGCGCGATCTCGACGGTGTCTGGCAGCTGTGGACGCCCAACAAGGCCCTGGGCATGACGGGGGTGCGGGCTGCCTATGCGATTGCGCCCATGCAGGTCGCAGCCGCAGAGCTGCAGGCGCTGAACGCGCTGGCGGCATCCTGGGTGGTGGGCTCGCATGGCGTGGCCATGCTGCAGGCCTGGGTGACGGACGAGGTGCAGCAATGGCTGGCCCACAGCCTGATGACCTTGCGCCGCTGGAAGGCGCAGCAGCTTGCGCTGTGCGAGAGGCTGGGCTGGCAGGTTGTTCCCGGTCATCAGGCCAATTACTTTGTCGCAGGTCTGCCGCTGGCAGAGCTTGCCGCGCCTCTGGCCGGGCTGCGTGCCCAGGGCATCAAGCTGCGCGACTGCGCAAGCTTTGGCCTGAGCGGCCATGTGCGGCTGGGCGTACTGCCGCCCGTGTCGCAGGCCGCGCTGGAGCAAGCCTGGAAAAGCATTGAATGACCTTGCCGATCAGACCTGATGAGCGCAAGACGCTACCATTTCCCATGGACACTGAAACCTTGAAGCTGCGCTCGGTGCTGGTGGAGCGCTATGTCACGCCGCTGCGTGAAGGCGGCTCCATGCCGGCGATTGTCGAGGCCGACGACCTGGGCACCTATGTGCTCAAGTTCCGGGGCGCCGGGCAGGGCGTGCGCGCGCTGATGGCCGAGATCATCTCGGGCGGCATGGCACGTGCGCTGGGCCTGCCGGTGCCTGAAATCGTGCTGCTGCACCTGAACGGCGACCTGTCCCGCACCGAGTCCGACCCCGAGATTCAGGATCTGATTCGCGCCAGCGACGGGCTGAACGTGGGGCTGGACTATCTGCCGGGCTCCATCAACTTTGACCCGGCAGTGGACGTGGTGGACGATGACTTTGCCTCGCGCCTGGTGTGGTTCGACACCCTGGTCAGCAATGTGGATCGCACGGCGCGCAACACCAATATGCTGATGTACCAGAAGCAGCCCTGGCTGATCGATCATGGCGCGAGTCTGACGTTTCACCATGCCTGGAACGGAACGGTTGCCGATCCGGCCAAGCCTTTTGCGCCCAGTGCCGAGCATGTGCTGCTGCCACAGGCCAGCCAGCTGGCGCAGCTGGATGCGCAACTGGCCGCCAAGCTTGGACCCGAAGTGCTCAAGAGCATCGTGGACGAGGTTCCCGACTGCTTTCTGGAGCAGGCCGCTGCCGACAAAGAGGGCGAAGTGCTCAGGAATGTGCAGGCCCATCGCGCGGCCTATGTGAATTATTTCGTGGCCCGGCTTGCCGAGCGTGGCCGCTGGCTGCAAGGAGTGATCGATGCACGCGCATGAGGTCTACGACTACGCCATCGTGCGGGTAGTGCCGCGCGTGGAACGTGAGGAATTTGTGAATGCAGGCGTGATCCTCTCCTGCCAGCGCACCGGCCATCTGCAGGCCGCCGTGGCCCTTGACGAAAAGCGTCTGCTGGCGCTGGACCCGAATGTGGACCTTGAGGCCGTGCACCGTCACTTGGGCTCCATCGTGGCCATCTGTGAAGGCAGGGTCGATGGGGGGCCGATTGCGCGGCTGCCCATGCGCGCGCGCTACCACTGGCTCACGGCCAAGCGCAGCAGCATCATCCAGACCTCGCCCTCGCATATGGGCATGTGCACCCATCCCGGCGAGGCGCTGGCCAGAATCCTGCAGCGCGTGGTGCTGCCGATCCCAACCGAGATTTAAGACATGACAGCACGTTGCATCATGGTGCTGGGTACCAGCAGTGGCGCGGGAAAAAGCTGGGTGGCCACGGCACTGTGTGCCTACTACCGCAGCCAGGGCCTGAAGGTTGCGCCGTTCAAGGCGCAGAACATGAGCAACAACGCGCGCGTTGTGGCCACGCCCGAGGGCCGTTGGGGCGAGATCGGCACGGCTCAGTATCTGCAGGCGCTGGCCGGGGGGGCCGTGCCCGATGTACGCATGAATCCGCTGCTGCTCAAGCCCGAGGCGGACACGCGCAGCCAGGTGGTGCTGTTCGGACAGGTCAATGACGAGCTGAGCGCCATGCCCTGGAGGGGGCGAAGCCTCAAGGTCTGGCCGCAGATCGCGCAGGCGCTGGACGAGCTGTGTGCCGAAAACGATGTGGTGGTGATCGAAGGCGCAGGCTCGCCGGCCGAAATCAATCTGCATGCCAGCGATGTGGTCAATATGCGTGTGGCCAAGCATTGCAACGCACATTGCCTGCTGGTCTCGGACATAGACCGCGGCGGTGCCTTTGCCCATCTCTACGGCACCTGGGCACTGCTGCCTGAGGATGAGCAAAAGCTCATCAAGGGCTTTGTGCTCAACAAGTTCCGTGGCGATGCCGCACTGCTGGCACCGGCGCCCCAGATGCTGGAAGAGAAGACGGGGGTACCCACGGTGGCCTGCATTCCCATGCAGTTCCAGCACGGTCTGCCCGAAGAGGATGGCGTGTTCGATGATCGCGGCAGCACGGGAGCCGGGCGGGCCGTTCACACCACGATTGCCATCATCGCCTATCCGCGCATCAGCAATCTCGATGAATTTCAGCCCCTGCTGCAAGTGCCGGGCGTGCGCGTGGTCTGGGCTCGCTCTCCCGCGCAACTCGCCGAGGCGGACTGGGTCATTCTGCCGGGCAGCAAAGCCACGGCTGCCGACCTGGCCTGGATGCGTACGCAAGGGCTGGATGCAGCCGTCGTCGCTCATGCCGAACTCGGCAAGCGCGTGCTGGGCATTTGCGGCGGTCTGCAGATGCTGGGTGAGGCGCTGATCGATCTGCATGGCGTGGACGGCAATGCCGCAGGCCTGGGTCTGCTGCCGCTGGCGACATTGTTTGCGCAGGACAAGACCGTGCAGCCAACGACCCTGCAACTGCCTGATCTGCAAGCCCCATGGAATGCCCTGAGCGGCGTGACAGTACGTGGCTACGAGATCCACCATGGCCAGACTCAGCTTCGTGCCGACATGCAGATGGCCAGCGTGCGACCGGCTCAGGAACTATTGCCCGGCATGCTATGGCAGGGTGGCAACAGCGCTGTCATCGGTACCTATCTGCACGGCCTGTTTGAAAACGCCGAGGTAATTCATGCGCTGTTCGGCCACGATGCACCCAGCCTGGAGCAGGTGTTTGCGCGGCTGGCGCAGGGCGTGGGGCAATGGTTTGAGCCGGGCGCGCTCTGAGCTTCGGCCTGGTTTGTAGGACTGATCCGGCGGGCTCATAGCCGCTGAACCGATAAGTCTCGCCTGAGAGTGCGTGCAAGCTGACCGGGCTATTCACTTTTTGGAATGGAGTTGCGTATGGCTTTTTTCAAGGTTCAGACTCTTCAACTAGCTTTGGGTGCAGCGGTTTTGTCACTGGCAGGCATGGCCAGCGCACAGGTGGATGCAGCCAAGCCGGCGGCTGAGGCAGCTGCGATGGATGCGGCCAAGCCTGCGATGAAAAAGCACCACCACCGCCATCATCACAAGGGCCAGCGTCCCATGCGCGAGAGCAATTCGTCTTCTCGCGAGGCGATGGCTGCCAATGCCGAAGCCAAGAAGGGCAAGCTCGACGACGGCCAGGGCATGAGCCAGTACGAGCGCAATGCCTATGCCCGCTGCGGCGTGTTCAAGACCGAAATCGACAAGCAGGCCTGTATGGCGCGTGTCAAGGACGGCGCTGTCAGCGGCTCGGTCAAGGATGGCGGCATCCTGCGCGAAATCACGGTTGAGGAAGTCATTCGCTGATGCTTTTGCAGCGTCTTCAGCCAAGGCCCTTCGGGGCCTTTTTTCATGCTGCGCCTGAGCAATCGACGAACTTGGTGTTCCGGTGCCGATGAAAGCGCGATACTTGCAGGATCCCAAAAACGTGCCTTCCGTATCCCGGTGGTGGATGGCACTCAGGCCTGATGCACCGGGAATGAATGCACGCATGAGCTCCGCTTCTTTTTCCGAATTCCTACCGTCCACCATCTGGTCCTGCCCGCAGGTGCAGGACATCCATGACGCGGCGCTGAAAGCCCGCGTCCAGCATCGCCTGGATTTCAAGACCAAGCCTCAGGGATCGCTGGGCGTGCTGGAACAACTGGCCTTGCGCATTGCCGGCATCGTGGGTTGCGAGACTCCCAATCTGTATGCGCCGCAGATGGTGGTGTTCGCTGCGGATCATGGACTGGCTGCTCAGGGTGTGTCGGCCTATCCGGTCGACGTGACCTGGCAGATGGTGGAGAACTTCCTCGCTGGCGGCGCGGCCGTGAGCGTGCTGTCCCTGCAGAACGGAATTGATCTGAATGTGGTCGACTGCGGCGTGGCCCGCGACTTTGAGGTGCGCGAGCAGGATCCTGCGCACAAGCTTCCCAAGGCCCATGAGCCGCGCCTGTGGCGGCGCAAGGTGGCTTATGGCACGGCGGACTGCAGCCAGGGCCCGGCCATGAGCGAAGCCCAATGTGCGATGGCGCTGCGCAATGGCGCAGAACTGGTCAAGAAACTGCCGGGCAATGCACTGTTGCTGGGCGAGATGGGCATAGGCAATACATCCAGCGCTTCATTGCTGCTGGCGCGTCTGTGTGGCGAGCCGGTGGAGGAGGTGACCGGGGTGGGCACGGGCCTGAGCAGCGAAGGCCTGGCACGCAAGATCGCCGTGCTCGGGCGGGTGCTGGACTTTCATGCCGGCGTGCAAGAACCACTGGCCGTACTGGCTGCCATGGGCGGGCTGGAGATCGCCACCATGACGGGAGCCGTGCTGCAGGCCGCTGCCGAACGCCGCCTGATCGTGGTGGACGGCTTTATCACCACGGCTGCCGTGCTGGTGGCCAGTCGCCTGCAGCCCCATGTGCTGCAGCGCTGCGTGTATGCGCACCGATCGGGTGAGCCGGGTCATGCCCGCCTGCTGGCCCACCTTCAGGCCCAGCCCATGCTGGACTGGCAATTGCGCTTGGGCGAGGGTTCTGGCGCGGCGCTGGTCTGGCCGCTGCTGCGCTCGGCCTGCACCATGCTCAACGAAATGGCCAGTTTTGAATCGGCCGGCGTCAGCGGCAAGAGCTGAGGAACTTGAAAAAATATAGCTGCAAGCGCTTTGTGGATATTCGCTTAAGGCGTTTTTAGCTCTTTTTGCCAGCTGCCGGTGCCGGGGTTTTGGGCGTGAAATCGCAGTATTTTGAAGCCACGCATTCCCAGCAGCGGGGCTTGCGCGCCTGGCAGACATAGCGGCCCAGCAGGATCAGCCAGTGATGGGAGTCCACCGCGTATTCATCGGGTACGCGCTTGAGCAGCTGCTTTTCGACTTCCAGCGGATTCTTGCCGGGTGCGAGCCCCGTGCGGTTGCTGACGCGGAAGATGTGCGTGTCCACGGCCATGGTGGGCTGACCGAAAGCCACGTTGAGCACCACATTGGCGGTTTTGCGGCCTACACCGGGAAGGGCTTCCAGCTCTTCACGAGTTCTGGGTACTGTGCCTCCATGCAGCTGAACCAGCATGCGGCAGGTCTCCATCAGATGCTTGGCCTTGCTGCGGTACAGGCCTATGGTCTTGATGTAGCTCTCCAGCCCCTCAAGCCCCAGATCCAGAATGGCCTGCGGAGTGTTGGCAACAGGAAAAAGCTTGCGCGTGGCCTTGTTCACTCCCACGTCGGTGGCCTGGGCAGACAGCAGCACGGCGGTCAGCAACTCGAACACCGTGGTGTATTCCAGCTCGGTTTGTGGCGTGGGGTTGGCGGCCTTGAGCGCAGCAAAAAACGGCGCTATATCGTTTTTCTTCATGGGCAATATTGTGGCTTGTCGTTCAGGGAGAGGGACAAAGAAAAAGCCGCTGCAATATACAGCGGCTCGGCGGGCGCAACAGCGGCGAGTCAGGGGTCCAGGTTGTAACTCAACACAAGGCTGTAGCGCAGTTCCCTATCGGGATTGTTGACGGAACGATCGCCCAGCGGCTTGCTCATGGCCAGGTCCAGTGCGTAGTGGCGGCTGTCGGACAGGCGCAGGCCCAGGCTGGCAGAGCGCAGCGTATTGCCTCTGACGCCGCTGGTCTGCTGATGCGTGCGTGCCCACTCATAGAGCAGATAGGGTTCGGCCGACTTGATCCAGACCTGGTTGATGAGGAACTGGTAGTTGAGCTCGGCACTGGCGCCTACGCCGGAGTCGCCCGAGAACTCGCCAGCCTGATAGCCGCGGCCGAAGCGGGTGGAGCCAAAGGAGATTTTCTCCGGGACGGGAAGAATGTCGGCACTGTATTGCCCGCCCACGGCAAAAGCGGCGCCCATCTTGTTCGCGAAGCGATGGCGCTGTGCATAGTCGGCGGTGATGCGTGTGAAGTCCAGCTTGGCCGGATTTTCAAGCTTTTGCAGCAAGCCCTGCCGATAGTAGAGGTCCAGATTTTTGTAGGCCCCCAGACTGTCCAGGCCGTGGGCCAGCAAGACCGAAGCCGAGCGGGTGGTGGTCTTGCCAAAGGACGCCCAGGCCATTTGCGCATAGAGCGTGCGAACCTTTTCCTCGCGCAGCAGGGAGGCCTGGCTATCGGCCAGTTCACGGCTGTAATTGATGGCATACAGACCCGCCGTGGTGCTGAGCTGGGTGGTATTGCTCAAGATCCATGGGTGGCTGATATTGAAGTCCAGCTTGCGCTGCTGTGTCAGGTCGTCAATGCCGGGAATGCGCGTTGCAGGCGGGTTGAAGCTGCGGTAGTCGGAATAGCTGACACGTGCCTGCGTACCCTCGGGTTTCAGTTGCTGAGTGAAGCCTATGCTGCCGAAACGCTCCTTGTCGGGGTTCTGCAACATCGCCGAAGCCTGAAGCTGGCTGCCTGCCCACAAGGGGTCATTCAGGGTGAGAGATGCAATGATGCGCGGCGTGGGCTTGCGAGCCTCGCCTCCGACGGTGACGGCAATGGGCTTGTGCTTGGATTTGATGACCAGGGGCACTGCACCATCGGTGGTGGTCGGCAGATTGGCCGACGCTGTGATCTGCACTCCAGGAAGGCGTGCCATCAGCTGGGTCTGGTGCTGAAAGGTTTTGGTGGTCAAAGGCCTCTCAACGAGCAGCGGCTGGGCAATTTCGCGTATCTGCTCCTCGGAGCGACCGAAGTTCCCCTCCAGATTCAAGCTCTGTACATAGCCCTCGACCACGATGACCTGCACCGCACCATTGGCAAAGTCCTGCGGAGGAAGGTAGGCAAAAGAAAGGGCGTAGCCATGGCGTTGATACAGCTCGCTGACCTTCTGGGTCGCGGCGTTGAGCTCGCCCACCGTATGCGTGCCATTGATGAAGGGCGTGAAAAGCGCGCTGACCTCTTCGAAAGGAATTGCCGTGCTTCCCTGCACATTGACGCCACGTACTGCGACCCGGAGGTTGATGAGATCCTGAAGACTAGGCTGAGGCTTGTCTATCTGCATCGGTACCTGCCTGGGCTGCTGCTGCAGATTCCTTGCAGCTTCGGGTGTCTGGGGCAGGCTGTTGAGCGGGTTGCCAGCCTGCTGTGACCAGGCCAGAGGAGCCCAGGCCGCAAGTGCCAGTGCCTGAATCCTGTAGCTGATGCGGCCCTGTGGTTTTGCTTTTGACTGCAAAAGTCCCTCCTGTTCTATTTTTATGACTCTCATTGTTCCCTACCTCCCCAGAACTGGGTATGGGGCTTTCGTAAAAAAGCCCGCCTGCAGGCGGGCCAGGCTCAAGCGGTGCACAGACCACCGCCGTTCCCCTTATTTGCTGGTGGCTACCGCTCCACCGCCCAGGCCGAGCGCCAGATTGCCGCCCAGCAGTCCACCTAGCAGGCCGCCCGAGGTGCTTGCACCACCTGCAGCTCCTGCGCCCGCAGCTACATTGGTCACGCCGCCAAGTACACCGCCCACAAGGCCTGTGACTGTGCCAACGGTGTTGCCGACCAGGCCCGTCACCGCAGTGCCTGCACTGCCGGTGCCTCCTGCTGGAGCGCCAGCCGATCCCGTGACACCGCCGACAAGCCCTGTGACGCCGCCCAGCACGCCGCCGACAACATTGCCTGGTCCACCAGCGGGGCCGCCTGTGCCGCCCGTGACATTGCCAAGTGCGCCACCGAGCAGGCCGCCGCTAGGTGTGCCCGGGCCAGTCACCACGCCCCCCAGGCCGGCCACGGTCTGGCCGACACCCGAAACCACACCGCCCAGCGGAGCAACAACGGGAACCCCGGTGCTGGTGACGGAAACTCCCACATGATTGACTACACCGCCCACGGTGCCCAGCAAGCTGTTAACCGGTTGGCCCAGACCTGTGGTCTGAACCAGATTCTGGGTGGTGCCGAGCACGGTGCTCAATACCGGTGTGGCGACCTGGCTGACCTGAGTCGTCAAACCCGAGACCAGCGGGTTGCCGGTCAGCTTTGCCGCCGTGCCTTCGACGCCGGAAACGGTGGTACCCAGGATTTGTACCGTGCCGCCTGCCAGGCCCGCCACATCGCCGACCACGCCAAGCTGAGGAGTGTCCAGCGCACTGACCGTCTTGCCTGCCGAAGTGACCGCAGCGCCGAGATAGCCGACAGCAGGAACCACGCCTTGCAAGGTGGTGCCGATGGGGTCGGCCGTCTTGCCGATCTGGCCCAGGCCTGCGCTGACGCCGCTACCCACACTGTTGACGGCATTGTTCACATTGCCAAGAATGCCGCCGGCCGGCTGGGCCACACCGCTCAGAGGCGTGCCGTTGGTGGCCGTGCCCAGAGTGGAGGTCACGATGTTGTTGACGTCGCTGATGACGCCGCCTGTTCCGGAAAGCGTTCCCGTGACATCCGCCACGGTGTCACGCACCGGCGTGAGCGGAGTGCTTGCCACAGGCGGATTGCCCGTGCCGCCATCACCGCCGCCGGTATTGCCACCACCGGTATTGCCACCACCGGTACCGCCGCCTGTGCCACCGCCAGTTCCGCCACCAGTGCCGCCACCAGTGCCGCCTCCGGCAACAACATCTCCGCCGCCGGTGCCGTCGGGTCCGAGGTCGCTGCGCAGAGAGCCGCTCGAGCCACAGGCAGCCAGACTGGCAACCAAGGCTACGGCACATAGGCTGCGCAGGCTCAACGGGGTCTTGCCGTCAATGGCGACAGACAGGGCCTTGCCGGTAAAAGTATTAGTGCGCATAAATCCTCCATCCCAAAAACAAGTGAAAAAATCCGTCAAATACGCGGTCCGTTGATCGGTAGGCGTATGTTCTTGTCAGAGGCTAGGCGCTGTCCAATTCAAAGTTTGAGACACGAAGTTATGCGTAATTAACAATTACTATCAACTTTTATAAATTGGTAGGAGCTTGATTACTTGCAGCATGGAATAGCGCCTACATAAAAGCCACTTCCTGTCTCTGGAGCTATTCGCGCGCCACAATGGGCATCTGCCGCTCAAGCAGCGACGAGATTCCCGTAGCGCTTTAACCAAGAAAACGTATGCAATTTGCCAAACGACTCGATAACGTAGAAACCTCTGCGATCCGCGAACTCTTCAAGCTGCTGGGCAAGCCAGGCATCATCAGCTTTGCGGGCGGCTTTCCAGACAGTGCCATGTTTGACGTAGCCGGGATCAGCGCTGCCTCTGCGGCAGCCCTGCAGCAGGAGGCGGGAGCCGCATTGCAGTACGGTGCGACAGAGGGCTACCAGCCGCTGCGCGAGCAACTGTCGTCCTTTATGGCCGGCAAGGGCGTGCCCGATGTGGCGCCTGATCAGCTCGTCGTCACCACCGGCAGCCAGCAGGCACTGGACTTGCTGGGCAAGACTATGGTGGGAGAGGGTGACAAGGTCATCGTCGAAGGCCCGACTTTCCTGGCCACGATTCAGTGTTTCCGCCTCTATGGCGCAGAGGTGATCTCTGCTCCTGTGGATGAGCATGGCGTGAAGACCGACGAACTGGAAAAGCTGATTGCCGAGCACAAGCCCAAGCTGGTCTATCTGATCCCGACCTTTGGCAACCCCAGTGGTGCCATGCTGAGTCTGGAACGCCGCAAAAAGGTGCTGGAACTGGCCGTCAAGTACCAGACTCTGGTGGTGGAAGACGACCCCTACGGCGATCTGTACTTCAATGAAGCGCCTCCTGCCAGTCTGCTGTCGCTGACACGCGAAGTCCCCGGCAGCCGAGAGTGGCTCGCTCACTGCGGTTCCTTGTCCAAGGTGCTCAGCCCCGGTCTGCGTATCGGCTGGCTGATTGCACATCCCGAATTGCTGGCTCGCGCCGTGATGTGCAAGCAGTTCAGCGATGCTCATACGAGCACCTTTGCCCAGGCCACTGCAGCCCAGTATCTGAAGTCCGGTGCCATGCCCAAGACCCTGGCTCATGTGCGCGAGGTCTATGCCAAGCGTGCCAAGACCATGGGCGATGCGCTGCGTGAGCAACTGGGCGATGCCGTCGAGTTCGTACAGCCTGCCGGCGGCCTGTTCATGTGGGTGCGGCTGACGGGCGCGCGTGGCCAATTGGCGGATGCGGCTATGCTGGCCAAGAAGGCCATTGAAGAGGGGGTGGCCTTTGTACCGGGCGCTCCGTTCTATGCTCAGAACCCTGATGCGGCGACCTTCCGCCTCTCGTTTGCCACGGCTGACGAGGACAAGATTCGCGCAGGCATTGCTCGTCTTGCCAAGGCGCTGAAGTCATGAGCGATGGTCACGAAGCGCTGCAAGAGCGAATCATGGAGCTGGAGATCAAGGCCAGCTACACCGAGGATTTGCTCGAGCAACTCAATATGACGATCTACCGCCAGCAGCAGCAGATCGATCTGTTGATCAACGAGGTGAGGGAACTCAAGCGCCAAGCGCCAGAAGGCGGGGGCGCGATGGTGCGCAATCTGCGCGACGAGTTGCCGCCGCATTACTGAGCACGCTGGGCGGTGCGGTCGAGAAAAAGGCCGGAGTGAAAGCTCCGGCCTTTTTTTGCACTCGAACCGTGTCATGTCGCCAGCAACCCAAGGCAGTGCATGTCCAGCGTGCTATGAAGTTTGGATTTACTCCAATGGGGTACTGGCGACGTTCTTTATCTTGCCAAGGAAGAGGCGGGTAAAGAAGGCGGCCATGACGATGATCAGCAAAATCACGGCCAGGCTCATCAGTCCGTAGTCGGTTGAAAAGAGATCGATCATCAGCTTCATGGTGCCTCCCTGTTGAGTTTCCGCCGTCTTGCGGCATGTCTCACTATGGCCGCTCGGCCTGGCTGGAGGCTTGTGCTGCATCAAGCTTTGACTGCTGCCGCTTTGAGGCAGAGCAAGCTGGCGCGCATTGCGAATCCTCAATCCTGGTGGGTGTTTTCAGGGACTTTTGCTTTGAAGTTGACGAAATTCCTTTCAAAGGAGGGAGCCGTTGCCAACTTACTTTCGCAAAAAGGGCAGGGCTACCTCTGCAGGAATGGGGCAGACATAGGGCTTGCCTTCGCGGCGTTGAAGTAGTTCTTCCTTGGCGCGTTCCAGCAACTCGGGCTGGGCGAACAGTTCCACGGCGGTGGCTGTCAGAATTTTTGCGGCGTGCACCATGCCGGTGTGAGCCAGGCCGGACTGCCCTTGTGACACCATCTGCCAGGAGTGCAGCGGCGTGCCGAAAGCATAGCAGGCCACCCAGGCCTGAACCGTGGGCGTAATCCAGCTCACGTCGGCCACGTCGGTGGAGCCGAACATGATGTCTTTGGTGTTCGGGTCGTAGGGCGTCAGACCTTCGAAAATGGCCGGCACCTTGCCGCGTAGCACGCTCGCCAAAGGGCGGCTGACGGCATCGACATCGCTTTTGTCCAGCGTGGCCTGGAACTGGCCGGCAACAGCATGCGCCTGTGCATCGGCCTGCAACTGTCCCAGTGCCTGCATCTGCGCATGCATCACGCTGTTCAGCGTGCTGTTTTGCAGCAGATTGGAACAGGCCTTGTCGAAGATGATTTCGAGCTTGCAGTCCGTCATCAGCGCGGCGCCACGCGCCACGTTCTGAACGCGCTCATAGAGTTCGGTTGCTTCGTGGTTGCGTGCAGCCCGCACCAGATACAGCACTTCGGCGCGCGCCTGCACGACATTCGGCGACAGACCACCGCTATCGGTGACAGCGTAGTGCACGCGGGCGTCCGAGGGCATGTGCTCGCGCAAATAGTTCACCCCTACGTTCATCAGCTCCACTGCATCCAAGGCGCTGCGGCCCAGGTGGGGAGAGTGCGCGGCATGCGATGCCTTGCCGTGGAAGACAAACTTCGCCTGGATATTGGCCAGCGTACTCTGGCTGAACAGACCGGTGTAGCTGGCTGGGTGCCAGGTCAGTGCTGCATCCACATCATCGAACACACCGGCGCGGGCCATGAAGGTCTTGCCGGAGCCGCCTTCCTCGGCCGGACAGCCGTAATAGCGCACGCGTCCATTCGTTCCTGTGCTTTTCAGGTGTTGTTGCAGAGCAATAGCGGCAAAGTGCGCCGAAGTGCCCAGCAGATGATGGCCGCAGCCGTGGCCGGCCAGACCGGGGCTGTCGGTGGACGGGGTGCACACCAGTGCACCGCTTTGCTGGTTCAGGCCTGACAGGGCGTCGTATTCACCCAGCAAGGCAATGACCGGGCCGGTATCGCCCCATTCGGCCATGAAGGCGGTAGGGATGCCTGCCACATCGCGGGTGATGCGGAAGTCAGCCTGCTGCAGCGCATCGATGTGGAGCTGGACCGACGCGTTCTCGGCATAGCGCAGCTCGGCCAGAGACCAGATCCGGTCGGCCAGCGCCGTCATGCGCGGTGTCTCACGTTGAAAGAAATTCTGCAGGGCGCTCATCGCTTGCATGGCAAAAGTGTCCTTGAGCTGTGGTGAAGAAGATGGGGCATGAGTAAGTCGCCGGCCGACTGCAGCGAGCGCCGGCTGCAGGGCAGGCTCTTATTCGGGCTTGACGCCGGCCTTGTCGAGCAGGGCCTTGTTGCGCTTGAGTTCGGCGGCGATCTGGGCCGGGAACTGGGAGGGTGCCGTCTCGGTCGCCGTAGCGCCCAGATTCTTCAGATGCTTTTGCACCTCGGGCAGGTGGACGGCTTTGACAGCCGCATCCTGCAACTGCTTCACGATGGGGGCTGGTGTGTTGCTGGGGACGACCAGTCCGAACCAGCTGATGCCCAGTTCGTTGAGTTCGTCGTAGCCCAGCTCCTTGAAGGTAGGCACATTGGGCAGGTCGGGCGAGCGGCCATGTGAGGCGACCACCATGGGCAGCAGCTTGCCGCCCTTGATCTGTGGCATTGCCGAGGGCAGCTGGTCGGTCATGATCTGAACCATGCCGGCCAGGGCGTCATTGAGTGCAGGGCCGTTGCCGCGATAGGGCACGATCTGGACCTGGGTCTTCATGGTTTCGTTGAACGAGGCGACCATCAGATGTCCCAGCGTTCCCAGTCCCGGTACTCCGGCGCTGTAGGTGCCGGGCTGTGCCTTGATCTTGGCGAGGAAGTCGTTGAAGTTGTTCACGCCCATCTTGGGGTGGGCCATATAGACCGAAGGCATGGTCACCAGATTGGCCACCGGAAGCAGCTTGCCTTCAATCTTGCTGGCGCGTTTGTAGAGCAGGGGGTTGATGGTGGCCGTGCTCACGGTAGCCATGCCAATGCTGTAGCCGTCCGGAGCTGCCTGGGCGATGGCCTCGCTGCCGATCAGCCCTCCAGCGCCGCCCTTGTTGTCCACGATCACCGGTTGTCCCAGCGTGGTGCGCATGCCTTCGGCAATCACGCGTGCCACGATGTCGGTGGAGCCGCCGGCGGCAAAAGGCACGATGAGCTTGACAGGTTTGCTTGGATAGACGTCAGCGGCCAGTGCCTGCGGCGCGGCCAGGGTCCACAAGGAGCTGGCAATCGCCAGAGAGAGCAGGCCGACGTGGCGAGTGAGGCCATTTGTGCAGCCGCGAGTGCGTGAAGAGATGGACATGGAGGGCTCCTGAAAGGTATCGGCCAATGCGTGCCTGCACCATCAGTGCTGTTCACGAATTTCTGCCGTCATGGAAATGAAATATAGAAATTTCGGAGCCTTGGCAGTACATGTTATTTGCGGTTAGCTATAAGCTTTGCCGATACCTTGGGTGCGCTTCTCCCTGTGGGGTGTGATTTTGACTGGTGAAAACCCTTATATCCCTCGCAATCCTTGAGATCATTGATCACGTTTGCCATGGACAGTGCCTGGGACAGAGATGCCGCTCAAAATCGCTGGATCTGTTTGGGGGGCGTGTGTATTTTGTTCACGCTCGGTGACATCGGAGGTTTCGGCTTCTCAAGTTGATGACTTGAAAGCCACCGTCGAGGTGCTCTCAGCAGATTGCCTTGGCGGTGTGATCGAGCAGCGGCAATATTGCCTTGCCTGCGGCAGGCGCTGCTTGCCCGGCATGGGCACGAGCAATTGCATCGAGCTTGAGTTCAGACTGTTCGCTGGTTGCCACAGCCGGACGCCGGGCGGGGCAGACTCTCGAATGAGGGCTGGGCAAAGCCTGGGACTGTTGGCGGCGTCGTGCCGTGTTGGGGCACAAGGGTTGTATTGTGTGCACAATGGTGGCTCCGCTCGGACGAGCGGCTCGCGCATTCCAAATGCTGCTTTATATTGATTCGCGTCGCAGACCATCCAAGAAGACCGCATGTCGATCAAATCCATTCTGAAATCCACCGTGGTGGCACTGACGATCGTGACCGGTGGGTCGCTTTTCGCACAGGGCACTCCCATCAATGCAGCGGCCTATGATGCTCTGGTTACGCAGGGGCCTGTGGCCGATGCGGCGACCATCGCATCAAGCACCTGGGCCAGCAAGATCAAACAGGCTGGCACGCTGCGCCTCGGCAGCACGCAAACCTCGAATCTTTTCTCGCTGCTCAATGAGAAAGACGGCAAGATCCGCGGCTTTGACCTGGGTCTGGCCCAGCTCATCACTCGCTATATTCTGGGCGACGCCTCGAAGTACCAGTTCACGCAGGTGACCTCGTCCACGCGTGAGCAGGTGCTTATCAATAATCAGGTGGACATGGTCTTCGCCACCTACTCCATCACTCCTGCTCGCGCCGAGAAGATCTCGTTTGCCGGCCCTTACTACACATCGCAGTCCGGCGTGCTGGTCAAGTCGAACAACAAGACGGTTCAGTCATACAACGACCTGGGCGGCAAGAAGGTGGCCACGCAAGCGGGCTCCACGGGGCCTGCGATATTGGCCCAGTATGCCCCCAAGGCTGTTGTGCAAGAGTTTCAGACACATCAGGAAGCCCTCGATGCACTGCGTCAGGGGCGCGTGGATGCCTACGTGACCGATTACACGCTGCTGCTCAATGCCCTGAGCCTTGGCACCAGCAACGCACGGCTGGCGGGTGCGCCATTCGGCGCGCAGGACCCCTATGGCGTTGGACTGCCCAAGGGCTCGGACGGCGTAGCATTTATCAATGCCTTCCTGAAGAAGCTGGAGGCTGACGGAACCTGGGCCAAACTTTGGACTATCTCCATAGGACAGCGCACCGGTAGCACGACTGTTCCGACACCGCCCGCTCTGCCTTGAACGATGGGTGAGGTTTCCAGGCTCCTGGCCGACTATGGGCCTGCCTTCTGGCAGGCCCTCTTGCTGACTTGGAAGCTCACGGTGGTGTCCTTTGTGCCCGGGGTCATGCTGGGCACGGTCATCGCGGTGCTTAGGCTTATGCCATTGCCGCCGCTGCGCATGGCACTGACCGTCTACGTCGAGATCTTCCGCAATATTCCCAGCGTAGCGCTGCTGATCTTCATCGTTTTCGCGCTCCCCGATCTCAACATCGTGATTGACTATGAGCCCAGCGTGATCCTGACGCTGACGCTGGTCTGCTCCGCATTCACGGCGGACTATCTGCGCTCGGGGATCAACACCATTCCAGGTAGCCAGATTGAGGCTGCGCTCAGCCTGGGCATGCGGCCGCTGCAGATTGTTTCTGCCGTGGTCTTGCCACAGGCGCTGCGTTCGGTGGTGCAGCCGATGACTTCGCTGCTGATTGCATTGATGCTGTCGACCTCTCTGGCGTCGCAGTTGCCGTTTCCAGGCAGGGAGCTCACCGCGCTCGTATCCAAGATCGCCAACGATTCGGCGCTCGGCATTGCCGCGTTCGCCGTGGCCGCCACGATGTATGTTGCGACAGGCCTGCTCATCGCCTGGGCCGGCGCGGCTCTGGAAAAGAAAGTGCGGATACTGCGATGAGCCGTTCTCTGGAGGACATTCTGTTTGCTGCGCCAGGCGCCCAGGTCCGGGCCGTCACCAACGCGGTGAGCTCAATCGCGGCAGCCGTGCTGCTTTTGCTGGCGGTGGCAATCGTGTTCCGCTTCCACTCGGCAGGGCAGCTCGATGCCCCGTATTGGGAATTCTTTGCCTGGCCGACGACCTGGAGCTTTCTTGCCAAAGGTCTGCTCGGCACGCTGGCGTCGTCGGCGATGGCCGCCGTCATTGCTCTGGCCCTCGGGCTGGTGCTGCTGCTGGGGCGGCTGTCGCGGCTGAGGCTGATGCGTTGGCCCAGCATTGCTGTCATCGAGTTCCTGCGCGGCACGCCGACGCTGCTGCTCATCTATGTTTGCTTTCTGGTGCTGCCATCGGTCGGGATCAAGCTGAGCACCTATTGGATGCTGACCTTGCCCATAGGCCTGAGTACCGCAGCCGTGGTTGCCGAGGTATACCGCGCTGGCGTGCTCGCCGTTCCGCGCGGCCAGACCGATGCTGCGCGAAGCCTGGGGTTGACCGAAGTCCAGGTCTTTTTCTCCATCGTCTTTCCTCAGGCCCTTCGCTACATTGTTCCGGCACTGGTTGCGCAACTGGTGATCGTGGTCAAGGACACCACCTTCGGCTATGTCGTCACCTATGGTGAACTCATGCAGAACGCCAAGGTGCTGATAGCGAACTACCACTCGCTGGTGCCTGTATACCTGGTCGTGGCGGCGCTTTACTGCCTTGTGAACTATGCGATCTCAAAGGCGAGTCAGCGACTAGGTAGGCCCATGCATTGATTACTCTTGGGAAGTTCACGGGTGGCTGGTACAGCCCTCTGTCATCAGCAATAGGGGCAATCGGGAGCGAGTGCATAGTCAGATGCGTGCACACTATCCGAATAACGGTCATTTCGATGCTCGATGCGAGTGGCTCGCTCTCGAACACCGGATATGTTCGCTGCCGGCATTGGCGAGAGGCTGCAACGAACTTTGCGGAAGCGATCGACACCCGTTGAAATCATGGCTGCTGACTCTTCTTTTTCTCAGATACAGGCCGGAGCAGGGGCTGCAAGCCCCGAGGGCCGCTTGCTCTTTTCCCGTATGGTCAAGCAGGTACGGCTGCGTCAGTTGCAGCTTTTGCTGGCTTTGCAGCAATGTGGCTCGGTCATGCAGGCGGCAGTGGAGCTGAGCATGAGTCAGTCAGCAGCTACCCAGGCCCTGGCCGAACTGGAGCGGGTGCTGGACATCAAGCTGTTCGAACGCCATGCGCGCGGCATGCGGCCCACAGTGGCAGGCCAGGCCCTGATCGATGCGGCACGCAGCATGCTGGTGGGATTGCAGGAAGTGTCCGAATCGCTGGCCTCCATCCGTCGCGGGGCTTCGGCAGCGTTACGCCTCGGGGCCATCCCGGCAGCTGCGCTTTCGGTGCTCTCCCAACTGCTGCCACGCTTTTATGAGGCACACCCGCAGGTCTATGTGGATGTGCATGAGGACGCCAGCGCTCCTTTGCTGTCGCAGCTCATGGCTTCGGGTCTCGATGTGGTGTTCTGTCGCCAGCCCCAGCTTTTGCCGGCGGAGTTTTCCTTTGAGCCGCTGCTGCTCGATGCGGCCGTGGTGATTGCGGATGCCGGTCATCCGCTTGTCGGGCGGCGCGATGTGCCGCTGCCTGCCTTGAGGGGCGCGCGCTGGGTGCTGCCGAGCTTTGGCATCGCGGTGCGCAATATCGTGGAGACCGAGGTGCTGCCCGTGCTGGAGGATGCCTCCTGGTTTCCGGCCTCCACCGTGTCCCTGCCCGTGCTCGAGGGCCTGCTCACCCAGCCTGGGGCCGTATCGCTGGTGCCTCGCAGCATCCTGCCGGGACTGCGTTCCCAGGGGCGTGTGCGTGCGCTGGATGTGCGTATAGAGGGAGGTTTGCCGCCGCTGGGTGCGGTGTATCGCACAGACCATGCGCCAGCGCTGCTGCAGGAGATGCTCAGGCTCTGGCATCGGCTCGAGCTGCCTCATGCGGCAGCACCTGCGTCCGCATAGGCAGGCACTGGCAATCAAGCTGAACGTCCCGGACCATCGAGTCCTTGATGAGGTGAAGCACACCGCATGGTGATCCGGTGTACCTGCCAGGCGACTGATGCGCCTTGGCGGCCTTGGGTCAGGGTGCCGCAACCCTGCGCAGCAGGTAGATGTCCATGATCCAGCCATTTTGCTCGCGGGCCTGGGCGCGCCTTCTGGTGATGTCTGGCGCGATGTCGCAAAGCCGGCCATGCATGAGCAATTGCTGGGGCATGCCCAGATAGGCGCCCCAGTAGATGTCGACATCGGTGTCTTTCAGCTGTTCATAGCTGCGTTGGCCATCGAGCATCACGACCAGGGTATTCACCCCGGATGGCCAGCCGTTTTCGCGCAACTGGCGACCGGTGGTGATCAGAAAGGGCTCGCCGATGTCATTGAGTGCAATGCCGTGGGCACTGCACAGCACCTGCATGGATGTGATGCCGGGCACGACGCGTACCTGTTCGCGGGCCAGGCCCAGACGCGAGGCAATGCGCAGCGTGCTGTCGTAGAGGGCCGGGTCGCCCCAGACAAGCAGGGCCACACGCCCCGAGCGCTCAGGAAGACGGTCCTGAAGACTGACTTGCCAGCGCCGGGCAATGGCGTCGTGCCACTCATCCACCTGCTGGTCGTAGTCCGATCCCTGCTGACGGCGTTGCGGCATGTCGAAGTGAGCAATTCGGCGCTCGTCTACGGCCAGGCTTTGCAGCAGCGACAGGCGGACCTGGGCCAGCTCCGCCTTGCTGTCCTCCTTGTGTGGCAGCAGAACCAGGTCGGCGCTGCGAATCGCTTTCTCGGCTTCCCGGGTGAGGTGATCGGGGTTGCCGGTGCCGATGCCGATCAGGAATAGCTCCAGCATCAGGCGCCCTCGGTTCCGCACGGAAAACGCGGTTCGTCGCCGCGCGGCCGATAGCGGCGATCGTAGTCATTGGCATAGAGCCGGCTGCTGCCGAAATCCTGCTGGCTCAGTGTGGCCCCGACCAGAATCAGTGCGCTGCGCTGCAGCGGATTGGATTGGGCTGTGCTGGCGATATCTCCCACGCGGGTGCGCACCAATTGCTCGTCCGGCCATGAGGCGCGCCAGACAATGGCTGCAGGGCAATCGGGGCCGTAATGGCTGGTGAGTTCCTGCTGCACCTGCTCGGCCACATGGACCGACAGATGAATGGCCAGCACGGCGCCGGTCGCCGCGAAGGCGGCCAGGGTTTCGCCGTCGGGCATGCTCGACGCCCGGCCCGAGGTACGTGTCAGCACCACCGATTGGCAGGAGCCAGGCAAAGTCAGTTCCGCTTCCAGAGCAGCGGCCGCTGCGCTGAAAGCGGGGACACCCGGCGTGACGGTGTAGGGGATGTTCAGCTCGCGCAGGGCGCGCAACTGCTCACCCATGGCGGACCAGATGCTCAGGTCACCGGAATGCAGGCGGACAACATCCAGCCCTTGCTCATGTGCGGTCTGGATTTCTGCCACGATGTCTTCCAGCGACATGGGGGCGGTGTTGACGAGACGGGCACCCGCAGGGCAGTGCGCCAGCAACTCGCTGGGTACCAGCGAGCCTGCATATAGACACACAGGCGAGGCAGCCAGCAGATCACGCCCGCGAACGGTGATGAGGTCGGCCGCACCGGGGCCGGCTCCGATGAAATGAACGGTCAAGGCAAAACTCCAGGGATAAATGGTGTGGGCAGCGGCAAGCCGGCAATCGCCAGCGTCGCACGTCGGTCTGCCGAAACGGTGCGCAGCACCAGCAGTCGGCTATGGGCCAGGACGGTGCCGGCGTGCAGGGCCAGGGCTTCTGCAACGCTGCCCGTGGCAAAGCGCTGCTGCAATCTTGCGGAATGGGATGGTGTGGCGATATGAGCAATCGCGCTTTCTGCAAAGCTCTTCCAGTCGATATGGCCCGGAATCTGGCTCGCCCAATCCTGCAAGGCGCTCGCCGCTGAGGTCTGGCTCCTGCTGGCCAGGAAAGCAAAGGTCCAGCGGCAGGGCGCTGAATCAGCGCTCTCTAGCCTCTGCTGGGCCTGGGTCCAGCAGCTTTCGAATGATTGGGGCAGAGCGCCGGCCTGAAAGCCCCAGCCTGCGAACAAATATCTCATTGACTGCTCCAGACCCACTGCACCAGGGGGCGGGCCGGGGACCAGGAATGCATGCTGCCCAGGCTCTGTGCTTCGCTCCATTGCAGCTGATACAACTGGCCACCATGCGTGCGGTGCAGCTCCAGCAGCAGTGCCTGAGTGTGCAGCGCCACGGCATTCACCACCAGCCGCCAAGGTCCGGAAAGACGCATGTGCAGGGCATTGAACAGCTCCGCGCTGAAGCCACCGCCGACAAAAACGGCCTGAGGCTCTGGCTGCAGACGGGGCAGGGCTGCCAGGGCATGGTCGTGAACCACTTCGATCGCTGCCGCATAGCGCTCAGCGTTCTGCGCAATATTGGCCACACGCGCGGCGTGCTGCTCCACGCAGATGGCCTGACCGCCAGCCAGACACCACTCGATGGCGACCGAGCCCGAGCCCGCACCCAGATCCCAGAGCCACTCGCCTTGGCGCGGAGCCAGCGCAGCCAGCGTCATGGCCCGCACCGGGCTCTTGGTGATCTGCCCGTCATGTGCAAACTCACTGACGGGCCTGCCTGGTACCCTGGACAGACCTTTTTCGCCGCGCGCTTCGAAAGCCGCAGTCACAGGGGCCTTGGCTGGCTGGCTTGCCAACAGGGCGGCCAGTTCGCGCACCGTGCCGCTGCGTATGTCCTGCTGATTGCTGCCTGCCTGCTCCACCAGCCACAGCGGGCTGTCGCCCCAGCCCTGTTGCTGCAGCCATTGAGCCAGAGTGTGAGCGGCCGTTCCATCACGCAACAGGCAGATAAAGCGCTCTTGAGGCGCCAGCAGAGGCGTCAGGCTGCTCAGGCTGCGGGCATGAAGGCCCAGACAATGGGTGCGCTCCTGGGACCAGCCCAGCTCGCCTGCAACCCAGGAAAATGTCGAGGCTTGAGGGTAGTTGCGCCACTCGCCCAGTTCCAGGCGTCTGGCCAGCGATGCACCGGCACCGAAGTGAAACGGATCGCCGGACACCAGCACGGCCACGCCTTGCTGTCCGCGCAGTTGCAGCACGGGCTCGACGCTGAAGGGGATCGGCCACGCTCTGCCACGCGCTCCTGCCTGCGCCAGCGCCAGATGACGCGGACTGCCGAACACAACACTGGCATCATCCAGGGCTTGTCGCGCTGCGGGGCTCAGGCCTTCCAGCCCTGACGGATGAATTCCGATAATTGAAAGCCACGGATTGGCCATGACCCAAGTTCTCCTGTTAGGCGGCACTTTCGATGCCTATATGTTGTCCACGCTGCTGCATGAGGCCGGGGTGCAAGCCATCTATTCCTATGCCGGAGCCACCCAGACGCGCCGTACTCCGGCTTTGCCGGTGCGTGTAGGCGGCTTTGGCGGCGTGCAGGGGCTGGTCGATTACCTGAGTGCGCATCACATCACCCATGTCATCGACGCCACCCACCCGTTCGCGGCACAGATGAGTGCCAATGCCATCGCGGCCTGTGCCCAACTGGATCTGCCCTTGCTGTCCATGGAGCGGCCAGCCTGGCAGGCACAGCCCGGCGATCAATGGCGGCATGTGCCGGATATGGCGGCTGCCGCCAAGATCCTGAGCCCCATGCTCAAGCGGGTGTTTCTGGCCATAGGGCGCAAGCAGCTGGCGGCGTTTGCGGGCCTGGCCGGCGAGCACCAGTTTGTGCTGCGCGTCATCGACCGGGAAGGCGGCGCCTTGCCTTTGCCGGCATCCAGCTATGAGCTGATCGTGGCGCGCGGTCCGTTTCGGCTCGCCGACGAACTGGTGCTGCTCGGGCAGTACCGCATCGACTGCATCGTCAGCAAGAACGCCGGTGGCGCAGATACCTATGCCAAGATCGAGGCCGCGCGGCAGCTGGGTATTCCGGTCATCATGGTCGACAGGCCTGTGCTGGCGCCGCGCGCCCAGTGCCAATGCCCGCAGCAGGCCATGGAGTGGCTGCGCCGGCAGTGCTGCTGAGCAGCTGTACCCGGCAAGGCCTTGTGTGCGCTCAGGCATGGTCTGTCACGGCAGAGGTAGCGCTGCTGCTTGTCTCATAGCTGCGCGGGGTATAGACATGCTTGCCCACCTGGCGGGTCTGGCTGTTGCCCACGATCACCACCGTGCGCATATCGGCCATATCGGCTTGTGCATCCAGCAGCCGCACGATCTGCAGCGTTTCATCGGGGCGACTGACGTTGCGGGCAAAGCAGATCAGGCGCTCGGGCTCGCACTCCTGCTGCAGCACCTGCAGTGCCCGGGAAAAGCCTTGCGGGCGTGACCGAGAGCAGGGGTTGTAGAACGCCATGGCGAAATCGGCCTGGGCGGCCAGACGGATGCGGCGCTCGATGATGCTGGCGGGTTTGAGGTTGTCGGACAGGTTGATGGTGCAGAAGTCATGTCCCAAGGGGGCGCCCAGACGCGCTGCCGCGGCCAGCATGGCGGTGATGCCCGGCTGCACCTGAACGTCCACGCTCTGCCAGCGGGCATGCTCCTCGGGGCTGGCCTGCTCCAGCGTCTCGAACACGGCACTGGCCATGGCGAATACGCCCGGGTCGCCCGACGAGAGCATCAGCACCTTGCGGCCCTGGGCTGCAAGATTCAAGGCATTGCGCGCACGCTCCAGCTCCTCGCGGTTGTCGCTGGCGTGCAGTTGCAGATGTTCCAGACCCTGCAGCCGCGCCACATAGGGAAAGTAGCCGAATGCATCGCTGGCGCTGGCAATGCTTTCGCGCACCTGCTGCGTCAGCAGGGCATCATCGCCCGGGCCCAGGCCCAGCACCAGGAGTTGTGGAGGCATTGTGGTCGTGCTCATGACAGCGCGATCACATGTCGTTTGCCGGGCGGCGGCCCTGGCCGTGCACGACGATGATGGCGAAATAGGGGCAGCGCTCGGGTGCATCGCGCAGCGGCATGACCTGCTGATCGCTCATGGTGCCGTTGATGACCAGCCAGGCGCGCTCCAGCTTGCCTTGCTCGTCCAGCAGTGCACGGATGCGGCCCAGATGCCGTCCCACCTTCATGATGACCAGTGCGTCCGAGCGCGCCATATGCTCGCGCAGCGGCGTATCGGGCAGGGTCGCGGGCAGCACGCTCATCACATCGTCGCCCCAGGTCATGGGAATGCCGGTGGCATGCCAGCAGCCCACCATGCCGGGTATGCCGGGCAGCACCTCCACCGTCACCTGTTGCGCCTGGCGCAGGCGCACATAGAGATGCATGAAGGAGCCGTAGAAGAATGGATCGCCTTCGCAGAGCACGATCACATCCTCGCTGCGCGTCAGCTCCGTCAGCCGGGCCTGCCAGTCCTGATAGAAGCTGGACAGCTGGGCGATGTAGCGCGGGTCGTCGTGCGGAATCTCCGTGGTCAGGGGGTACTCCATCGGGTACTCCGTGACCTCGGCATGCAGAAGGCCATTGACCAGTTGCCGCGCCTTGCCCGGGTGACCGCGCTTGCGGAAGTAGGCCACATGACGGGCGTTTCTCAGCAAGCGGTCGGCCTTCACGCTCATCATGTCGGGATCGCCGGGACCCAGTCCCACGCAGAAGATTTTTCCGTGATTCATGGTGACTCTTCCTACTCCACCGTGGTTGCCAGTGCGTTGATGGCGGCAACCGTGATGGCGGATCCGCCGAGGCGTCCTTGCACGATGGCAAACGGAATCTGCCCCCATTCGCGCAGCGCGTCCTTGGACTCCGCAGCTCCCACAAAGCCGACCGGGCAGCCGACGATGGCGGCCGGGCGCGGACAGCCCGGGTCCTGCAGCATATGGAGCAGATGAAACAGGGCCGTCGGCGCATTGCCTATGGCGACCACGGCGCCGTCCAGATGCTCGCGCCACAGCTCCAGCGCAGCGGCGCTGCGGGTGTTGCCCATGTCGGCTGCCAGCGCTGGCACACGCGGGTCTTGCAGGGTGCAGATGATGGGGTTCCGGGCCGACAGGCGCTTGCGCGTGATCCCCTCGCTGACCATGCGTGCATCGCAGAGCACGGGTGCTCCGCGCTGCAGCGCGGCTTCCGCTGCTTCGGCAAAGGTCGGGGAGAAATGGATATGTGCGGCCAGTTCCACCATGCCGGCCGCGTGAATCATGCGGCAGGCGACCCGCTCTTCCACGGGGTTGAAGCGCTTGAGATCGGCCTCTCGGCGGATGATGCTGAACGATTGCCGGTAAATCTCTTCACCGCACTTTTCATAGTTGTAGGTCATTGAGTTGTTGCTGTATCTCGTGAGGATCGGAGTTCAGAGGCCGATAGGGAATGGATGCCCGGGCCGACGGCTGCGCTTCGGCGGGGCTGGCGTGGAGCCATATCTGGCCCGTTGTGTCCTGGCTGGCAAACACCACACTTGTCGCATCGGCAGTCAGGGCACAGAGCTTGGCGCAGCCGCTGATATGAAGATGCCGGTCCGCCGCCTGTGAGCTGGCGAATTGCAAGGCCATGGGCTGGGCCGGGATATGGGCCTGAGGGCAGTTGGGGGCACCGGTGCAGGCCGAGACCCGCAGGCGCACATCCGCAGACTGGCTGATCCAGTCCCTGGCATCGAGCCTGGCAGGCAGTGAATCCAGGTGCTTGTTCGGCAGCAGCAAGGATTTCCAGGGCGTGACCCGGATCTCCGCTTGTTCGGGCATGAGAGCCGCCAGCTTCTGTATGGCCCATGCGTCCAGGCGTCCCAAGGGGGCGCCGAGCAGCAGGCCGTGAGGATTGAGCGCTCCGGGCCGCAACGGCCTGGCAGCGCTCCTGTCCGGAGTGCGGGGCTCAAGGTGATGACTGGCCTTGGCGAGTCCGCAGGCATGAAGGTCGATAGGCTTGGCAAGGCCGCGCAATCGGCCTGCCGCCTGCGCACTGCGCTCGCGGGCAAACCACAGGGCAATCTGTATGGCTGCCTGCACGGCAGCCGGTGCAGTCTCAAAGCCATACCAGTCTTCCGATTGGCCCAGGGCAAGTCCATAGCCTCCATCGGCGCAGGCCCATAGTTGAAGGTCGGAGCTCAGGCTTCGGAGATGGCACTGCGGATCGTCGACCAGCATGTCGAATTTGCCGGGCAGGGCCGGCATGTTCTGCTGTTGCAGGGCCAGGGGACTGAGGTCACGCGCAGTTGCACCGCAAAGCGCCAGAGCCAGTGCATGGGTGCGATCTCCTCTTGTATAGAACGGAGTGCAATGCACGGCAGGCGCCAGATCTGCCTGCTCATCGGCAGGGGCCAGCCTGGAAACAACGAGCGCTGCGCGCAAGGCAGGCAGAGCCGATTCGTGCACGCCGCGCAGTTGCAGATTGCCGAGGCGGGTCAACTCGATCTGGCCCGAGGCATGGGTTCGTGCGAGTTCGGCCAGTACCAGCCACTGAGCGGCGGTGAGAGACGCACAGCGAGGTCGCACGCGCACGATCCAGCCGTCCTGTGCCTGCATGGGCTTCCAGGTGCTGGGACACCAGCCACGAATCTGGATGGGCTCAGGGCTGGACAAGCTCTGCTCCACACAGTGCGGTCAGCGCGCCGCCGACCCACAGGGACAAATCTGAATGGCAAATTCCATGCAACATAGGTCATTCACGGTCGGTTTGGCCGAAACCCGGGCCAGACAAACAAAATGTGCAGAGGGAAAATGAAGAGGTGATGAGCCGCGCGCAGGCACGGACATATCACAAGCCACATGCAATCCCGCTGCGTCTTGTACACATCAGGCCGGTCTCCGGACTTACAGAGCCCACCTGAGGGTGGCATATCGATGCGCCTTCCCGCTTTCGCAGTGGCTGCCATGGCCGTGGGCCAGAGCTTGCATCTCCATATCTCTGATTACCGTTGCGGGTGCAGTGCAGGATTGATGGGAGAACTCCATCCACCTGCTTCTCGTTTCACCTCCGCGTGCAAAAGCACGCCATGAGGCACCTGTGGTGGCGCGATCTTACGCGATAACCTGATGCACCCGGCCAAATTCATCGGCTTGGCAGTAGCTTTCCTGCTGTCTGTACGGTGACCGTATATCGATCAGGCGAGCAGGCGGGCCGCAGTGATGCCCTGTTTGATGATTATCAAAATAGATGGCTATTGGCGCTTGTCTGTTAGAGGGTCGGGGGCATTTATTGGGCGAATTTCAGCGGCAGTCGCAGGGTGTCCGGCCAGACCTTTGCCAGTCGCTCGGCGCCGCCAAACAGACGTCTGCTCTGGCCCGCAGCGGTTTCACAGTCCACCAGAATCTGTGTCAAGGCAGGTACGGGACCGCGCTCCAGCTGCAGCACATCGGGGCTGCGGAAGTCGCTGATCAGCCACAGGCAGGACGGTTGCCGGGAGTGTCTGGCCGCCATCTGCCAGCCTGCCTGCAGGGCCTGGGTCAGCGGCGTGCCGCCACCGCCGCGCAGCGGCTCGATCAGATCGGCATTCCAGCGTGGCGCCCTCGCGGGCTCCAGCAGCCAGTGCAGCCGACCTGCGCCGAAGCAGAGCAGGGCCACGGATTCGCGCTGCAGATAGGCCCGGCGCAGCCACTGCAGCAGCAGACCCTTGGCCTGGGCAAACGCACCGCTCTCCACCATGGAGGCCGAGCAGTCCAGCAGGAACAGGTGTTGCCTGGGTACAGCTCCCTCCGGCTGGCGCCAGCGCAGATGTGCGGAGGCCAGCGGCTGACCTTGGCGCTGGCGCAGGGTAGCAGTCCAGTCAATCGATGCCCCTGGCATCTTGAGGATGCTGGGTGCGGCGTGGCTGGCCAGGGCCAGGCCATGGTTTTCTGAGCCGACTTGCCTCCGGCCGGCGCTCAGCGCAGCGGACCGGAGGCTCGGGCTTTTTTTGCGGCCAGGGCCTCCAGGGCTGCCTGCGCCATGGCGTCGGCCTGTTGAGCCTCAAATGCGACGCTGCTCACGGCCCGAGCTTGCCCCCAGCCGGCAGGCGGCTGTTCGAGGCCCGGACCTGTGTCTTGAGGCAAGGAGCTGGTGGCGCCGGGCTCGCCGATGGCCGGCGAATGGGATGCTGGCACCTGGGTACCAGGCTCTACGCGGTCTTTGCTGTCCCTGCCGGATTGGGCTGCGGGCGCGGCTGGTGGTGTGCTGGCCGGTGTCTGCCGGGGCTGACTGGCGCTGCCCGGGTCTGGCTGGGCAGCGCGATGCTGCAGCACCAGTGGCGCGACTTCGGCCACATGGGCTGGCGTGATGCTCTGACTGCCTTGCCAGGCCGCCAGGGCGCGTGCAGCGCGCAGCATGACCAGGTCGGCCCGCAGCCCGTCGACCTGGGCGGCAATGCACTGCAGGGCCACGGCCTCGTGGACGTCATCACTCCATGCCAGCTCCGAGGCATTGCGACAACGGCTGCGGGCCTGCGCCAGCCTTTGGCGAATCTCCTGTTGCTCGGTTGCATGAGATCGGGCAAAGCCCTGGGGGTCCTGATCAAAGCGCAGCCTGGCCCTGACAATGCTGCTGCGCAGTTGCGGATCATTGGCATTGTCCAGTTGCACGCACAGGCCCAGCCGGTCCAGCAACTGTGGTCGCAGCATGCCTTCTTCGGGGTTCATGGTGCCGATCAGCAAAAAGCGCGCGGCATGGCTGTGCGAGATGCCGTCGCGCTCTATGCGATTGATGCCGGAGGCTGCCACATCAAGCAACACATCGACGATGGCATCGGGCAGCAGATTGATTTCATCGACATAGAGCACGCCATCGTGCGCCTTGGCGATCAGACCCGGAGCGAAGTCCACTTCGTGGCCAGAGAGCGCCTTGGACAAGTCCAGACTGCCGGTCACATGCTCGATGGAGGCACCTAGCGGCAGGGTGACGAAAGGCGCAGGTGCCAGCAGATCCGCCAGTGCACGGGCCGCCGTGGACTTTGCCGTGCCGCGCGGACCTCGAATCAGCACGCCGCCCAGCTGGGGCTCGATAGCGGCCAGCAACAGGGCCTGTACCAGGGTGGGCTGTCCCTGTATGGCAGAGAGTGGGAATACGGGGGGCAGATCGTGGTTCGGGCTCATTGGGAAACCTGTCCTTCCATGAATTCTTCGTGCTCCAGCATCTGGGCCAGCAGGCTCTGGTGATGTTCGCCGGGCTGCTCCCACATGCCGCGGTCTATGGCTTCCAGCAGGCGCGAGACGATATCGCCCAGCGCCTGTGGATTGTGCTGGCGCAGAAACTGGCGCACGTTCTCATCCTCCACATAGGCCTGGGTGACCATGGCGTAATGCTGGTCCGAAACCAGCGCGGTGGTGGCATCGAAGCCGAACAGATAGTCCACCGTGGCCGCCATTTCGAAGGCGCCCTTGTAGCCGTGGCGCATGGCGCCCGCAATCCACTTGGGGTTGGTGACGCGGGCGCGCACCACGCGGCCGATCTCCTCGGCCAGGGAGCGAATCCTGGCAGACTGAGGATTGCCATGGTCGCCATGGTAGATGGCAGGGTCGCTGCCGCCCAGATGGCGCACGGCTGCTACCATCCCGCCCTGATGCTGGTAGTACTCGCTGGAGTCCAGCAGGTCATGCTCGCGGCTGTCCTGGTTCTGCAGCACCACATCGAGTGCCTGCAGACGCCGCTCCAGCGCGGCGCGGGCCGGCACGCCATCGGCCTGCTGGCCGTAGGCGTAGGCTCCCCAGTGCAGATAGTGGCGTGCAAAGTCGCCCGCGTCGGTCCACTGGCCGGTACGCAGCATCTCATGCATGCTGGCTCCATAGCTGCCGGTGGGCGCACCGAAAACGCGCCACAGCGCCTGTTCGCGGGCCGCGTCGGCGCTCAGGCCCTGGTCCATTGCGGTTTGCGTGTCACGCAGCATGCGGGCGCGGATAGGGTTGTCCTCGGCGTCCTCATCGAGTTCGGCCACGGCACGTACTGCGGCATCGAACATCTGCACGACATTGGGAAAGGCATCGCGGAAAAAACCGCTGATGCGCAGCGTCACGTCGACACGCGGGCGACGCAGCCCCACGGCGGGAATGACTTCAAAGTCGGTCACGCGCTGGCTGCCGGCCGCCCATTTGGGGCGAACCCCGATCAGGGCAAAGGCCTGGGCGATATCGTCACCCCCGGTACGCATGGTGGCCGTTCCCCAGACGGAAAGACCGATGGCCTGCGGATATTCGCCATGTTCCTGCAGATAGCGCTCCAGCACGCGCTGAGCGGACTGTTGTCCCAGCGCCCAGGCGGTCTGGGTGGGGATGGCGCGGGTGTCCACGGTGTAGAAGTTGCGCCCTGTGGGCAAGGTGTCGCAGCGCCCGCGCGAGGGCGAGCCGCTGGGCCCGGGCGGCACAAAGCGCCCTTGCAGTGCACGCGAGAACTGCCGCAGCTCCTGCGGGCCGCAGGCGTCCAGTGACGGTGCAATCTGCTGCTCTATGCGTCTGAGCACCTCCTGGGTGTGCGGCCAGTCGCGGGCCAGCTCGGGCCGGGCAATGACCTGCAGGGCCAGCAACTCGAGCCGCTCGCGCGTATCGCCGCCGTGGCGCCAACTGCCGGCATCCTGCTGCTGCAGCTCGGCCGGGCGCGGGCCGTTCCAGGGGGCTGCGGCGTCCATGTCCAGGGGGTTCCAGTCCATGGCCGGCAGCAGGTCGGCTGCCAGTGCGCTGAGCAGGCCCTGCTCGCTGCCGGCATTGCCGGGATAGCGCGCCAGTGAGACCAGGGTGGATTCACGCAACTGACCTTGGGGGGAGCTGCCGAAGATATGCAGGCCATCGCGGATCTGGGTTTCCTTGAGTTCGCACAGATAGGCATCGATGCGCTCCAGCAGTTGCTCGTCGGCATCGGGCTGCGCGTCCGCCGCTTCGAGGCCGAGTTCGCGCAGCAGATCCTGGCGTCTGGCGCAGTCCAGAATCTGCTTGCGCAACAGGCCGGAGCGGCGCAGATCGACCAGCAAGGCTTCGTAGTATTCGTCCACCAGGCGTTCCAGCTCCTGCATGGGGCCGTGATTCTCGGCGCGCGTGAGCGGCGGCATCAGATGGTCGATGATGACAGCCTGGCTGCGGCGCTTTGCCTGTGCTCCCTCACCGGGGTCGTTGACGATGAAAGGATAGATATGCGGCAGCGGGCCGAGGATGGCATCGGGCCAGCATTGCTGCGACAGTGCGAGGCTCTTGCCTGGCAGCCATTCCAGATTGCCGTGCTTGCCCACATGGACCATGGCGTCCACGCCGAACACATCGCGCAGCCAGAAGTAGAACGCCAGGTAGTGATGGGGCGGCACCAGCTCGGCGTCGTGATAGCTGGTGTAGTCATTGCGTCCATCGAGCGTGCGCGCGGGTTGTATGCCCACGAAGACATGGCCCAGCTGCAGGCCGGCAATCATGAACCAGCCATCGCGCAGCATGGGGTCCTGCTCGGGCGCACCCCAGCGCTCGGCTATGGCCTGGGCCATATCGCCGGGCAGCTTTGCCAGGCGCTGTTGATAGGCCTGCAGCGAATAGCCCTGGCTCGCGGGACGCAGAGGCCATTTTTTGGGGTCGTTGGCAATGCCTTGCTGCAGCAGGCCCATCAGAGCCAGACCGGAGTCGGGTCGCGCAGCGGCATCGCCCAGCTGCCAGCCGTCAACTGACAGCTGATCCAGCAGGGCGATCACGGATTCCGGCGTATCGAGGCCCACGCCGCTGCCCATGCGCGCCTCGCTGCCCGGGTAGTTGGCCAGTATCAGCGCGGCTTTCTTCTGCGCTGCGGGCTTGCTGCGCAGACGACACCAGCGCCAGGCCAGCTCGGCAATCCAGGCAATGCGGTCGGGCTCGGCCTGGTAGCTGATCACGTCGGCTTGCGTCAGCTCGCAGCGATGAGCCAGGCCCTTGAAGCTCATGGCGCGCGTCATGATGCGGCCATCCATTTCGGGCAGCACCACCTGCATGGCAATGTCGCGCGGGCGCAGGCCCTGGCTGTCGGCCAACCAGTCTTCGCGGTTGCTGCCGCTGGCAATCACCTGCAGCACCGGGATGTCGCCCGCCAGCGCGTCGGCCACTTCACCCGTGCGCGCATGCTCTCCCAGTGCGGCAAATGCCGTGGTGTTGAGGATGATCTGCACCTGGTGGGCGATGCACAGGGAGCGCAGCGTCTGCAGACACAGCCCGTCCTTGAGCGACTCCAGAGCCAGCGGCAGTGGGTTCAGGCCGCGCGCGAGCAGGGCGTTAGCCATGGCATCGAAGGCCTCGGTATTGGCCGCCAGCAGATGCGAGCGGTAGAACACCAACATGGCGACGGGGGCGCCGGGCTGCCAGCGTGCCTGCAGGTCGTCGAGGCCCGCAAGATGCCCGGCATCGTCAGCCAGCCAGCTTTGTGGCACATGCACGGCCACGGGGGGCAGAACCCGCACGGGCGCGCCCTCGCGGCCCTGGTTCAGGCCCCAGGCTGCCGCCATGCGCAGGAACTCGCGCGCATTGCCCAGGCCGCCAGCGCGCAGATATTGCCACAGCGCGCGGCTTTGCTCGGGCTCCAGCGTTCCCTTGGCCAGCAGCTCCGGGTCTTCCTGGTTGTCGCCCGAGAACATGGCCAGCTTCTGGCCCTTGCGGCGCGCCAGCTTTTGCAGCTGCTCGATGCCGTAGGGCCAGGTGGACTCGGCTCCCAGGTGGTCGACGATGACCAGCCTGGCATGCTGCAGCACCTCGTCGATATACAGATCGAGCGAGGCGCTCTGGCGCAGATGCAGCAGATTGGCGAGCCGCAGCGTGGGCACGGACCCAGTGGCCTGGGGCTCGGCCTGCAGCCACATCCGGTAGGCATCGGCCAGCAGCGACAGCGTGGTGTCGGCGGAACTGAGCACCACCATATCGGCAGGCGTCTGGTCCAGACGGGTGATGATGCTGTCGTCTTCGACAAAGCCGCCAGGGCGGGAGCTGAGCAGGTGCATGATTCAAAAAGATAGCTTTATCCGCTTGCCAGTAAAGCGATTGAGGCTGATTTTGCTTGGATTCATGCCTGTGCGCCCAGCAAGGCCTGGCGCAGCACGGCGGCGTCCAGCTGCTTGCCGATGAACACCAGGCGCGTGGCTGCAGCTTCGCCCTCGGCCCAGGCACGGTCGAAATAGGCATCGAAGCGGCGACCCACGCCTTGCACCAGCAGACGCATCTTCTTGCCCGGCAGAGCGGCAAAGCCCTTGACGCGCAGCACGCCATGTTGCTCCACGATGGACTGCAGGGCCTGCATCAGGCGCTCGCGGTCCACGGCACCCAGGTCGAGGTGCAGGGAGTCGAAGGCATCGTGGTCGTGGTCTTCGTCATGGTCGTGGTGGCTGTGCTTGTCGTCGATCGACAGCTCGGCGGCGCGATGCTGGCCCAGCAGCACGTTCAGCGGCACCTGGCCCTGCACGGCTTCGATCATCTTCACGCTGGCCGGTACTTCATCTGCCACCAGGGCACGGACCTGGCCGAGCTGTTCGGCCGTGACCAGATCGGCCTTGGACAGCACCACCAGGTCGGCGGCCGAGAGCTGGTCTTCGAACAGCTCATGCAGGCTGGCGTCATGGTCCAGATTGGGGTCGGCCTGACGCTGTTCATCGACGGCATGCGGATCATGGGCGAACTGGCCGGCAGCCGCAGCGGGCGTGTCGACCACGGTGACCACGGAATCGACGGTGAAGACATTGGCAATGTCGGGCCACTGGAAGGCCTGGACCAGGGGTTTGGGCAGGGCCAGACCACTGGTTTCGATCAGCAGCACATCAATGTCGGCGCGGCGTTCGGCCAGGGCCTTCATGACGGGGAAGAACTCTTCCTGCACGGTGCAGCACATGCAGCCGTTGGCCAGCTCGTAGATTTGTCCATCGGCACCGCCTTCTTCCTTGCAGCCTATGGCGCAGGTCTTGAGGATTTCGCCGTCAATGCCCAGTTCGCCAAACTCGTTGACGATGACGGCCACGCGCAGACCCCTGGCCTGTTCCAGGATATGGCGCATGAGCGTGGTCTTGCCGCTGCCGAGAAAGCCGGTGACGATGGTGGCGGGGATCTTGGTGGTTTGCATGGATCTATCTCCGGTAGAGGAAAGCAAGAGAAATCAGGGGCGCTTCAAGGCGACCGGCCCGTGGACATGGCGTTCCGCATTGACGCGGTCATGCAGCACATGGCCCGTGAGAGTGGCCAGCATGCTGTCGGCATCCATGGGACCGTACCAGACGCCATCGGGGTAGACGATCATCAGCGGACCATGGTTGCAGGGGTACTGGCAGCCGGTCTGCAGCGGCTGTAGCTGGCTTTTCAGTCCCGGGGTTTCGCGTATCGTGCGCGTCAGCGTGGGCCATAGCTGCAGCGCTCCCTTGGCAGCGCAGCGCGGGCCTACGCACCACAGCACATGATGGCGGTGCTCGGGCACCAGCGACCAGCCTTTGGGGTCGTGCTCCCATGGATCGTCGCCCAGCACCTCGGGCACATCGGGCTGGCGCAGTGCTTCTTCCACGGACCGCGCCAGTAGCTCGGTCAGCCCGGGCAGCTGCAACAGCGGCTGACCAAAAACCAGGCGCGGTGAGGGCTGTGAGGAATCACGTGCTGCACGCCAGCGCATGATGAGCTTGTGCAGCCAGCGGCGCAGCGACGCCTCGTCGGGCACCATCACGGGCAGGATCAGGATGGTCCATGAGGTGGCGCACAGGTCCAGCGCCTCGTTCAGCGTGGGCTGGGCGCGGTCCACATAGGCGGTGCTCACCTGCTGCACAGGCTTGCCCGCAGCAGTCATGGCCGTTTCCAGCCGTGCGGCCAGGTCGTTCAGCTCTGTCAGGCCCGCGCTATATGCGCCGCCACGGCTGAGCAGGATGATGGACAGCGACATCGTCGCCGCTGTCTGTGCGTCTGCGAGCTGTTGCATGGCAAGGGATGCCTTCACGGCAGCTCTCCTGCAGAAAACTCCACGCGCTGAACGCTGATCTTGCGCTCGGGGTGCAAGGCGGCTGCCAGGCGCTGCGCGGCTTCGATATTGCGCGGGCCGGGCGTGGCCTCGGCATAGCTCATCACGAAGAACCGGCGATTGCGAATGGCGGAAACCGCTTCAAGCTCCTTTTTTTGCAGCAGGAAGTCGATCTTGCCCTGAGCATCGGGCTGGCCGTAGTCAATGATCACGATCCACTCGGGGTCGCGCTCGATCACGTCTTCCCAGTTGCCGCGCTGCCAGTTCTGGCTCAGGTCTGCAAAGATATTGCTGGCACCGGCTTCGTCCAGCATGGCTTGCGGCATGCCGAAGTGGCCGACGGTGACGGGAATCTCCTGGCCGCTGTCGTAGACAAAGACGCGCGGCGCCGTGCGATTGCCTTGCATCTGCTGGCGCAGCAGGGCCTGGGAGGCCCGCAGCTTGTCTATGCGTGGCTGGGTCTGCTGGAGGACGCCAAATATGCGGCTGATGTTCTCCATGTCCAGCAATGCATCGTCCAGTGCGATGCGCTCGCGCTTTTGCACGCGGATGCAGGACTCGGACAGCACATAGGAGGCGATGCCGTGGCTGGCCAGGCGCTCCGGGGTCACTGCACCTTGGCGAAAGCCATAGCTCCAGCCGCCAAAGACAAAGTCGGCTTCGGCGCCCAGCAATACCTCCAGATTCAGGCCCTGGGATGAAAGATCGGGCAGGCGCTGCAGCCAGGGCTTGAGCTGGGGGCTGATCTCCTTGCTGGAGGGGATGCCCGAGTAGCCGACCAGGCGCCGGCCCAGGCCCAGATAGAGAAAGCTCTCGGTGATGTTGACGTCGTGGGTGACGGCGCGCTGGGGAACCTTGTCATAGCGCACGGTCTGCCCACACACCGGCAACTCCAGCGCTGGCCGATGCTGGCGCGTCGATACTGCAACCGCCTGCGGCTCGGGTGCTTTGTCGCAACCGGCCAGCAGCAGCGAGGCGGCCAGCAGCGCCGAGGCGCAGGGGCGATTCAAGCCAATAGCTTGCATGGCAACAGGCCTGCGCAGCATCAGAAGCGCATCACAGCGGACAGCTCCACGCTGCGGCCGCGCCCCAGCAACCATTGATTGCTGCTTTGGGCCGATGTGGCGTAGAGGCGGTTGGTCAGGTTGCGGCCCACCAGACGCAGCGTGGTGCGCGGGTTCATATCCCAGCTCAGCACGGCATCGGTCACTACATAAGAGGGCAGGCGGGTGGTGTTGGCGTTGTCGGAAAAGCGGTCGCCCACGTAGCGCAGGCCCAGCGAAGCCTGCCATGGGCCGGTGCGGTAGTGGCCCCAGAGGTTGGCCGTCACGCGCGGCACGTTGCTGGGGCGGTTGCCTGTACGGTCCACCCCCTTGCTGCCTTCGAGCAGACGATCGAACTTTGCATCCACATAGGACAGATTGCCTTCGAAGCGCAGTGTCTTGCTGGCATGGATGAGGCCGGTCAGCTCCAGCCCCCTGGACGACTGCTTGCCGCCCTGAACCGATAGTGCCGGACGATCGGGGTCGCGGGTGATGATGTCGTCCTTGACGATGCGATAGGCCGCCACGGTCCATTCGCCACGCCCATTGGGCAGCTGCTGCTTGTAGCCGACTTCGATCTGGCGGCCCTGGCTGAGGCTGAAGCCCGATTGCGACTGGGCAATCGACAGCAGGCTGGTGACGGGGTCATGGCCGGTGCTGGTCTGCACATAGGCGCTGCTGAGTGCATCGAACTTGTGAGTCAGGCCCAGGCGCCAGGAGGTGCCGTTCAGCGGCTTGTCAAAACCCGATCCGTCCTGAATATTGTTGCGCGAGAAGGCATACCAGTCGCGGCGCATGCCGGCCATCAGCAGCCACTGTTCGCTGATCTTCCAGGCATCTTCGAGATACAGCGCATTCTGGCGGATGCTGGAGTTCATGCGCGGCAGATAGGCGTCGGGGCTGTCCCAGTAGCCATGCTGCGGCTCGAAGGCCGAAACCGTGGACTGACCGGTGTAGGGCGAGTTGCTGCTGCTGGTGAACTGGGCGTTGGAGATGTCCCAGCCCATGGCGATCTGGTGGCTGGCGGCCTTGAGGTCTAGCCCCATGCGATTGCCCGTCTGCTGCACATCGTGGCCGATTTCCAGATAGTCGGATCGCCCCACCTGGCCAGTGGCCGGCTGGTAGTCGTAAGCCTCGATATTCTTCCAGTGGCGATCGGACCTGAAGTGATAGAGCTCGTTGCGCACTGTCAGCGTGTCACTGGCACGCCATTGGGCCTTGGCGCGAAAACGCTGGTCCTTGAACTGATCGATGGCATCGAGCACGTTGTAATTCTTTTTGCGCAACTCCCTGACGATCTGCCCGTCGACCACGGGTGTGCCGAAATAGCGCTCGGGCTTTTGCTGGCTGATGTCGGCGCTCAGGTCCACGGTCAGATCGCTGCGCGGCGTCCAGCGCAGTGCGCTCATCAGCTTGCCGCTGCTGGCCTTGCCCAGCTCGCGCTCGCCGTCGGTGCGGTCGCCATAGGCATCGAGCCGGTAGCTCAGGGTCTCGCCCAGTGCGCCACTGGCGCCGATGCCGGCGTAGGCCCTGCCGTGGCTGCCTGCTCCCAGCAGCACTTCGGTGGAGCGCTCGCGGCTGGGCTGCTTGCGGATGGCGTTCATGGTGGCACCTGTGGTGCCGCTGCCATACATCAGCGATGCGGGGCCGCGCAGCACTTCGATGCGCTCATAGCCCCAGCTGTCGCCCGGATAGTTGACGGTGCCCGAGGCCACGCCCAGCATGATGCCGTCCTCGGCAATGCCGATGGAGTTCACTCCACTGAAGCCGCGACTTGAAAAAGACAGCCCGCCATTGCCAGGGGCGCCCGATGCGCTCAGGCCTACGGTGCGGGTGACGGCGTCGGAGACCCGGTAGTCAGCACGCTCGTCGATCTGCAGCGAAGACACGCCGCTGACACTGGCAGGAAGGTCCAGCACGGGTACATCCACATGGGACGCCGTGGTTGCCGGCTGGCTGGTCTGCAGCTCATGCGAGGGCAGACGGTTTTCCCGCACTGTGACTTCGGGCAGGGACTGCTGGGCCATGCCGACGGCGGGACAGAGCAAAAGCAGCTTGAGTGCGGTGCTGCCTAGATGGCGCAGCTGAGGCTTGGAGTTGAGGGCGGAATGAAGAGCAGCAGAGGTTTGTGGATGAGAGCACATATCACGAGGCCGAAACTGCCTGAAGGGATAGCTGTGCCGCAGACAGGTCCGCCTTTTTCAGGCATGACGCAATCCACTTTCTGGCCGCTATCCGCACCCCGCAGACAGTTTTCGTAAAGACCGCCCAGAGGGGCGGAGTTGAGTCATCGGCAGGCCGGTCTCCGGGCTCACAGGCAATTCATTGCTGAACTCACGACTCGCCTTCCCGGAAGATGCAGACCGTCGCGAGGCGAGGGGCCGGATCATGTCCAGTGGCTGCAAGCGCCGATGCGCTCGCATGAGTGTGTTGACCTGTTTACCGTTGCGGGGGCAGCCAAGGCTTCCTGAGCTTGCGATCAGACCTTGTTCCCGTTTCACTCGCTTCAAGCGAGCACCTTCCGAAACGAAGCGCCATCAAGGCGCCGCGAGAGTTTATCAGCCCCTGGGCGAAACGCAGAGGGATTTAGAGCAACTCGTCCGGCATGAACTCGATCAGCGGTTTGCCGCTGCGCTCGGCGATGCGTACCTGGGCACGTACTCCATAGACTTCGGCAATGGTCTGCTCGGTCAGCACCTGGGCCGGCGTGCCCTGTGCCACCAGTTCACCTGCCTTGAGCAGGTACAGGCGGTCGCAGTAGTGGGCAGCCAGTGGCAGCTCGTGCAGCGCGGCCAGCGTGGTCAGGCCCAGGCTGCGGATCAGGTTCATCAGCTCGAACTGGTGGCGTACGTCCAGGTGATTGGTGGGCTCGTCCAGCACCAGCAGCCTGGTCTGCTGGGCCAATGCCCTGGCCATGAGCACGCGCTGCTTCTCGCCACCTGACAGGGTGGAGAACATGCGCTGTGCCAGCGACTGGGCCTGGACCTGGGCCAGGGACTGGGCGACGATGCGAAAGTCTTGCTCGCTGTCCCGGGCGAAAGATCTCTGGTGCGGCGTGCGACCCATGAGCACCACATCGCAGACGCGCAGATCGAACTCGCTGGCGTTTTCCTGGGTCAGCACCGCCATGGAGCGGGCATTGTCGCGAGCGCTGCGCTGCCAGACGTCCTGTCCGTCTATGCAGACCGTACCGCTCGCAGGCCTGAGCATGCGGTAGATCATGCGCAGCAGTGTGGACTTGCCGCTGCCGTTGGGGCCGAGCAAGCCGACCAGTTCGCCATGCCGGATATGCAGGCTGATGTCCTTGACAATGGAGGCGGCCGCCGTCTGCCAATGCAGGCGGCTGGCCTCCAGCAGGCAGGAAGAGCTGGGTGCGGAACTCACGGATTGTCCTTTTCCCGCACGCTCTTGCGGCACAGCATCCAGACAAAGAATGGGCCGCCCAGCAGCGAGGTGATGACACCCACGGGTACTTCGGCGGGGGCGAAGCTGATGCGCGAGAACACATCGACCCAGATCAGGAAGATGGCGCCTGTGAGCGCTGCCACAGGCAGCACGCGCCGGTGCTCGGAGCCGACCAGCATGCGGGCGACATGGGGCACGATGAGGCCGACAAAGCCGATCGGACCTGTCAGCGCCACCAGCACGCCCGTTACCATCGAGACCAGGACAAATAGCCAGCGCCTGGTGCGGGTGGTGTCCACCCCGAGCGTGGCGGCGGTCTCTTCGCCTGCCAGCAGCGCATTGAGCGAGCGGGCCTGTGCCAGCAGCAGGACCACGCCAGCCGCCAGCAGGGCGGCCGGCAGGCCCAGCTCCTGCCAGCGGGTTCCTGCCAGGCTGCCCAGGGTCCAGGTCAGCACGGAATTGGCCAGCTCGCGCTGATCGGCCGTCAGCACAATCAGGCTGGTAACGCCGCCCAGGCAGTAGGCAATGGCCACGCCACCCAGAATGAGTCGCGATGCCTGCAGTCTTCCATTGGCATGGGCCAGTAAGTACACGGCCACACAGGCCAGCAGCGCACCGCTGAAAGCTCCCAGTGGCAAGGCCAGCTCGCCGGCAAATGCCAGTGCGCCGAAGGCCAGCACGCTCACGGCCCCGACCGACGCACCGGATGAAACGCCCAGCAGATAGGGGTCGGCCAGCGGATTGCGCACCATGGCCTGCATGGCCACGCCCACCAGCGCGAGGCCTGCACCGGTCAGGGCAGCCAGCAATACGCGCGGCAGGCGCACACGCCAGACAATCTGGTATTGGGCGCTGCTCCAGCTGCCCGAAGGCCAGTCCAGGCCCAGGCGCTGACCCAGCTCATAAGCCGTGATCTGCCAGGCTTGCCCGGGGGCGATCCGTACCGGCCCCAAGGTGATGGCCAGAGTCAGGGACAGCAGCAGCACTGCCGTCAACATGGCCAGCCATAGCTTCAGCTGATGGCGTTGCTGGACGAACATCTGTGTCAACGGCTGGGTCATGGCTGCAGCCGGGCGGGGCTCCAGGCCGGGCAGGGCAGGGTGCCGTCGGAATCGGCAAAAGGCATGGTGCCAGCAGGTCCAAGGCGCAAGGCGCAAGCCTGTGCAAGGTGTCTCATTGTCATCAGCCAAGGCAGACGGTCTGCATGCTGGTGACGAGATCGGGCGGAGGGCGGGCCTCGCAGCCTGTTGCCGTCACGCTGCTCCCCGCAGACGCTCGTTGCACATGCCGACTGCCGGAACTGGGCCCGGGCGGTCAGCGCTCAACAGGCCGGTATCCGGGCTGGCAGATTGCGCGAGGCATGTCACTTCGCCTTCCCGGCGTTGTCGCGCGCCTCGTCGAAGAGGCCACGTAGAACGCCAGTGACGGGCTTGTGCAAGCGCAAAAGCCATGAAGTGGTTTGATCTGCTTACCGTTGCGGGGGCAGCCAAGGCTTTGAACCTTGTTCCCGTTTAACCCGATGAAGCACCGGGCACCTGTCGCATGGAGAAAAAGCCTGCAGCACCGCAGTGCCGAGACTTGTTTCAGCGAAAAATTATATAGCAGCGCATCCAGACATCGTCTGGGAGATATGGGCGACTCCTTTGAGGCGGCGAGGCGCAGAGACGGGGGCAGCCGTCGCGTTCAGCGCGACGCCGGTGCTGGAAGGCACGAAGTTCATGCCCTGTGTCGACACTGTCTGCGATCGATATCCGATCTCCAAACAGGCTGTAGTGGCCTGAAATGTCGGTGGCGGCTGTTTTTTGAGTGGTCGCAGTCAAAACTGAGCTGACATTTGTGCATAAAAATAGCGGCTGAGACAGCCCCTGATTTTGAGGACACCATGAGCATCTGGTCCATCGACGCACAGACCGTCACCCACAGCATTCAGCTCGCTGTTGCGCCGGTTTTTTTTCTGACTGCCGTGGCCGGCATGATTGGCTCCGTTGCGGGGCGGCTGGCCCGCATCATTGACCGCGCCCGCAAGCTGGAGGAAAGCCTGCGCACCCTGGACGATCACGATCTGATCGCGCGCCACCTCAAGGAGCTGCATTTTCTGCGCGAGCGCGGGCGGCTGGCCAATGTCTCCATCGCGCTGCTGACACTGTGCGGCATGTGCATAGGGCTGACCATCGTGCTGCTGTTCGTGGGTCAGGCCTACGGCGTCAGCGGCCACGGCTATGCCGTTTTCAGCTTCCTGCTGGGGGTGCTGGCCTTTGTGCTGGCGCTGTGCTGCTTTCTTTGGGAGACCATCATGGCAACACGCATTCTGGACTTTCATATGCTCACCCAGGCCAGGGCGGCCGTGCGCCATGTGGAGTCCGAGCATCGCCCCTGATTGCGCTGCGAGACATGTTTTTCCTGCCTCTGATCCTGGTACCCATCGTCTTGCTGATGGCACTCTCTCGCCTCTATCAGATTCCCGTGCAGCTGCGCTCGGGCCGGCTACGGTTGGTCGAGCGCGGCAGGCCGGGCTTGCGTCTGGCCACCTTGCTGGCCTATGTCGGCCTGCTGGCAGGCAGCGGGGCATTGCTTGCGGCCTTGGTGTATGCAAGCTTTTTCGCGGCCGACCGGTGGCCGGCCTATCTGCACCTGGCCCCTTGTCTTGCGCTTTATCCCTTGCTGTATCTGGCGTCCGCATGGGTGTTCTATTACGGCCTGAAAAAGCCTGCTGCAGACTGAGCTAGTCCTGCATGGGTTCCAGCCAGGCAGCTGCGGCATGGATGATGCAGTCGGTCAGGCGTTGAAGGCTGGCCTGGGCATTGCGGGTATGGGCCCAGTACATGGGGATGTGGAGGTCTCTGCCCGGAAGCAGTTGCATCAGATCGCCACTGGCCAGTTGTGAGGTGATCAGCTGGGCCGGGTGCATGCCCCAGCCCATGCCCAGTTCCACGGCACGGGTGTAGCCCTGGTTGGATGGCAGAAAGTGACGCGCATTGTTGCGCCGTCCGTCCAGCCCCAGGCCGTGCAGCCATTGGTCCTGGAGGCTGTCCTTGCGGCCGTAGTACATCATTGGCGCCTTGGCCAGCATCTGGGCCCGCTCCCGGTCTGACTCGGCTTGGGCCAGGTGACGCTGCACAAACTCCGGGCTGGCCACGGCGATATAGCGCATGCGGCCCAGGGGCCAGGTGTTGCAGCCAGCAATCGCAGAGCCCGTGGCCGTGACGGCGGCCATGACTTCGCCTTCCTTGATGCGTTTGGCCGTGTGGTCCTGGTCGTCAATGCTGATGTCCAGCAGTTCGTTGCCGTCCTGCGTGAAGGCCGCCATGGCATCCATGAACCAGGTTGACAGGGAGTCGGCATTGACCGCCAGCTTTAGCGTGGGCAGGGCGGTCTGTCCTTCCGGGATCAGCTCGGGGTTCTTGCGGCGCAAATCGTTTTCCAGCAGCGCTACCTGCTCCACATGCAGGCACAGGCGTCGGCCGGCCTCCGTACCGGTGCAGGGCGTGCCGCGCAGCACCAGCACCTGTCCCACGCGTTCTTCGAGCAGCTTGATGCGCTGGGAGATGGCGGAGGGTGTGACATGCAGCTTGCGCGCCGCACGCTCGAAGCTCCCCTCGCGCAATACGGCGGCAAGTGCTTCCAGTCCTGCATAGTCAAGCATTAGAGTTTCTTCATTGGATTGAGTAAATGTAATTTTACTTAATTGATGCGCAGAGCAAGAATCCGGGCCGGTTTGGAGGAGTCAGCGGCTCATGGATATGACAACTAATTTTTATTCCGCCTGGATTGCAGGCTTTACGGTGTGCGCTTCGCTCATTGTTTCCATCGGCGCCCAGAACCTGTATGTGCTGCGCCAGGCAGTACAGGGCGAGCATGTGAAGGCCTGCGTGGCTCTGTGTGTGCTCAGCGACGGGCTGCTGGTTGCGTTGGGGGTGGCCGGCATGGCGCAGATGCTGACCAGCTATCCGGCATTGGCTCAGTATCTGACGCTGGGCGGAGCCGCATTCCTGCTGGCCTATGGCCTTTTCGCCTTGCGGCGCATGTGGCTGGCCCCGGATGCGGCCATGGAGATTGGCGGGCGCAGGGCGGCGCCGCGCGGGATGACGAGCGTGCTGGCTGCGCTGGCGGCCATCACCTTGCTCAATCCCCATGTGTACCTGGATACGGTGTTGCTGATGGGCTCGATTGGCGCCCAGCAGGAGGGCGCAGGCCGCTGGTCCTATGTGATGGGGGCGGCCTCGGCCAGCTGCCTCTGGTTTGTGCTGCTGGCGATGGCGGGGCGCCGTCTCAAGCACCTGTTTGCCAACCCCGGTGCCTGGCGCGTCATGGATGGCATCACCGGTGTGATGATGCTGGGTCTGGCCTGGTGGGTGGCGAGCAGCGCTTTGGGAATGGAGGTTTGAGTCTCAAGCTGTGCCTGCACCAAGCATTGCAGACTCTTTCACACACTCGTCTTGGCTTTTCAAGCCTCTGCAGCCTGCTCCCACAGACCCACGGCTTCGATGAGGTTCCAGCTATTGCATTCGATGCGGTAGTGACCTGTGGCTCCGGTTTTCTGGCTCTGGCCCTCGATCACCACAATATGCTTGCCATGACGCCGGGCTTCTGAGATCGGGCGGATCTTGTCGTAGTTGTGCTTCTCGGCAATGTCGCCACGAAAGGCAATCGTCACCTGCTCGCGCCGGGGGAAGTAGTCCTTGGCATATTTGTTCAGGGTGCGATCGGCAACCAGCGTGGCCATATCGGGCGAGGTGGCGGAAGAAGCGTTCATCGTGTCTCCTCAAGAGTGGGCTCTTGTTGTGCGCAGAATCTGAGCCGGTTTATGACGCAATTGTTGCATTTTGTTTCCGGTGGCGCCAGTGCCAGTCCCCATGGCAGATGGCAGCCCTCGTTCTGCATCAAATCGGGTCGCACTGCCGAACTGCCTTATGGCGCGGACAGCGGCAGCTGCAGCCCTGTCTTGATGCGCTCCAGCGCGATCGAGGTGCTGTAGCGGCGAATGTTCTCGTCACCTTCGAACAGGCGTTTGCAGATGGCCTGGTAATCATCCATGTCGGTTGCCGTGACGACCAGGATGTAGTCGGTTTCGCCCGTCACATAAAAGCATTGCTGCACCGCCGCTTCGTCGGCGATCCTGGCCCTGAAGCCGCGCGACAGGTCCGGCCTGTCGTTGACCAGCTGTACGGTAATGATCGCGGTCAGCGTACGGCCCACCTTGACGGGCTCCAGCACGGCCACGTTGGCGGCAATCACCCCGGTTTCCTGCAATCGCTTGATGCGCCGCTGCACGGCAGGGGCCGAGAGGTTGATGTGCTCCGCAATCAGGCGCTGTGGCATGAGGTTGTCACGCTGGAGCAGGGCAAGAATCGCGTGGTCAAAGGAGTCCAGGTCGGCAGCAGGCATGGTGTGGGATGGGTTGAGAGCGAAACTTGCAGATTCAATGCTGAAAACGAGCAAATTTCGCGGGTGACATGCAATATCGTACTCACCTATGTCAAAGAACAGCTGGAATCATTGGTGGCCCGTGTTGGCCGTGTTGGGATCGGTCACTGCACTCGGGCTGGGGACTTCGCTGGCCAAGCAGCTTTTTCCCCTGATCGGTGCCCAGGGCACATCGGCACTGCGAGTGGGCTTTGCAGCGCTGATTCTGGTGTGCGTCTGGCGGCCCTGGCGCTGGTCGCTCAACCGTCAGCAGGCACAGGCTCTGCTGGTTTTCGGCATGGCGCTGGGCGGCATGAATCTGATGTTCTACATGGCGCTGCGCGATATTCCGTTTGGCCTGGCCGTGGCCATCGAGTTTTCAGGGCCGCTGGCCGTGGCCATCTACTACTCACGCCGCGCACTGGACTTTGTCTGGCTGGCGCTGGCGGTTGTCGGCCTGGCACTGATTCTTCCTCTGGGCGGCAATGCTTCGGGCCTTAACCTGTCGCCGGTGGGCATTGCCTGCGCGCTCGGGGCCGCCATCTGCTGGGCCTCCTACATCGTGCTGGGACGCAGACTGGGCCATATCCCCAGCGGCCAGGCCGTCTCCCTGGGCTTGCTGTGCGCGGCGTTGGTGGTGGTGCCGTTTGGTGTGGCCGAGGCCGGGCTCAAACTGCTGACGCCGTCGATCCTGCTGTTCGGGCTGATGGTGGCGGCCATCTCCAGCGCCTTGCCTTACTCACTGGAAATGCTGGCTCTGCGCCGTCTGCCGCCTGCCACCTTCGGCATCGCGCTGGCAACCGAGCCAGCCATTGCAGCACTGATGGGCATGCTGCTGCTCAGCGAGAACCTGACGGCCACGCAGTGGACCGCCATTGCCTGCATCATGGCTGCAGCCATGGGTAGTGCCGTTATGCGGCCAGGCGCCAAATCACCCGCAGTGGATGCTTCTGCAGCTACTTCCGGATGAATACCCATGCTATGAAAAGAGATGCTGTTAGCGCTTGCTCATCAATGCTTTGCTGAAATATTTCTAGTGAATAACCCTTGAAATTTAAGCAGCAAGCTCTTTTTTCTGTAGCTGCAATGGTTCTAAACGCTGCTTGTTCAGCGTTTTTTATTACCACCTCGACTGCCTGTAAATCGATGTTCCGATCAGTTTTTCGAGTCGTCGAAATCTTGAATGATGGCAGATAGATAGGGGGCTTTGTTGCTTCAACGAGAGCAGGCTTCTATGCTCATTTCGAGTCATATTTTTTGACCGATTTTTACGCTATCCGGTTTGCGGTTTTGGCTGTCGTGGCTACTGCGTATTTGTAGGAATCTCGGTCTATTCAAATTAGGAGCGAGGTGCTACAACGGATGCACACGGTAACGAATGCCTAGCAACTTTGCGGCACTGATTCGAGCCCTGGTGCCGCCACGGGAGGTCATATGGATGTCATCAGCAATTCTGCAGCACGCTACGTTCGTCTGCGTGAAGAAGAAATGTCGCTGGACGAGTACCTTAGCCTTTGCCAGCGTGATCCCATGGCTTATGCCGGAGCCTCACAGCGCATGCTGTCCGTCATCGGTGAACCCGAAATGGTGGATACCCGCAACGATCCCGTGCTGTCGCGTCTGTTTGCCAACAAGGTCATCCGCCGCTACCCCGCGTTCTCCGAGTTCTACGGTATGGAAGATTCCATCGAGCAGGTGGTGAGCTTCTTCCGCCATGCGGCCCAGGGTCTTGAGGAACGAAAGCAGATTCTCTATCTGCTGGGGCCTGTTGGCGGTGGTAAAAGCTCGATTGCAGAGCGCCTCAAATACCTGATGCAGAAAGCCCCGTTCTACGCGCTCAAGGGATCGCCGGTGAACGAATCGCCACTGGGTTTGTTCGACCCCGTGGAAGACGGTCCGGTGCTGGAAGATGAGTTCGGCATTCCGCGTCGCAGTCTGCAGCATGTACTCTCGCCCTGGGCAGTGAAGCGGCTGGAGGAGTTCGGCGGAGACATTCGCCAGTTCCGAGTGGTCAAGCGCTACCCCAGCATTCTCAAGCAGATAGGCATTGCCAAGACCGAGCCCGGCGATGAGAACAACCAGGATATTTCCAGCCTGGTGGGCAAGGTGGACATCCGCAAGCTGGAAAACTTTTCGCAGGACGACACCGACGCCTACAGCTACTCGGGCGGCCTGTGCCTGGCCAATCAGGGTCTGCTGGAGTTTGTGGAAATGTTCAAGGCTCCGATCAAGGTGCTGCACCCCTTGCTGACGGCCACGCAGGAAGGCAATTACAAGGGCACGGAAGGCTTTGGCGCGATTCCGTTTGACGGTGTGGTGCTGGCACACAGCAATGAAAGCGAATGGAAGGCCTTCCGCAACAACCGCAACAACGAGGCGTTTCTCGATCGTATCTACATTGTCAAGGTGCCTTACTGCCTGCGCGTGAGCGAGGAGGTTCGCATCTACGAGAAGCTGATCCGGGAGTCTTCGCTGGCCAACGCCATCTGCGCGCCCGGCACGCTCAAGATGATGGCTCAGTTCTCGGTGCTCACGCGCCTCAAGGAGCCAGAGAACTCCAGCATCTTCAGCAAGATGCAGGTCTATGACGGCGAAAGCCTCAAGGACACTGATCCGCGCGCCAAGAGCTATCAGGAATACCGCGACTACGCGGGCGTGGACGAGGGCATGGAGGGCATCTCCACCCGCTTTGCCTTCAAGATACTGGCCAAGGTCTTCAATTACGACAGCACCGAAGTGGCGGCCAACCCCGTGCACCTGATGTATGTGCTGGAGCGGCAGATCGAGCGCGAGCAGTTCCCGGCCGAGCTGGAGACCAAGTACATAGGTTTCATCAAGGAATATCTGTCCCAGCGCTATGCCGAGTTCATCGGCAAGGAAATCCAGACTGCCTATCTGGAGAGCTATAGCGAGTACGGCCAGAATATCTTTGACCGCTACGTCACCTACGCCGATTACTGGATTCAGGACAGCGAATACCGCGATACCGATACCGGCGAGGTGTTCGATCGCAATGCGCTCAATGCCGAGCTGGAGAAGGTGGAAAAGCCGGCCGGCATTGCGAATCCCAAGGACTTCCGCAACGAGATCGTCAACTTTGTGCTGCGGGCCAGGGCCAACAACCAGGGCAAGAACCCCAGCTGGACCAGTTACGAGAAGCTGCGCGTGGTGATCGAGAAGAAGATGTTCTCCAACACCGAGGAGTTGCTGCCGGTCATCAGCTTCAACGCCAAGGCCAGTGCCGAAGATGCGCGCAAGCATGAGGACTTCGTCACTCGCATGGAAGCCAAGGGCTATACGCCCAAGCAAGTGCGTCTGCTTTGCGAGTGGTATCTGCGCGTGCGCAAGAGCAGCTGACAGTGGTGTCGGTGGCCCGGCGCGGCCACCGGCAGGACGGTTGAGGACAGCCCCTTGAGATGGGAGCACAGATGGCACTGCATATCATCGACCGCAGGCTCGCAGGCAAGAATAAATCGGTGGGCAACCGCGAGCGGTTTGTGCGGCGTTTCAAAGAGCAGATCGCTGAGGCGGTGCGCAAAGCCGTGTCTGCGCGCGACATCCGCCACATCGATCAGGCGGAAAGCATCACCATTCCGAAAAAAGACATTCAGGAGCCGGTCTTCAGGCATGGGCAGGGTGGTATCCGCGATATGGTGCTGCCCGGCAATCGCGAGCATGTGCGTGGTGATCGCATTGCCCGGCCGCCTGGTGGAGGTGGCGGCTCGGGATCGCAGGCCAGCGATAGCGGTGAGGGGCAGGACGACTTCACTTTCACCTTGACCAAGGAAGAGTTCATGGAGCTTTTCTTTGAAGATCTGGCCCTGCCGCGCCTGCTGCGCAACCACATCGGCAACACCTTGCAATACAAGACAAGGCGCGCCGGCTACAGCCATGACGGCACGCCCAGCAATCTGGCGCTGGTGCGCACCATGCGCGGTGCCCTGGGGCGGCGCATTGCGCTGACCAAAGCTTCGCACCGTGAGCTCAAGGTACTGGAAGAACAGCTTGAAACTCTGCTGGCGCAGGATGACGGCACCAGTGAGGCAGTAGCCGAGTTGCAACGCCGTATCGATACCTTGCGTGAGCGTATCGGCGCAGTGCCTTTCCTGGAACAGCTGGATCTGCGCTTTCGCAATCGCAGCAAGGTGCCCGTGCCCAGCAGCCAGGCCGTGATGTTCTGTGTGATGGACGTGTCCGGCTCCATGGACCAGGAGCGCAAGGAGCTGGCCAAGCGCTTTTTCATCCTGCTGTATCTGTTTCTCACCAGGCATTACGACAAGATCGAGATTGTTTTCATCCGCCACCACACACAGGCCGCAGAAGTCAGCGAAGACGAGTTCTTTCACTCCACGGAAAGCGGCGGCACGGTAGTCAGCAGCGCGCTGGTCCTGCTCGAACAGATCATCAGGGCCCGCTACCCGGTCAATGACTGGAATATCTATGTCGCCCAGGCCAGCGATGGCGACAACTTCAGTGACGACGGCGGCAAATGCCACAGCCTTCTGGCCGAGAGAATATTGCCGCTGGTGCGCTACTACGCCTACCTGCAAGTGGTGCTCGAGGAGCAGAGTCTCTGGGAAGAGTACAGCCGCCTGCTGCCGCTGTTCCCCCATTTCGCCATGCGCAAGGTATCGGCAGCCAACGAGATCTACCCGGTGTTCCGCGATCTCTTCAAGAAGGATGGGGTATCGATATGAACCTCAATCTCTATCCCGTGCTGGATCTCAGCGCCAGCAGAAAGGCCGGAAATTCGCATGCCCAGGGCGAGCCTCGCTTTCGCGATGTGCCGCAGGCACCTTTGATGGCATCCCAGCGACCGGCGTCTCCCTTGCCCGACCCCAGCGACTGGACTTTCGAGCTGATCGAGCAGTATCACGCGGCGATTGCGGCCACGGCTGAACGCTACGGCCTGGATACCTATCCGAATCAGCTGGAGATCATCACTGCCGAACAGATGATGGATGCCTATTCCAGCGTGGGCATGCCGGTCAACTACCGGCACTGGAGCTATGGCAAGGAGTTTCTGGCCACGGAGCGCCGCTACCGACGAGGTCACATGGGACTGGCCTATGAGATCGTCATCAATGCCAACCCTTGCATCAGCTATCTGATGGAGGAGAACAGCACGGCCATGCAGGCCCTGGTGATTGCTCACGCGGCCTATGGGCACAACAGCTTTTTCAAGAACAATTATCTGTTTCGCATGTGGTCCGACGCGGGCAGCATCATCGACTATCTCGTCTATGCGCGCGACTATGTGGCGCAATGCGAGGAACGCTACGGCTTCGACACCGTGGAGCAGTTGCTGGATTCCTGCCATGCGTTGTCGAATTTTGGTGTAGACCGCTATTGCCGTCCCTCGCACAAAAGCCTGTCGCGCGAGCGCGCCGAGAGAGAGGCGCGTGAAGCCTATGTGCAGCAACAGGTCAATGTGCTGTGGCGCACGCTTCCTGCCCGAAGGGACAAGGACAAGGACAGCACGACGCAAGGCAGCGAGCGTTTTCCCCGAGAGCCCGAAGAGAACATCCTCTATTTCATCGAGAAGAACGCTCCCTTGCTCGAGCCCTGGCAACGGGAGATCGTGCGCATCGTGCGCAAGATCGCCCAGTATTTCTATCCGCAGCGCCAGACTCAGGTGATGAATGAGGGCTGGGCCACCTTCTGGCATTACACATTGCTCAACACTCTTTATGATGAGGGCTGGCTGACCGATGGCGTGATGCTGGAGTGGCTTTCATCGCATACCAATGTGATCTACCAGCCGCCCGCCGGCCACCGGGCCTTCAGCGGCATCAATCCTTATGCGCTGGGCTTTGCCATGTACCGTGATATTCGGCGGATCTGCGAAAAGCCGACGGAGGAAGATCGCCGCTGGTTTCCCGACATGGCCGGTACGCCATGGCTGCCGGCTCTGCACCACGCCATGCGCAATTACAAGGACGAGAGCTTTGTCGGCCAGTTCCTGAGCCCGCACCTGATACGCGACATGCGTTTGTTCTCTCTGCATGATGACCCTGAGGAACGTGATGTTCTGGTCAGTGCCATTCACGACGAAGATGGCTACCGCACGCTGCGCCAGTTGCTGTCTCAGCAATACGACCTGGGGACGCGCGAGCCCAATATCCAGGCCTGGAGTGTGAATCTGCGTGGCGACCGCAGTCTTACTCTGCGGCATACCCAGTACCAGGGCAGGCCGCTGGCAGAAGATGCACAGGAGGTACTCAAGCATGTGGCTCGCCTGTGGGGGTTCGGCGTGCATCTGGAAAGCGTCAACGGAGATGGCGAGACACCGGTTTTGCTGCACTCGGTGCCTGCACCCTCGCATTGAGAAATCTCAGGTGGTAATTGCTTTAAGTCATTGCATGTAAAGCGCTATATGCAATCAAATTAAAAGCAAAAAGCGCTGCTACTGCAGCGCTTTTTCTGGGGCAGAACGTCAAGTGTGGCCGATGGCCGGTTCTGTCCGGCCCGGGGCCACAGCAGGTGTCTGTACCCGCCGCACCCTTCGCAGCACGACCGCCATCCCCTGTCTAGGAAGGCTGCGCCAGCGCTTCGAAAGGCTTGGCGAATCAGAACGCAGGAACCACAGCGCCCTTGTACTTTTCCTGGATGAATTTCTTGGTGTCTGCAGAGTGCAGAGCGCTCATCAGCTTGGCAATGTCGGCACCGTTGGCGCGATCCTTGCGGGCCACCACGATATTGGTGTAGGGCGAGTCGGCACCTTCGATGAACAGGGCATCCTTGGTGGGGTTGAGCTTGGCTTCGATTGCGTAGTTGGTGTTGATCAGAGCCAGGTCGACATCAGCCAGGGCGCGGGGCAGCAAAGGCGCTTCCAGTTCCTTGAACTTCAGCTTCTTGGGGTTCTTGACGACGTCCAGAGCAGTGGGTGTCAGGCTCTTGGGGTCCTTGAGCTCGATCAGGCCATGCTTGGCCAGCAGAATCAGTGCACGGCCGCCATTGGAGGGGTCGTTGGGAATGGCCACGGTAGCGCCATTCTTCAGATCCTTGATGTTCTTGATCTTGCTGGAGTAGGCGCCGAAGGGCTCCACATGAACCTTGCCGTTGGGTACGGCCACCAGCGAGGTCTTGCGGTCCTTGTTGTAGCTGTCCAGATAGGGCTGGTGCTGGAAGAAGTTGGCATCCAGCTGCTTGTCTTCCACCGCTGCATTGGGCTGCACGTAGTCGCTGAACTCCTTGATTTCCAGATCGATACCCTGAGCCTTCAGCGCGGGCTTGATGTGATTGAGGATTTCGGCGTGAGGAACGGCCGTGGCGCCCACCTTGAGCACGTCAGCAGCCTGGACCGACAGCGCCAGAGTGGCAATAGCGATAGCAGAGAGAGCTTTCTTCAACATTGGTTCTGACCTTTTTCAGCAAGTTGCAATAAATTCCGGGCCTCATCTGGACCGCAGTGAACTAAGGTGCATAGTCTAGTGCCGTGTATCAACGTCTGCAGGACATTTTTCTTATTTGGTTATAAGAGCGTCGTTTTTTATACAAAATTTCATTCCGATTGACTGTCATGAATGCCGAAATGCTGGAGCGCCTGGTGCGCGTGCCTATGCCTTATGGCAAGTACAAGGGCCGTTTGATTGCCGATCTGCCCGGTAACTACCTCAACTGGTTTGCCCGCGAGGGCTTTCCCAAAGGAGAGATCGGTCAGTTGCTGGCTTTGATGCAGGAGCTTGATCACAACGGACTCAGTGGCTTGCTGGAGCCCATTCGCAAGGCTGCAGGGCTGCCGCCAAGAGCACAGGAATAGGCCGCAGAGAGGGCCTCTGCAGTGATGGCGCCAGGAGGCTGAATACCCTGCTTTGGCCCCGAAGGCGTTGTCAATCCTCGGTTCTGGACATGTACGGATGCAGCTGGTCACAGGGGCGGCCTCAAGCCTCGGATTCTTGCGAGAGGCCCGAATGCTGAACAATGCGTCCCTTGCCTGCATGTTTGGCTGAGTACATGGCCTCGTCCGCACTCTGCATCAGGTTGGCCGAGGAACTACCTGCGGTGCTGATGGAAATACCGATGCTGCTGCCGACTTGCACCATCACTCCACCATCCAGCGCAATGGGCTGGCGCACGGCCTCCATGCAGCGCTTCATGACAGACATGGCCTCACCGGAAGTTCGCAAGCCGGATAGCAGTACCACGAACTCATCGCCGCCCAGGCGGGCAACGCAGTCGCCGGCACGAGCCTGGGCCGTCAGGCGGGCAGCCACCACACGTAAAACCTCGTCGCCTGCGTCGTGACCCTGGGTGTCGTTGACCTGTTTGAAACCATCCAGGTCCATGAAGCACACGGCAAGCATCTGGCCGTCGGCCAGTTCCTGGTTCAGCGTTTCCTCAAGTGCTCGGCGGTTCGCCAGACCCGTCAGAGCGTCGTGGTTGGCAAGGTGGTTGGCGGCTTGTTCACCTCGCTTGAGGGCGTCGATGTCCACCAGAATCCATAGCGACTCTTCGGCATTCAGCAGTGTGCCGGATGCATCCACCCACAAAAGCTTGCCCTCGGCATTCTGCACCTGGAACTGCGCGTGAAATTTGCCCCGAGCCAGCAAGGAGGCATAGGCTTTTTCGCCGATACGCCTGTAGGAGGCTTCGTCAGGGTAAAGCATGCGCGTGGATGCGCCTTGCAGTGCAGCTGCTGGCTGCTTGAGCAGACGACGCATGGCGGGGTTGGTCCAGACGATCTTGCGCTCGCGCAGGCGAGCCATGCCGATCAGGTCATTGTTGATGACCAGCTCCTGCTCTTTGCGAATGCGGCGTTCACGCTGCTGCAGTCGGTACAGGGCGACCGAACCCAAAGCAATCAGGGCAATGCACAAGCCGGCTAGACCCCATGCACGCCAGGCGGAGGCGCGCCACATGGCCATATAGGCCTCCGTACCCAGCCCGGTAAACACCGTCAGAGGATATCCGGGCAGCCGATGGTAGGCCGTGATGCGCTCCACGCCATCGATCAGGGTCGGTGTGATGTACCAGCCTTCCTCGCTGTTGCGGCTGATGGCCTGGTGATATTCAGACGAGACAGCGGCCTTGCCGATACCCGCGTCGGCATCCTGGCTTGCAGCTGGATAGCGTGCGACCAGCAGTGCCTGATCGGTGCGCAATGCCATGGCGCTGCTGGTGCCGAACGACTGGCGCTGGAATAGCTGGTGAAAATGTTCGGCCGCGACTATGGCATAGACGATGCCCTGGAACTGGCCGCCCTCGGCCTGAAGACGTCTTGCCAGCACGATAGACCATTTTCCGAAGGAGTGGCTGATCAAAGGCTGGGACACCACCATTCGGTCCGTTTCGCGGGCTTGAGCGAAATAGGCGCGCTCTGCCACTGAAAACGGCACATCAATTTCGCTGGGAGTGATGAGTACCTCGCCAGCACTGTCTGTGATGCGCAGGGCGGTGACAAAAGGAATCAGGGCACGCTGCTCCTGAAGCATTTCGTACAAGGCAAAGTTGGCAGCGGAAAGGCCGTCAAGGCTGCGCGTGCGGTAACGACTGGCAATCGATGACAGAGCGTTGTCTACCTGTCGCACCTCGGCAGCCATCTCCAAGCTCAGGCTGCGTGCCTGGTGCCTGGTTACGGCTACTCCCAGGTCCATGTCCGCGCGGTAATTGGCATGAACGCCAAGCCACGTGGCAAAGCACAGCAAGGCCGCTACCAGCAGGTTGCCGAGCACGATGCGATGCAAAAGCTTGTGAGAGCGAAAGCTAGTCATCTTGATTCTTGAGGTTCTTGAATACCAACCTGGATAGGAAACAGCTCGGTTCCCGACATTTGCATCAATCAGCTGCCGAGTAAAGCGTCGCAGAGCTCAACAGCGCAATGGTCTTGCAATCATCCAACAGGTGCCGGGAGGTTGATGCGAGCAGGCGCCAGAGAGGGTGTGCCGCGTGCGTGAATGGTCAGTAGTGGAGTTCCAGCCATCGATGTATTCCTGGTGAGTGATTGTGCAGGGCCGGGACCTTCCACCATGCTTGTCGCGGGCACAAGGCGATGCGGTCGGCAGAAGATGGAGCCGAAGCATATGCGGAAATAGTGAAGGCATTGAGAAACCAGAAATGAGAATTGATATCATTTAAGGTCTGTTTGAGATTTACCCCCATTGCACCATGTCCGTTGTCGAAACAGCCTCCCATCGTGAAGTCGCCGCGCTCTACACAGATCATCACGGTTGGTTGCAAGGCTGGTTGCGCCGAAAGGTGGGCAATGCCTTTGATGCAGCAGATCTGACGCAAGACACTTTTGTCCGAATCCTGGGCGTGCGTGAGCCGCCGCGCATAGAGTCGCCGCGCGCTTATCTGACCACAGTGGCCAAAGGGGTACTGGTCAACTGGTGTCGGCGGCAGGCGCTGGAGCGTGCCTATCTGGAGGCTCTGGCCCTGTTGCCCGAACCTGAAGCGCCGTCGCCTGAGCACCGGGCCCTGGTGCTGGAGGCCCTGCATGAGATAGATGCCATGCTTGATGCCTTGCCGCCGCTGGTACGACGCACTTTTTTGCTTTCACAGCTGGAGGATATGAAGTACGACGATATCGCCTTGCAGCTGGGCGTGTCGCTGACCAGCGTCAAGCGTTACATGGCCCAGGCTTTCAGGCAGTGTCTGGCGTTGATGGAATGACTGCAATGGATGCACGTTTGCTGGACGAAGCTGCGGACTGGCTGGTCCGTCTGAACGATGAAGGCCTGACGGCTGCCGAACGCATCGCCTTCGAGCGCTGGCGCCAGGCCAGTCCCGCCCATGAAGGCGCCTGGATGCGGGCCGAGCGGCTGATGGACAAGCTGGGCGGGTTGCCGCCGGCGCTGGCCATGCCGGCGCTGGGCCGATCGCAGCGGCGCAGCCGACGGGCCGCTGTGGCCAGGCTGGCGGTTTTGCTGGCCGCCGTGCCTGGTGGCTGGATGAGCTGGCGTGTGGCACAGCAGCAGGGGTGGGCAGCTGATCTGCGTACTGTCACGGGCGAGCAGCGCCGCGTGACATTGGCCGATGGCAGTCGTTTGCTGCTGGATACAGGAACGGCCGTCGATATCCGGTTTGATGCTCATCAGCGCCTGATACATCTGCACCGGGGCTCGATCCTGCTGGAAACTGCTGCCGATCCCAGTGGCGTGGATCGGCCGTTGCTGGTGGCGACGGCCGTAGGGCGCCTGAGGGCGCTGGGCACACGCTTTTCGGTGCAGCAAAACAGCGAGGGCAAATTCGTGGATCTGGCCGTAACCGAGGGTGCGGTCGAAGTCACATTACTCGGAGCCTCCCGGCCCGCGCTGGTGGTGCCCGCGGGCAGCTGGGCGAGGTTGACTGCGCTGGGCACAGGGGAGCTGCAGACGGTACGACCGCAGCAACTGGCCTGGGCGCACGGCATGCTGGTGGCGGACGCCATGCCCATGGCAGAAGTCTGCACTCAGTTGTCGCGTTACCGGCCCGGCCTGCTGCACTGTACCCCGGAGGCTGTGTCCATCAAGGTGTCGGGCGCGTATCCCTTGGCCGATACCGACCGGGCCTTGGCCATGCTGGCCGAAACCTATGCCGTGACGGTGCATCGGCGTTGGCAGGGTTACTGGGTCACGGTGGCGGCCAGCTGAGTTCACAAGCAAGGCACCTTAAAAAATGCACGAAGGTGAGACTTTCTTGAAAGTTGTTTGGCAAGCAAGGTGAACCACTGATTTTTGCTTCCAAAGGACTGTCTTTCATGCCTGCTTCCATGGCCTCCCGTTCCTTATCGAATCCTGTATTCAGCCCCGTTGCGCGCGCCGCGCAGCTTGCCTTGCTGGGCTGGGCGCTGGCGGCGACCACCGTGCAGGCTGCCGAGCCGCCCGCAGCCGGGCAGGCTCAGGCTTACCGGATAGAGGCAGGGCCGCTGGGCCGGGTGTTGTCCGAGGTGGCAGCTACGGCCGGCATGGCGCTGTCGTTCGATCCTGCGCTCACACAAGGTCGGCAAAGCCCGGTGCTTTCCGGCAGCTATACGCCGCGCGAGGCACTGCAGCGCCTGCTGGCTGGCAGTGGGCTGGAGCTGGTGTCGCGTCCCGGCGGCAGCTACACCCTGCAAAGGCAGACCGTGGCGCCCGTCTCGAGTGAGGAGGGCAGCGTCCTGTCCGAAGTGCGCGTCACGGCTCAGGCCGAGCGCAGCGGCACCACGGAAGGCACGGGCAGTTACACCCAGACCGGTCCCAGCCGCACGGCCACGGGTCTGGGCTTGACACTGCGCGAGACGCCCCAGTCGGTAAGCGTGATGACACGCCAGCGGATGGATGACTTCAAGCTGGAGACGCTGGCCGATGTGCTGGAGCAGACGCCCGGCATAGGCGTCTATCGACAGAACAACGCGACGGACTTTCAGGCCCGCGGCTCGGAGGTGAATCTCCAGGTCGACGGCATGTCCCAGCTCAGCAATGGCTGGTACTTTGTCACCAGCACCATGTATGCGCTGGACGATATGGCGGAAATGGACCGCGTCGAGGTTCTCAAAGGCTCGTCGGGACTGGTTGTCGGCAAGGGCGGCTATGGCGCCACAGTCAACCTGATCCGCAAGCGTCCCACACGCGAGTTCCAGGCCAGCGTGCGCGCCAATGCCGGCAGCTGGGATACCTATCGAGCGCAGGCCGATATAGGCGGCTCGCTCAACGAGGCGGGGACGCTGCGTGGTCGTGTGGTGGCCTCCATGACGGATGCGGGCAGCTTTCGCGACAACGAAAAGAGCAACAGCAAGATGCTGTTCGGCACGCTGGAGGCCGACCTCACCCCCGATACCCTGCTGAACCTGGGCATCACGCTGCGCCAGCGCGAGGCACGCGGCTTCGGCACGACCCGACCCATACAGCGCTACACCGCAGCGGGTGCCGAAGTGGGGCTGATGCCGCGTTCGTTCAACAACGGTGCACCCTGGTCGGGCTATGAACAGGAAAGCACCGAGCTGTTCGGCAGCGTGGAGCAGCGTCTGGCCCATGACTGGACGGCAAGTCTGAAGTTCTTCCATCAGAGCGTGAAGATGGACGACATGATGCTGGGCTACCTCTGGAACAGCACAACCGCTGCCTATCTGCCATGGCAGGACGTGGAAAACCGCAACTGGTCGGTCAATCTCGATGTCAAAGGTCCTTTCACCCTGCTGGGCCGCACACACGAGTTGCTGGCCGGCGTGGGCATGTCGCGCTACCACAGCGGCCTGCTCTACGGCAGCTCGAAGAATGTCCCGCTGGCCAATCTGGGCCTGAGCTATGCCCAGGGCGGCGGTGCGCTGGCCCAGCCCGACTTCGGCAACTGGAACTACGACCGGCATGTCTTCAATCAGCGCCAGCGCTATGCCTATGCTGCAGGGCGCTTCCGTCTCGCAGATCCGCTGCAGCTGATTGCGGGCATGCGCGTGACGCAGTACCGTCAGCATGATGTGACGCCAACCTGGTGGAATTACGATATGCGCGAAACCGTCACCACGCCCTATGCGGGCCTGGTCTATGAAGTGCATCCCCAGGTCTCGCTGTACGGCAGCTACGCGACCATCTTCAAGCCGCAAAGCGCCCAGGACGAGCAGGGGCGTACCCTAGATCCCGAGCAAGGCAAGACCTATGAGGTCGGGGCCAAGGGCGAGTTCTTCGACAAGCGGCTCAACGCCAGCATCGCTCACTTCTGGATGAAGACCGATAACTCGGCCGAGGAGACAGGCGGTTTCACCCCTGGCGGCGACATGGCCTACCGTGCCGTCAGCGGTGCCACGCGGCGCGGCTGGGAGCTGGAACTGTCGGGTGAGCTGGCGCGCGGCTGGCAGGTACAGGGCAGCCTGGTGCAGCAAAACAGCTCGCTGACCAGCTCCAGCCAGTATCCCAAATACCAGCTCAAGCTCGGCAGCACCTACCGCTTCGAGGGTGGATCACTGCGCGGCCTGACGCTGGGCGCGGCCACTCGCTGGCAAAGCAAGACCTCGACCAGCGACAGCCGCAACACTCTGGCGCAGCAGTCCTATGCAGTGCTGGATCTGATGGCCCGCTACCAAGTCGACAAGCATCTGTCGCTGAGCCTGAATGTGAACAATCTGCTGGACAAGAAATACTTTGCCGGCGTCAGCAGCCTGGGTGGCCTGTACTACACCTGGGGTGCGCCGCGCAGCGTGAACGTGGGCATGCGCTACGACTTCTGAGTGCAGACAGTGCTCCAGCCCTGGGGGCCCCCGGTGCAGTCGGCCTGAGAGCAGCGGCGCTCCAGGCTGGCGATCTCTGCTGCCGCTGCCATGGTTCAGCCAAGGCTCCGTGCGGGCTGGCGGTGTCAAGCCTGCGCCGCCGCAGGCCCTGCCGCTGGAACCGGCCTGTGCCACGGGGCGGGGCGGATGACCCTTTTTGCTTTTTCGTTTGTCATACATAGAGACAGGCCCTGCGGCCTGCTTCGCCCCGGGTTGTCCGGGGCATCCATCTCTCTCCTTATGTCATGACCCCCTTCTTTCCAAGCTTCACGGGCAGCAGCGTCCTATCCCGACTGCTGGCCGCCGTCCTGGGCGGCTACCTGCTGGCCAGTGCCCTGGCCGTATTCCTTGCCACAGTCTTGCCTGCATCGCGTGCCGAGGCCGTGCTCACTGGCATGCTGTGGAGTTTTGCGCTGCACGTGCTGGCCGTGATCTGGGCCTTCTCGCCGGTGTCGCCCGGCCGCGTCTGGCTGGGCCTGCTGCTGCCGGCTGTCGTCATGGCAGCGGCATCGGCGTGGCTGGCAGGGGGAGGCTGAGCATGGACGAGCAGAAAAAAACATCTGGCGCTGGGCAGGGCGGCTTTCGCCAGGCCCAGGCCTGGTTGCATACTTGGTGCGGTCTTTGGTTTTCCTGGCTGCTGTTCGCGGTGTTCCTGACGGGCACGCTGGCAGTCTTTGCGGAGCCTATTTCGCACTGGATGACGCCCGAGCACCATGCCAAGGAGGCCGAACATGCGCAGGCGGCAGTCGCCGGCAAGCAAGGGGGCGACCTCGCGCAGCGGCTGGCATGGGGCTTGGCCTATATGGAAAAACACCATCCGGGGGCCGAGATGTGGGAGCTGTGGCCCTCGGATGCCCAGGGAGCCGGCGACCTGCGTGTGTACTGGTTCGATGAAAAGCACCAGTACGCCTCGGCCCAGCTGGATTCCGCTACCGGCCAGCCGCTGGGCAAGGACCCAGCTCATGGCGTTGTGCGCGCCACCCAGGGCGGCCACCATTTCGTGGATTTTCACTATCGGCTGCATGCGGGGCAGGCGGGACTCTGGGTGGTCGGCTTTGCCGGCGTGGCCATGCTGGTGGCGCTGCTCAGCGGCATCATCACGCACCGGCGTATCTTCAAGGACTTCTTCACCTTTCGTGCTCACAAAGGTCAGCGCAGCTGGCTGGATGCCCACAATGCGGTGGCCGTGCTGACGCTGCCGTTCCAGATCATGATTGCCTACACGGGGATTGCCATCTCCGGTTCGACCTTGATGCCGGCCGGCATTGCGGCCTACTTCGGTACGGGTAGCCAGGGGCTGCGCTCCTATGTGGTGGCACTCAACGAGTCGGACAGGCCTGAGCGTTCGGGCCGGGCCATGGCTGTTCCGGATCTGGAGCCGTTTGCCCGGCTCGGCCAGGAGCTGATGGGCCAGCCTGTACGGGCCGTGGTCGTGGACAACCCCGGTGACGCGGCGGCACGCATCGGTGTCTATGGCTGGAACAGCGACGAGGAAATGCAGCAGCGTCTGAGCCCCACGACCGGCATGGTGATGTTCTCGGCGGCAACCGCAGAAGTGCTGAAGCTGCGCCAGCCTGGCGATGTGGACGGTGCTGGCGCCTCCATGACCAAGACGGTGATGGGCAGTTTGCATCAGGTGGAGTTCGGTGGACAGCCGCTCAAGTGGCTGTATTTCCTGTGCGGGCTGGCAGGCAGCACCATGATGGCAACCGGGGCCATTCTGTTCGTGGTCAAGCGTCGTGGCAGGCATCTGGGCAGGCAGGCTGGCGAGTTCGGCAGCGCCACGGCGCGCGTGTACCGGCTCGTCGAAGGACTCAATGTGGCGGCCATCGCCGGTCTGAGTCTGGGCTGCATCGGCTATCTGTGGGCCAACCGCCTGGTTCCCGTCGGGCTGTCCCACAGAGCGAATTGGGAGCTGGCGGTGTTCTTCGGGCTCTGGAGTCTGGCGCTGCTGCATGCTCTGGTGCGTGCGCCCGCAGCGGCATGGCGGGAGCAGCTGGGCCTGCTGGCCGCTTTGTGCCTGCTGCTGCCGCTGCTGAACTGGATTACGGTCGGTGACAGCCTGCCGGCCCAGGTTTCTCGCGGTGACTGGGAGAGCGCGGGTGTGGAGCTGGGCGCCATGGCTATGGGATTGCTTGCAGCCTGGGCCTGGCGCTATCTGCGGCGCCGCAGCGTCCGTTCGGAAAGCCCGGTTTCAAAGGGCAAGATAGAGGTGGGAGCATGAATGTCTTGCAAGCATCGTGGCTGGCGTTTGCGCTGAGCTTTGCGGGCATGGCGGCGCTAGCGTTTGCCATGGAGCGCCATCATGAACAGCTCACGGGAGACATGGAGATTTCTCGGGCTCGATCGCGGCTGTTGCGCTGTGCGGGAGTATTGCTGCTGGCGGTTGCCGTCATGCCCTGTCTGCGCGCCTGGGGCTTCTCCGTGGGATTCGTGGCCTGGCTGGGCTGGCTGTCGATAGGAGCGCTGCTCGCCGTTGCCCTGATCAGCGCCGCCGCCCGTGGGGCCGCTGCCGCTGGTTGCATTCTTTCAGTGGTGGCTCTGGCTTGGGTCTTTAGCGTGTGACGGGATCTGGCGGAGCATCATCGCCAGTTGCGGTCGGCACAGACCGTGGTACAGGTGTCTGCCGGGGCGCTTTACGCTGGACGTGTGCATGTCGTTCTGACTTCTCGCGCAGCCAGGAATGGTCGCAGATGAGGGCCATCTGAATGTCGAGCGGATGAGTTGGCCGGCGGCTTTCGATTTTGCAGTCTGGCGCAAGGCAAGTCATGGAGTAGGGTCTGGCATTGCGCAACGCCTCAGATGCACAAAAGGGATGCGATTCGCACCCCTTCCTTCTTAAATGAGGCCGGGAGATCTGAATTCCTGGCCGGCCTGTATTGATGCCCGGTTGCGGGCTGATGATTACTTGGCGGCTGCGCGTGCTGCTTCCGCCTTGGCCTTGGCCTCGTCCAGCTTCTTTTGCAGAGCGGCGGCTTCCGCTTCGGCCTTCTTGGCCTCTTCTTCCTTGGCCTTCTTGGCTTCTGCTTCCTTGTCGCCGCCACCCATGGCGCCTGCAATGGCATTGCCAGCCATGGTGCCGGCCACGGCACCAACGGCGGCGCCCGCCATGGTGCCCATCATGCCGGATCCACGAGCTGCAGGAGCCGCTGCTGCAGCGGGAGCGGCCGCAGGAGCTGCCGCTGCGGCGGGGGCTGCGGGTGTGGCAGGTGTAGCAGCCTTGGGTGCGGCGGCGGCAGGAGTCACGGGTGCGGGCTGTGCGGGCGCCTTGCTGCCGATGCTGGCAGGGCGGACAGACTTGCTGCTGCCCATGCGCTTGGCCTGAGCCAGGGAGGGCACGGTCAGCGATGCGATGGCGATGGCAATCACGGAGGCAGCAGCACGGTACGAAGTCTTCACGAAATGGTTTCCAGTCATGGTTGTCATAGATGGCTGCCTGCTTCTCAAGGATGCAGGCAGCCAGCATGCCTTGCGACGCCTGTCGCATCAGGTTTGCTTGCTATGGTATTTAAAGTCAATGGGTGGATTTTCAAGGTGCTGAACTGAAACTGTCCGTAAAAGGACAGGGCTCGGACCCTGGCGGCCGGATGTTGTGTGATGTATGAGGCCGCACGCTATTGTAGGAACAGTCTGCATGCGCAAAAGTTCCAGCAGTCTTCAATGCAGGGAAATAGTCATGAAGTGCCCCGCAGCGGCTGAAGCGTAAGCGGGGCATGCTATCGAATCAGAGAGAAATTGCTTTAGCGCATCTGGTGCAGCTGCACCCAGTCCAGAAAGCGTGTCATTTACTTGACGAGGAAGTCATGGCTGCCCTGGCCGATCCTGCCGTCGGCGTCGAGCAGCGTGTCGGACCAGCGCACAAAGCCCTCGGGCTGGGGCAGGGTGGGCATGTCCAGCGACACCAGCACATTGCGCAGGTGCTGCTGGGCCATGGCCGTGGCAGCCGCGCCGGGCGAGCTGCCGATCACGGCGGCCGGCAGTCCTGCCCAGACGGATTGGCCATAGGGACGGCTCAGGCCATCGAGCACGTTCTTGAGCGATGCGGGGATGGAGCGGTTGTATTCGGGCGTCACGAACAGAACGCCGTTGCAGCCGCGAATCAGGGGTTTGAGCTCGTCGAAGGGCTTGAAATCGGGGGTGTTGTCGAAGTCGCGGTTGTAGACCGGCAGGCGGCTGATATCGATGAATTCGAAATCGGCCTTGTCCTGCATGAGTGCGGCCAGGCCCTGGCCGAGCTGGCGGTTGATGGACTGCTTGCTGAGACTGCCCACGATGACGGCGATTCTGAGTTGGCCCATGCTCTGACCTTTCGACTGGGTTGAGGGAGATGCATGGCACTGTAGCAAAGCTGCCGGGGATTGCTGCGCCGCAGTGGGCGCAAAAAAGCCGCGGCCCCAAGATGACGGGACAGCGGCTTATGGGCGCGTGTGCTTGTTGCTGCCTATCGGAGCACTTCCAGCAGGCGATCCAGGCCGCCCTCGTTGATGGCAACCTTGGCCTCGTTGCGCACGCGCGGCTTGGCGTGGAAGGCCACGGACAGGCCGGCCGCCTGCATCATGGGAATGTCGTTGCTGCCATCGCCCACGGCAATGCACTGGCTGGCATCGATGCCGATCAGCGAGGCCACTTCAAGCAAGGTACGTCGCTTTTCAGCGCCGTCGCAGATATCGCCCCAGGCCTGCTCGATCAGGCCACCGGTCAGTGCACCGTCCTTGATCTCCAGCACATTGGCGCGCACAAAGTCGATTTCCAGCAGGCCGCGCACATGCTCGGCAAAGTAGGTAAAGCCGCCGGAGACCAGCAGCACCTTCAGGCCGGCGGCCTTGGCGGCCTTGATCAGGGTTTCAGCGCCCGGCGAGAGTTTCAGGCGTTCGGCCAGAACGCGGGCCATGTCGGCTTCGGTCACTCCGACCAGCTTTCCTACGCGCTGGCGCAGGCTGTCCTTGAAGTCGGTGATTTCGCCGCGCATGGTGGCTTCGGTAATCGCCGCCACTTCGGCTTTCTTGCCCGTGGCGTCGGCGATCTCGTCGATGCATTCGATGGTGATCAGCGTCGAGTCCATATCAAAGGCGATGAGCTTGTAGTCCGCCAGCTTCTGGGGGGCGGTAAAGCCGCGGATCATCAGGCCGGGAGCGAATTCGGTGGCGTCGGTCATTGCGAGTCGTGCGAATGAGGAGGTAGCAGAAAGGGGAATGGCGGAGATCGGGTCTGCGCCATTCCTCAAGATGGCCGCCATTATCCGCTGTTGTGGCGGGCTTCGGCTTGCCATTCACCCAGGAGTCTGCCCCCTGGTGCTGCACGAGACGGCATCTACTGCGGCTGAATGCCTGCGGCCTTGACCAGTTCGGCATGCAGCCTGATGTCCTGGGCCACGGTCTGCCTGAGCTGCTCTGGCGTCGATGGCGCGACTTCCATGCCGTTTTCACCCAGTTTGGTCTTGATATCGCTGTCCAGTGCAACGCGCACGGCGCGGTTGAGCTTGTCGATCACGGGCTGAGGCGTCTTGGCCGGGGCGAACAGACCGACCCAGGCCGAGAGGTTGAGATCGGTAAAACCGCCTTCCGCCATGGTGGGAGTGTTGGGCAGCATGGCCGCGCGCCTGGGCGCCATCAGCGCAAGGGCATGCAGCTTGCCGGCCTGGATATGGGGCAGGGCTTCGGGCAGCACGGCAAACAACATGTCCACATTGCCCGCCAGCGTATCGTTGACGGCTGGCGCACCGCCTTTGTAGGGCACGTGCAGCATCTTGGCCTGGGTGCGCGTCTCGAACATCAACGCTGCCAGGTGCTGGGGGCTGCCGTCGCCGGATGAGGCAAAGGTCAGCTTGCCCGGGGCGGCCTTGGCTGCCGCCACCACGGCAGCCACACTGGGGAACTTCTGCCTGTCCTTGACCACCAGCACCATGGGTTGGTTTACCAGCTTGCTGATGGGCGCGAAGTCGGCCTCGGGGTCATAGGGCAGGGATTTGAAAATGCTCCTGTTGGTGGTCAGGAATGAGGCTGGCGAGACCATCAGCGTATAGCCGTCCGGTGCAGAGCGTGCCACGGCCGGCGTGCCGATCTGGCCCGAGGCACCGGCGCGGTTGTCCACCACAAAAGGCTGCTTGAGTTCGCTGGCCAGCTTTTGACTCACGACTCGGGCAATCATGTCGGCGCTGCCTCCTGCCGGCAGGGCGACGATGACCTTGACCGCGCGCTCGGGATAGGCGTCCTGTGCCTGGGCCGTGGCGGCAAAGCCCGCCACCAGCGCGCAGGCCAGCGCGGGGCGGGCCATGGCATGAACGGCATGGTGAATTCTGCTGTGAGCGGTATTGCGAACGGGTTGGAGCAGCATGCGATCCCTCTCTTTCTCAAGACATGCACCGGTTTGGTGATTGCCGCGGTGCGATAGCCCGATGATGAGCAAGCCTTGTGCCAACTGCCTTGGCGTCTTGCCGGATGGGAAAGATGCGGTTTGCGCAGTGGCCGGGAAAGTGGCAGAGCTGAAGTGGCAGAGCTGATGCGCCTCGACGGCCTCAGCTTTCAGGATTGCCAGGCGGCTGCAGATATATGGCATCGGACCAGGTGGCCACCCAGTGCGGGCGAAACACCACGAATACTGCGGTCAGCATGCCGGTGGTCACGCCGTCGCTCCAGGCCATGAGCCAGCGGGCCATGCGGGAGAGCTCGTCGTTGACATTGGGCAGCACATGCCCCGCCCATTGGCCGAGCAGGGATGCGATGAACACGCACACAACCGTGCCCAGGAAGCCGCGCAAGAAAATAAAGACAAAGATGTTGTGCCAGCACCAGCGGCGCACTGCAGCTCCCCAGAGCATGGCCAGCGTGGCCGGCACCAGCCCCTGCCAGACCGCCAGGCCCAGAGCGTCCTGCAGTCCGAGTGCGGGAGCCAATGCAAAGGCAATAGCGCTTGTCGCAATCAGTACGGGCACCGCAAGCGGCCAGCCGATCAGAAGCAGCACCAGCGGCGCACCAGACCAGTGCAGCTGCAAGGGCATTTTGTGCAGCGCAGGCAGTGCCCAGATCCAGGGCAGCAGCACCAGAATGGCCAGCAGCGGTGTGATCAGCGGCGACAGCACCGGGTCATGCATGCCGCCGGGACCGGCCCGGCTGCCCAGCATGCGTCAGGGGCGGCAGAGCAGGGCCAGCAGCAGGGCCAGCAGGGTAATGGCGGCTTCAAGAAACATGGCGGCTCGGAAAATCAGGTTCCATCGCCATCTTGCACTGTCTGCATCGGCCGGGGCTCAATAGCCCTGCTGGCTTTGTCAGCAGCCCCGTTATCAGGCATGAACGGCAGCTTCGTTCTTGAGCGGCTGGCCCAGGCTGCGCAGTACATCGCGCACCATCTGGGCACGGTCCTTGGGGTTCTCCAGCTCTTTTTCGATGCGCAGCTTCTCATTGCCCGCCAGCTTGATGTGCTTGTTCTTCTGGATCAGGTGAATGATGTTCATGGGATCGATGGGCGGCTGAGGCTTGAAGCTGATGTTGATCACGCCGGGGGCAGCATCGACCTTGACCACGCCATAGGGCTGGCTCAGCACGCGCAGGCGGTGCACGTCGATCAGGGTCTGCGCCTGGGGCGGCAACTTGCCGAAGCGGTCCACGATTTCCTCGAGCAGGGTATCGATCTGATCGGCGGTCTTGGCCGTGGCCAGCTTCTTGTAGAACGACAGGCGCAGATGCACATCGCCGCAGTAGTCGTTGGGCAGCAGGGCCGGAGCGTGAAGATTGATATCGGTGGAGGCCGACAGCGGCGAGAGCAGATCGGGTTCCTTGCCTGCCTTGAGGCTGCGCACGGCTTCGGACAGCATCTCGTTATAGAGCTGAAAGCCCACTTCCATCATATTGCCGCTCTGGTTCTCGCTCAGCACCTCGCCGGCGCCACGGATTTCCAGGTCATGCATGGCCAGATAGAAGCCCGAGCCCAACTCCTCCATCTGCTGGATGGCCTCCAGCCGCTGCTGGGCCTGCTTGGTCAGGCTGTCCAGGTCCGGCACCATCAGATAGGCATAGGCCTGATGGTGGCTGCGTCCAACGCGGCCGCGCAACTGGTGCAGCTGTGCCAGGCCGAACTTGTCGGCGCGGCTGATGAGAATGGTGTTGGCCGATGGCACGTCGATACCGGTTTCGATGATGGTCGAGCACAGCAATATGTTGTAGCGCTGGGCCACGAAGTCGCGCATCACACGTTCCAGCTCGCGCTCGGGCATCTGGCCGTGGGCCACGGCGATGCGGGCCTCGGGCAGGATTTCTTCCAGCTTTTGCTTGCGGTTCTCTATGGTCTCGACCTCGTTGTGCAGGAAGTAGATCTGTCCTCCGCGCTTGAGCTCGCGCAGCACAGCTTCGCGAATCACGCCCGTGCCTTCGTTGCGCACAAAGGTCTTGATGGCCAGACGCCGCTGCGGCGCCGTGGCAATCACCGACAGATCGCGCAGCCCCTCCAGCGCCATACCCATGGTGCGCGGAATCGGGGTGGCCGTCAGTGTCAGCACATCGACCTCGGCACGCATGGCCTTCATGGCCTCCTTGTGGCGCACGCCAAAGCGGTGTTCCTCGTCGATGATGAGCAGGCCCAGGTTCTTGAACTGTGTGGATTCGGACAGCAGCTTGTGCGTGCCGACCACGATATCGACCGTACCGTCCGAGATGCCCTTGATGGCGGCCGTGATTTCCTTGCCCGAGCGAAAGCGCGACACCTCGGCCACCTTGATCGGCCATTTGGAGAAGCGGTCCACCAGGGTCTGGTAATGCTGCTCGGCCAGCAGCGTGGTGGGGGCCAGGAAGGCGACCTGCTTGCCGCCCATGGCTGCCACAAAGGCCGCGCGCAGCGCGACCTCGGTCTTGCCGAAGCCCACATCGCCACAGACCAGGCGGTCCATGGGCTGGGGGCTGATCATGTCCTGCACCACGGCGTGGATGGCAGCGCGCTGGTCGGCCGTTTCCTCGAAGCCGAAGTCGGCCACAAACTGCTCGTAGTCGGCCGTGGGGAAGCGGAAGGCATGGCCCTGGCGCGCGGCGCGGCGGGCGTAGATATTGAGCAGCTCGGCCGCCGAGTCGCGCACCTGCTCGGCGGCCTTGCGCTTGGCTTTTTCCCATTGCGTGCCGCCCAGCTTGTGCAATGGCGCATCGTCGGGCGAAACGCCGGTGTAGCGGCTGATCAGATGCAACTGGCTGACGGGGACATAGAGCACGGCGTCGGCCGCATATTCCAGATGCAGAAACTCCTGCAGTGCGGGCGTGCCGTCAGGGTTCTTCTGGCCCATGTCCATGTTGATCAGCCCGCGATAGCGGCCTATGCCATGGTCGGAGTGAACAATGGGGTCGCCTACCTTGAGCTCGGACAAGTCCTTGATCAAGGCCTCCACGTCGCTGACCTGCTCCTGGCGTCGACGACGCCGGCCCGTGGGGCTGCTGGCAAACAGCTCGGTTTCGGTAACGAAGTCCAGGCCTTCCTCGACCCAGGCAAAGCCCGTCATCAGGCTGGAGGTGGCAATGCCGACCTTTTCCGTGGCATCGGCCTGGAACTCGGCCAGAGAATCGAACACGGGCGGGTTGACGCCCGAGGCGCGGAAAAAGTCCAGCAGGCTCTCTCGCCTGCCATCGGATTCGGCCAGAAGCAAGACCCTGCTTGCACCAGCTGCTATATGTTTTTGCAGCTTGGCCAGCGGGTCATCGGCTCCGCGCAGCACGGAAAGGTCTTCGAGCTTCTGGAAGATGGCGCTGTCGGCCACATCTTCGGTGCCCGGGCGCAAGGCCAGCTGGGCATGCTCCTTGCTGCGGGTATAGAACTGGTCGGCGCTGAGAAACAGGGTCTCGGGCGGCAGCGCCGGGTGGTCGGGGTCGCCTTGCACCAGACGGTAGCGGTCCTTGGTGTCCTGCCAGAAGCGCTGGAAGGCCGGCTCCAGATCGCCATGCAACACCACGGTGGCCTCGTTGCCCAGATAGTCGAAGACGGTGGCCGTCTCGTCAAAGAACAGCGGCAGGTAGTACTCGATGCCGGCCGTGGCAATACCGGCACCCATGTCCTTGTAGATGCGGCTGCGCGTGGGGTCGCCCTCGAGCAGCTCGCGCCAGCGGCTGCGGAACTTGGCGCGCGCCTCATCGTCCATCGGGAACTCGCGGCCTGGCAGCAGGCGCACCTCGGGCACAGGGTAGAGGCTGCGCTGTGTGTCGGGGTCGAAGGTGCGGATGGAGTCGATCTCGTCGTCGAACAGGTCCACGCGATAGGGCTGGAGCGAGCCCATGGGGAACAGGTCGATCAGGCCGCCGCGCACCGCGTATTCGCCATGACTGACCACCTGGGACACATGCTGGTAGCCCGCCAGCGTGAGCTGGGCCTTGAGCTTGGCCTCGTCCAGCTTCTGGCCTTGCTTGAATTCAAAGGTATAGCCGGCCAGAAACGAGGGCGGGGCCAGGCGATAGAGGGCTGTGGTGGCGGGCACGATGACCACATCGGCGCCATGCTGCTTGTCGCGCTGGTTGATGCGCCACAGCGTGGCAAGGCGTTCGCTGATCAGATCCTGGTGCGGTGAGAAGCTGTCGTAGGGCAGGGTTTCCCAGTCGGGGAACAATGCGCAGCGCAGCTCGGGGGCGAAGAAGGCCATCTCTTCCATGAGCCGGTGGGCGTCGGCTGCATCGGCCGTGACGATGGCCGTGACCCGGCCGTCCTGCTTTTCGCGCTCGCCCAGCCTGGCCAGCAGCAGCGCGTCGGCGCTGCCGACAGGGCGGGGCAGGTGAAAGCGTTTACCGGGAGTGAGCTTGGGCAGTTGCATGGTTTTTCACAGACGAACGCAGGCAGCGGCGCACAGAAGCGGGCTGGATGCAAAAAAACGGGGACAGATTGAATGCGGGCGAGTCCGGCCATCAAAGGCTGGGCTCACAGCCCAATCAGCGCGGAGCTGATGGTTGGCGGCGCATTCACTCAAAATGGGGACACCTCAAGGCGATGCAAGCCGAAAGCAGGTCTTCGATGGGTCTCAGGGGCTTTCGGACGAAATGGTGATTTTAAAATACTGTGCATGACAGATCGGTTTTTCTCGCCTGAGTCCATGACGGACGACAAGGCAAACGCTGCAGCGGCGTCGTCGCCGGCATCTGCGCCCCGCTGCTGGGGGCTGATTCCCTGCGCGGGCGTCGGTCTGCGCGCCATTGCCGCTGATTCCCCGGCCCCCGAGCTGCCCAAGCAATACCAGAGTGTTGCGGGGCAGCCCATGGTCATGCACACGCTGGCCGCGATGTTGGCGGTGGAGCGCATGCACAAGGTGCTGCTGGTGGTCTCTGCTGCCGATGGCTTCTGGCAGGAGCGCGACACGGACGCCCGGCTCAGCATTGCTGCCTGTGGAGGAGCCACCCGTGCCGAGACAGTGGGCAACGGCCTGCAGGAGTTGCTGCGCATGGGAGCCAGCGGCGAGGACTGGGTGCTGGTGCATGACGCGGCGCGCTGTCTGGTCGCATCGGCGCAGGTCAATGCCTTGATCGATGCCTGCCTGCCGGATGCGGTGGGGGGGCTGCTGGCGCTGAAGCTGCCCGATACGCTCAAGCAGCAGGCCGCCGGCGCGGGCCCGGCGCGTGTGGCGCAGACGGTGGAGCGCAGCGACAAATGGCTGGCTCAGACGCCGCAGATGTTCCGCATCGCAGCCTTGCTGGCTGCGCTGCAGGCGGCGGGAGCCACCGTGACCGATGAAGCCAGCGCCATGGAACTGGCCGGCCACTCCCCCAGACTGGTGCCGGGCGGTGCGCAGAACTTCAAGGTGACCTACCCCGACGACTTTTCGCTGGCCGAGGCCGTGCTGCTGCAGCGCAAGGCGCGTGGCTAGACGGATCGCCACGGACTGGGCATATGCACACAAGAATGCACGACTGGCATTGCTATCGGCAGAATGCCGTGCCTGACCCGGTTCGGTGCAGGTGGTATTTAATTGATAGCTGCTTGCGCTTCTTGGGCAAGGGTTTGACAAGGATTTATATGAATTTTCGTATTGGTGAAGGCTGGGATGTCCATGCCCTGGTTCCAGGGCGCAAGCTGATTCTCGGCGGTGTCGAAGTGCCTCACAGCCTGGGCTTGCTCGGTCATTCGGATGCCGACGTGCTGCTGCATGCAATCACCGATGCCTTGTTCGGTGCTTCGGCGCTGGGCGATATCGGTCGCCATTTCTCGGACACCGACGCGCAGTTCAAGGGGGCGGACTCCGCCGTGCTGCTGGCCGAGGCTGCCAGGCGCGTGCGCGCCAAGGGCTTCGAGATCGGCAATATCGACAGCACCATCGTGGCCCAGGCGCCCAAGCTGGCACCCCATATCGAGAAGATGCGCGAGCGCATTGCCCAGGTGCTGGAGCTGGATGTGGAGCAGGTCAACGTCAAGGCCAAGACGGCCGAGAAGCTCGGGCCTGTGGGTCAGCAGCAGGCCATGGAGGCCCGTGCAGTGGCCTTGCTGGTGCGGGCTGCCTGACCCCGCTTGACGCAATGGCCGCGGCGAAAGCCGGTCATGAATCGCCGTAGAGGGCTAGCACTTCGGCTCCGGTCAGGGTCGGGGTGTCATTGGCCAGCGCGTAATAGTCGGGCTTCTCGTCGATATAGATCTGCTGTGCCAGTGTCAGTCCCTGGGCGTCCTGAAACAGCCCGGCAGACAGAAAATGCTCGTTGCTTGCCAGCAGGCGGTAGAAGAGGTGGGTGCCGCAGTTGCTGCAGAAGGCACGCTCGGCCCAGGGCGAGGAGGCATAGCGCGTGACGGGGCCGCTGGTCTGCACCGCCGTGCCGCCATGCAGGGTGAAGGCAGGGCCTTCTCCCCAGCGCCGGCACATGCTGCAGTGGCAGACATGAACTTCGTGGGTGCCGGGTGCGGTGACGAGAACGGCTTTGCACAGGCATCGGGCTTGCATGGTGAATTCTGCGGCAGATGGTTGAAAGGCGATGCCGATTGTGCAATCAGGTGGGCAGATTCAGTCTTGCCCTATCTCATCGTCTTTCTTGTCGCGCGGCAGATTGCGCTTGACCTGGGGGCGCTGCAGGCGCTGCTCGGGTGCCGCACCGGCTGTCACGCCCATGGCACGCTGCAGCTGCAGATGGGCGACCAGGCCGCCCGTCGATGAATTGGACAGTGCAAACATGCCGCCCATGCGCTGAACCGTCTTGTCCACGATGGATAGACCCAGGCCTGCGCCTGCAGCTGCCGTGCGCGCCGTGTCGCCGCGGAAGAAGGGCTGGGTCAGATTGGCCAGTTGCTCGGCCGGCACGCCCTTGCCATGGTCGCGGATGCGGATGACCACCCATTTTTCGCTTTCCTTGGCAACCACATCCACCTCGGTCGTGTCGGTGGATGGGGTCTTGCCATAGCGGCGTGCATTCTCGAAGAGGTTGGAGATCACGCGGGCCAGCTCCACCTCATCGGCCATGACGTAGAGGTCTTCGGGTACGTTCATGGTGATTTGCAGCTCACGGTGGTCCTGCACGGCATAGACGCAGGAGGCAACCACGGCGTGTAGATCCACGGGGCTGAGCATGACGCGATGATCGGGGCGGGCGTAATCCAGGAATTTGTCGATGGTGGCGTCCAGCTGCACGATGTCGGCCACCATATGCTCGCGCGCCACATCGTCATAGACGCTCATCTCGGTTTCCAGGCGCAGCCGCGCCAGCGGCGTACGCAGGTCGTGGGAGATGCCGGCCAGCATCACGGCACGGTCCTGCTCCAGCTTGGCCAGCTTCTGCGCCATGCGGTTGAAGCCGATGTTGACCTCGCGGATTTCGCTGGTCACGGCTTCCTCGTCAAGCTGGCTGGCGTCGAAGTCGCCCTCGCGCACGCGGTTGGCCGCGTAAGACAGCTGTTTGAGCGGCCGGTTGATCAGGCGGGCGATGGCCGCCGCGCCGATGAGCGAGAGCAGGGCGGCCGTGATCAGCCAGATCAGCCAGGTCTGGCCGCTGGCAGGAGTGAAGCGCGACTGGTCCATCAGCATCCAGTTGCGGTCGCCGTTGATGGTGAAGCCCACCCACAGGCCAGGCTCCCCGTTGACGCTGCGCGCCACCACGGTGCCGTAGCCCAGGCGAGTGGTCAGCTCTTCGGTCAGCTTCTGGCCCAGGGCGTTCTGCTCCAGCAGCTCGAATGAGTCGCCGGGCTCGCGGGGCAGAATGCGCACGCCTTCCTGGTCTGCCATGGTCTTGATCAGGGAGACGCGGTTGATCGCATCCGAATGCTCGAGGGCTGCGCGGCTCAGGTTGACCAACGAGGCCACTTGCTTGGCAGTCTGCAGCGTGCGCGGCTCGAAATCCAGTGCCCGCAGTGTCTGCAGCCAGGCCAGAATGCTGCCCACCAGCAGCAGGGCCAGCAGGCAGAAGGTGCGCCAGAACAGGTTCAGCCCCACAGGTGAGCGAGCGGTGCTGCGCCGCTCGTACTCCAGAGGTACGGGGCTGGTGGCGTCGGGCGGCGGATGGTGAAAGGCGCTCATGAACAGCAATGCGGAAATAACTGGACCCGAGGGTACGCCCAATATGGGCGACTCGGGTTACGGTTTGTCCAAAAAGTGTCTATCTACTGGTGGTTGTTGAAAGAGCTTGACTTATGGGTCTTATGGGCCTGCACCCAAGCGCAACAAGCCGCGCAGCGGGCGGCTTGTTGCAATGGAGGCAGGCAGAATCAGTTCATGCCATCGGGTACGAACACATAGCCCACGCCCCAGACGGTCTGGATATAGCGCGGTGCGGCAGCGTCCTCCTCGATCAGCTTGCGCAGGCGGGAGACCTGCACGTCCAGGCTGCGGTCGAAGGGCTCGAACTCGCGGCCGCGGGCCAGCAGGGCCAGCTTTTCACGTGACAGAGGCTGGCGCGGGTGGCGCACAAGGGCCTTGAGCATGGCGAATTCGCCGGTGGTGAGTGGCAACTCTTCGCCATTCTTTTGCAGCACGCGGGTGCCCAGGTCGAAGGTGAACGGGCCGAAGGTCACCACCTCGTTGTCGCCCGAAGGAGCTCCCGGCGCTTCCTGAGGAGGGCGGCGGCGCAGCACGGCATGGATGCGGGCCAGCAGTTCGCGGGGGTTGAAGGGCTTGCCCAGATAGTCGTCGGCACCCACTTCCAGGCCCACGATGCGGTCCACATCCTCGCCCTTGGCGGTCAGCATGATGATGGGGGTGCGGTCATTGGCCGAGCGCAGGCGGCGGCAGATGGACAGGCCATCCTCGCCGGGCATCATCAGGTCCAGCACGATCAGGTCGACAGTCTCGCGCAGCAGGATGCGGTTGAGAGCCTTGCCGTCCTCGGCAATCATGATCTCGAAGCCTTCCTGCGTCAGATAGCGGCGCAGCAGGTCGCGGATGCGTGCATCGTCATCCACCACGAGGATCTTGTCAGTACGGTTGTTCGTCGTTGCCATGATCGTCCTTGTCGATTTATTTGTAACTGGCCCATTGTTATCGCTGGATCCAAAAAATCCAGCAAAACAAGGTCAAGTCTTGCTACTTGTTACGATTGTTGCGTTTGTAAATAGAACAATAAATGTTTCATGAGGAACTTTTTTCAAGCATATTGCACTATTGTTTCAGTGTTTGTTCTGTTGGTGTGTTGAATGTGGCGTATTCGTACATAAAGTCACACTCTGGGCTGACATGCTGCGCTGCAGCGACTTTGCGCAATGGTGAAATGCATATGTATCTGCATGGCCTGATTTACTTACAAGGGTGAACCGCATGAATCAATTTTCCAAGTCTTCCTCTTCCTCTCGCGCCGCGGCTGCCGCACTTGCGCTGGCTGCGGCCTGCGCTGGTGGCAATGTATGGGCTCAGGGCGCCGCGCGTGACATGCAAAGACCTGCCAACGTGGTGCAGTTGTCGGCTCAGGGAACCGTGGAGGTCAAGCAGGACTGGATGACGGCGACGCTGTCTGCCAGCAAGGATGGTCGCGATGCGGCGTCCGTTCAGTCCCAGCTGCAAAAGATCGTGGAGTCCGCCATGGCCACGCTGCGTAACGACGCGCAAGGTCGGCAGATGGAGTTGAGCACCGGTAATTTCTCCATCTCGCCGCGTTATGGCAACAACGGCAAGATCGAAGGCTGGCAGGGCCAGGCCGAGATCGTGCTGCAGGGGCGTGACTTCGTACGCATTACCCAGGCTGCGGCCAAGGTGCAGGACATGACGCTGGCCAGCATGAGTTTCGGCCTCTCGCGCGAAGCGCGGGAAAAGGTGGAGGGCGAAGCCCAGGCCAAGGCGATCGAGAACTTCCGCCAGCGTGCCGCGGCCATCTCCAAGAGCTTTGGCTTTGCAGGCTACAGCCTGCGCGAGGTCAATGTGAGCAGCAGCGGCGGTGGCGGGCATCCCATGCCGCGCCCGCGCATGATGAGCATGGCCAAGGCCAGCTATGCCGATGCTGCGCCCGTGCCGGTGGAGGCGGACCGTGCCGAGGTGACGGTCACCGTTGGCGGCTCGATTCAGATGCAGTGATCGGATTCGTGCGGCATATATAAAAAAAGGAGCAGCTTGCGCTGCTCCTTTTTGATTTTCATCATGATTTGATGCTGAATATGTCTTCTGGAGAGCGCTAGATGCTATCTAATTGATAGACGCATTCGCTGGAGCCGAGCGGCTTTTATTGTGCGGCCCAGCCGCCGTCCATATTCCATGCCACGCCGCGCACATTGTTGGCAGCGGCCGAACAGAAGAAGACGGCCAGCTCGCCCAGCTCTTCGGGCGTGGTGAACTGCATCGAAGGCTCTTTTTCACCCAGCAACTGTCTGGTGGCGTCTTCATTGCTGATGCCTTGGGCGGCAGCCTTCGCATCCACCTGCTTTTGTACCAGTGGCGTCAGTACCCAGCCGGGGCAGATGGCGTTGCAGGTCACGCCGGTGGTGGCGTTTTCCAGTGCCGTCACCTTGGTCAGGCCGACGATGCCGTGCTTGGCGGCGACATAGGCCGATTTTTCGGCCGAGCCGACCAGGCCGTGCACCGAGGCCACATTGATGATGCGGCCCCAGTTGGCCTGCTGCATGGCTGGCAGGGCCAGGCGCGTGGTGTGGAAGGCGCTGCTCAGGTTGATGGCGAGGATGGCATCCCACTTCTCCACGGGGAAGTCCTGCACCCTGGCCACATGCTGAATGCCGGCGTTGTTGACCAGGATGTCGACGCGGCCGAATTCGGCAGCGGCGTATTTCATCATGGCTTCAATGTCGGTGGTCTTGCTCATGTCCGCACCGTGGTAGCCGACTTCGATACCGGCTGTCTTGCCGGCATCCAGTACCTGGGCGCGTGGTGCTTCGACGTCGCCAAAGCCGTTGAGCACGATATTGGCACCCTGGCGTGCCAGAGCGATTGCGATACCTAGGCCGATTCCGCTGGTCGATCCCGTCACGAGAGCGGTTTTGCCTTTCAACATGGACATACAAGGTCTCCGAATGAATTACGATGCGACGACAGCCATTATCGGCCCCGGTCTTGAAAACGCGTTCTCCATGAATCAACCTACGCTGAATTACGTATCGTGTCCCGGAGCCTCTGCAACCGCTCCCACCTGGGCCAGCGCTCAGCGCCGCCAGCAGGTCGAGGCTCAGCCCGAGGGAACGCACCGAATGGCGTACTGGGAATGGAACCATACCGGCAACCCAAGACATCCTCATGTCATCGTCTGCGTGCACGGCCTCTCACGCCAGGGACGAGACTTTGATGTGCTGGCAACCAAGCTCAGCCGCTTTGCCCGCGTGATCTGCCCCGATGTGGTGGGGCGCGGCGAAAGCGACTGGCTGGCCGACCCCATGGGTTATCAGCTACCGCTGTATGCGGCCGATATGCTGGCGCTGCTGGCCCAGCTGCATGCTCAGGTGCCGATTGAAACCCTGGACTGGGTGGGTACCAGCATGGGGGGCTTGATCGGGATGGGTGTCGTGGGGCAGCCCGGTCTGCCGCTGCCGGTGCCTGTGAGGCGGCTGGTGCTCAACGACGTAGGGCCAGCGATTGAATGGGAGTCGCTGGAACGAATCGGCTCCTATGTCGGCAAAGGCTTGCAGTTTCCCAACTTTGAGAGCGCTGCCGCCGCCATGCGCTTGATTTCCGAGGGATTCGGCCCACATGGCGATGAGCAGTGGAACCGGCTCTCGAAAGCCATGATCAAGCCTGATCCCCAAGGAGGTGTGGTGCTGCATTACGACCCTCGTATTGCAGTGCCCATGGCCCAGATGACGCGCGAGACTGCCCAAGCGGGAGAGGCCTTGCTCTGGCAGCTCTACGACCAGATCAAGGCACAGGTCTTGCTTATCAGAGGAGCCGAGTCCGATCTGCTCTCCAGCCGTACCGCCAGGGCCATGACCGAGCGTGGCCCCAGGGCGCATTGCACGGAACTGGAAGGCGTGGGACATGCTCCAACACTGGTGGTGCCGGGGCAAGTGGCGTTGATACAAAAGTTTTTACAAGGGGATAAGGGTCTGCCTGCGAGCATCAGTCTTGCGCAGCAGGCCCAAGAGGAAGCTGCATGAAGACCAGCGATACCGTAACCACAGTCTCTGACGCCGCACCCAAGCTCACGGAGCCTACGCCGCATCTGATTACCGCCACATCCGAGGTTTTGCCCGATCAAGTCAATGCGCTGGCGCGCGCCCGTGCCTTTGCAGAACCGCTGATTGCCGGCGAAGTCATGGAGACCGGTGAAAACACCCTGACCCACGCCGACGCCGTTGCCGCCATCCTCAAGAAAATCGGTGGCTCGGAAACCATGCAGGCGGCCATTTATCTGGTGCACGCCAGCGTGCACCTGAACAAGCCGCAGGAAGTGATTGCCAAGGCGTTTGGCGACAATTTTGCGACCCTGGCGGTCGAAACCATCAAGCTCATCCGGGTGCAGCAGCAGGCGAGAGACGCCGAGCTGAGCAGCCAGCATGTCGATGGCGTGGCCACGCAGACCGAGAACGTGCGCAAGATGCTGCTGGGCTTCTCGCGCGATCTTCGCGTGGTACTGCTGCGCCTGGCGTCGCGGCTGCAGACGCTGCGCTACTACGCGGCCGAGAAGAGCCCGGTTTCGCCCAGCATCGCGCGTGAAGCGCTCTATGTCTTTGCGCCGCTGGCCAACCGTCTGGGAATCTGGCAGATCAAATGGGAGCTGGAAGATCTGGCTTTCCGTTTTCTGGAGCCCGATACCTATCGCCAGATTGCGCGCCTGCTCGACGAAAAGCGGGTCGAACGCGAGGCCTATATGGAGCAGATGCGCGCGCGCCTCGAGGCCGACTTGCGCGCCCACAGCATCAGCGCCTCGGTTCAGGGGCGACCCAAGCATATCTACAGCATCGTCAAGAAGATGCGCGGCAAGTCGCTGAGCTTTGACCAGCTGTTCGATATTCGTGCCATGCGCGTCATCGTGCCTACGGTCAAGGACTGCTATGCAGCCCTTTCCTGGGTGCATGAGCAGTTCACGCCGCTGGAAAAGGAGTTCGACGACTACATCGCCAAACCCAAGCCCAACGGCTATCAGTCCCTGCACACGGTGGTGCGCGATGAAACCGGCCGCACCATAGAGATCCAGATCCGTACCCAGGCCATGCACGACCATGCAGAACATGGCGTGGCCGCACACTGGGCCTACAAGGAGGCCGGCACCAAGGGCTATGCGGGCGTGTCGGCGTCCAGCGAGTATGACGCCAAGATTGCCGTGCTGCGCCAGTTGCTGGCCTGGGGCAGCGACCTGACGGGCTCGGCCCAGCGTGGTCTGTTTGAAGATCGCATCTATGTGCTGACTCCCGATGCTGCCGTGATCGAGTTGCCGCAAGGGGCCACGCCGGTGGACTTTGCCTACTCGGTGCACACCAGCCTCGGCCATCGTTGCCGTGGCGCGCGCGTGGATGGAGCCATGGTGCCGCTGAACACAGCCCTGGAAAGCGGCCAGACGGTAGAAATCAACACGGCCAAGGAAGACCGGCCCTCACGTGACTGGCTCAATGCCGAGCTGGGTTATCTGGTCAGCAACCGTGCCAAGGCCAAGGTGCGCGCCTGGTTCAATGCCCAGGCCACGCATGAAACCGTCTCGCGAGGGCGCGAGGCCGTTGAAAAGCTGCTGCAGCGCGAGGGCAAGACAGCGATCAAGCTTGAAGAGCTGGCTGCACAGCTGGGCTTCAAGTCTGCCGATGCACTGTTTGAAGTCGTGGGCAAGGACGAGTATTCACTGCGCAATATCGAAGTCGTGCTGCGTCCCAGTGAAGAAACGCCAGAGGAAGACGCATTCACTCCGGTGCGCAAGGCGCGTGGCCATGACTCGTCGCGAGGTGGAGTGCTGGTGGTGGGCGTCGATTCGCTCATGACTCAGTTGGCCAAATGCTGCAAGCCGGCTCCTCCGGATGAGATCGGCGGCTTTGTGACTCGTGGCAAGGGCGTGAGCGTGCACCGCTGCGATTGCTCCAATTTCCGCGAGATGATGGCCAAGAGCCCCGAACGTGTCATCGAGGTCGACTGGGGCACTCCCAAGCATGTGGACAAGGGCGGACCGGTTTACCCTGTGGACGTTGCCGTGGAGGCGGCCGACCGCCAAGGCTTGCTGCGCGATATCTCGGACGTGTTTGCACGCGAGAAGACCAATGTCATCGGGGTGCAGACCCAGTCCGTCAAGGGGACGGCGTGGATGACGTTCACGGTGGAGGTGGCAGATTCGGGTCGCCTCAACAAGGTGCTAGGCATCGTCGCCAGTGTGTCCGGCGTTCGCTCGGCCAGAAGGCGCTGATGTAAGTCCCGATTGCGCCTGACAGGGCTCGATGACAAGAAAATGTTAGCTCTCAAAAAATGAGTGAAAAACCCGTGCTACAATTGCTTCATCGAACAGAACAACAGGCGCGTAGCTCAGCTGGTTAGAGCACCACCTTGACATGGTGGGGGTCGTTGGTTCGAGTCCAATCGCGCCTACCAAATGTGCAGACGAAACCAGAGTTTGCAACAAAAATGCCCGCTGAAAAGCGGGCATTTTTGTTTTGTTGGTATGAAGCCGTTCGAGGAGAACGGCATTCAAACAGACATTTTTTCGCAACTGTCGGTTGATTTCTGCCTGTGTCCGGATCACGCATCCCGATCACCGTCCAGAGCGCAGTAGTGGTTCAGGATTGAGCCACCCCTCGCAACATGGCCGCTCTTGATTCCGTATTCCGATGCGCTGTCACAGCACATGACGGCGCAATGCTTGCACCGGAGAGGGCAATAACGCACGTTGTCTGCTTGGCTGGCTGCAGTCCAGACACACTTGCTAGAAAGCCGGATTCAATTCCAGCAGCAAGTTCGAGGAGCCGGGAGTCACCGAGAACGACTGACTGTAGAGATCTCCTGCTCGTGGCATGGCCTGGCCGTCCAGCGACAGCCGCGCCTGCAAACGTAGCTCCGGGAATGACGACAGCGAAACTGCAGGATCGAGCAGGTTCTCCGGTCCCAGCGTGAAATGTGCCGGCAGGGAGGTCGCAGGCAGGCGCAGCACTGCCACAGGTCGGGGGTGACCGTCGGCGCGAGCCACGACAAAAACCTGAGCCTTGGCCAACCGGGCTGGTTCAGATGGATTGGCCTTGGAGACTGTCCATCGCAATTCTCCGCTCAGGCGGCTTTTGGAGACAGCCGCAGTCTTGGCAGTGATGCTCGAACTGTCTTCAGACGCCAAAGCCTCCAGCTTGAGCAGATCATCTTGCACTCGCAGCGCCATGTCCGATCCTGGCTCCAACTGGCGCAGCAGGGCTTGCCAGTTCTTTTGTGCCTCATCCAGCTTGCCGTGGCGCGCGGCGGCACTCCCTGCAAGTGCCAGGGCCTTGGGTTGATCTGGCTGCAACATCAGTGCCTGCTTTATGGCCTTGCCGGCTTCGCCATCCAGATCACCGCCCTGCGCCGATGCCAGCGCGTCGGCCAGATCGGCCCATAACCTCGCCTGGACTTCCTCATCCATCGCGCTACGCCGCGCCTCCTGCAAAGCCCGCCGGTACGCTTGGGCCGCAGCGTCAAAGAGCTCCAGAGTTTCATAGGAGCGGGCCAGCATCACCCAGCCAGGCAGGTTCTGGGGTTGTTCCTCAAGACGCCGGGCCAGCCCGTCCACCATGGCCTGCACCTGTGCATCGCCCACCCCGTCTCCGTGCGCGCCGGGCTGCTCCTGCGCCAGCTGCGCTGCAGCCTTGGGGTCGCCCACCTGCAGGTACAAAGCGAACGCGGCGACAGGTAGCAGCACCGCCAACAACAGCGCGCTGCCACGGCGCAGCCATGGACTTTGGCGCCAGGCAACCGATGCCCGGGGTCTGTCCAGTTCGCTGAGCAGACGCCGCTGAAGTTCTTCGACCGCTTGAGCATGGTCGGTCTCGCTCAGGCGCCCGCCTGAGCGCTCCAGCTTCAACTCGGCCAACTGGGCCTGGTAGAGGCGGCGCAGCGCTTCATCAGGATCGCTGGCGGGCAATGGGAATGGGACCTCGGCCAGCAAAGGCGGCAGCAGTACCGCCAGGCTCAGCAGCATCAGGGCGATGGCACCCAGCCACAACCAGTGCATCGCAGTCATGAGCTCTCCTTCTTTGCGGCCGAGTCCAGCCACCGGCGTGCACGATCACGCTGCTCCGGGGTCAGCGGGACATTCGGCACGAGCCTGCGGCGCAGTGTTCTGCGCAACAGCACAAAGCCTCCCAGCGCGGCCAGGAAAGGGCCGCTCCACAGCAGCCAGGTCGACGGCTTCCAGGGCGGGTTGTAGCGCACAAAAGCACCGTAGCGCTGCTCGAAGAAGGCGATCACCTGGCCGTTGCTCTGTCCCTGCTCGAGCTGATGGCGGATTTCCCGGCGCATGTCCTCGGCCATGGGGGCGCGCGATTCGGCCACAGTCTGGTTCTGACAGACGACACAGCGCAGCTGAGCGGCCAGCGCCATTTCACGATCCAGCAGTTCCTGGTCCCGAGCGGTCTGCACTGTCTGCCCGGCCTGGGCCAGCACTGCCATGCAGGCAATCAGGGCCGCTGTGCAGGCTGCGCCGGTGCTTCGCGGTTTCATTGAATACTCCTGATGACCGGCAGCAGCCGATCGCGCCATATCTCTGCGGTTACCGGGCCCACATGGCGATAGCGCACGCGGCCCTGGCCGTCAATGACAAAGGTTTCTGGCACTCCCTGTATGCCGAAGTCCATGCCCACGCGGCCATCGCCGTCCATGGCCGAGGCGCGGTAGGGGTTGCCCGCAACTCGCAGCAGCGCGCGGGCCTTGTCCGGCTGATCCTTGTAGTTCAGGCCGTAGACGGCGACCGAGTCGCGCTTCGAGAGTTCGGCCAATACGGGGAGCTCCTGTCGGCAGGGTGCGCACCATGAGGCCCAGACATTGAGCAGCCAGGCCCGGCCTCGCAGATCCTGGAGATGCAGGACCTGCCGCTGGTCCTCGAGCAGTGGGCGGTCTATGGCCGGTGCGGGCTGCTCCAGAAGTGCCGAAGGCAGGGCCCGAGGGTCACGCTGCAGGCCAAGCCCGAGCATGATGGCCAAGCCTAAAAATATTGCCAGAGGCAGGACAAAGCGCATCAGGCAGCTCCTTGCAGGGCCGGAGCGCCGGACTGGCGGTGCGCTCTTTGCTTGGCTGTACGAAAACGCCGGTCCATAAGGCTCAGACCAGCGCCCAGCGCCATCATCAGTGTGCCTATCCAGACCCAGTCCATGAAAGGCTTGACCTGCAGGCGCACGGTCCAGCGCAGGCCTTGATCGTCCAGTGGATCGCCCAGAGCCACGAAAACGTCGCGTGTCCAGCCGCTGTCGATGGCGGCCTGGCTCAGCGCCATGCCCTGGGCGCGGTAAACCCGCTTCTCGGGAAACATGCTCCAGCTATCCAGCCCCGCTCGGCTGACGGTGAATTGGGCACGCTGCGCGTCATAGTTGGGGCCGGTGGCCGGACCAAGGCTGTCGAAGCGGAAGCGGTAGCCACCCGCCTCGGCAGTCTCACCCTGCGCCAGCGTGGTTTCGTGCCGGCTCTCCAGCCCGTCGGCCAAGCTTACCGCCAGCACGAACACGCCCGCACCGGCATGGGCCATCAGCATGCCCCACCAGCCCCAGGGCTGGCGCGACAGGCGCTGACCCAGATGGCCGATTTCCAGGCCTTGTCCCAGGCGCTGCCAGATATGGGCCAGTGTACTGAGCAGGCACCACAGGCCCAGGGCCAGGCCCAGCAAGGTGGCCGGGGACAGGCGCACACCCATCCAGCCGCCTGCCAGTGCCAGCACTGCCGAGCAGGCAAGGCTCAGCACGAGGGCTACGCGAAGGCGCCGCCACAGCTCGCCAATCAGGCTGCTCTTCCAGCGCGCCACCGTGCCCACGCCCATCAGGGCCAGGGCCGGCAGCACCAAAGGCAAAAAGACGGTCTGGAAGTACGGTGGCCCCACGGAGATCTTCTCGCCGCTCAGCACATCGAGGGCCAGCGGGTACAGCGTGCCTATGAGCACCGCCAGCGCTGCAGCGGTGAAGAGCACGTTGTTGATCAGCAAAAAGGTTTCGCGCGAGAGCATGGCAAATTCCCCGGAGCCGCGGCCAAGCTCAGGTGCGCGCCAGGCGAACAGCCACAGCGAGGCGCCCACCACAGCCACGATGAAGCACAGGATGAAGAGCCCCCGCCCTGGGTCCACGGCAAAGGCATGAACCGAGGTAAGCACGCCTGAGCGCACGAGAAAGGTACCCAGCAGGCTCAGTGAAAATGCGCAGATGGCCAGCAGGGCCGACCAACTGCGGAAGGCTCCGCGCTGGTCGGTCACGACCAGCGAATGCAGCAGGGCCGTTCCCACCAGCCAGGGCATGAAAGAGGCGTTTTCCACCGGATCCCAGAACCACCAGCCTCCCCAGCCCAGCACGTAGTAAGCCCAGGCGCTGCCTAGCAGAATGCCCAGCGTCAGAAAGCCCCAGGCCGCCAGCGTCCAGGACCTCGACCAGCGCGCCCAGGCAGCACCCAACTCGCCCGAGATCAGTGCCGCCAGCGCGAACGCAAAAGGCACGGCAAAGCCCACATAGCCCATGTACAGCAGCGGCGGATGCAGCACCATGCCGGGGTCTTGCAGCAAGGGATTGAGATCCTTGCCTTCGGCAGCTGCGGGGATCAGGCGCACAAACGGATTGGAGAGAAACAGCAGGAACAGCAGCAGGCCCACACTGATCCAGCCCAGCACGGCGAGCACGCGCGCCACGAAGGCCGGCGGCAGGTCTCGGCTGCGCCAGGCCACCGCCAGGGTCCAGCCCGAGAGCATGAGCTGCCACAGCAGCATGGAGCCTTCATGCCCACCCCAGAAAGCTGCCAGCTTGTAGGCCATGGGCAGGTCGCTATGCGAATTGGCCGCCACATACAGCACTGAGAAGTCTTCGCGCCAGAAGCACCAGAACAGGCTGGCCGAGGACAGCACGCACAGTAGACATAGCAGCAAGGCCGCAGGCCGGGCCAGCTTTACCCAACTCGCCAGTCCCCAGTGGGCTCCGGCAAGCGGCAGCACCGCCAGCAGTACTGCCGTGACCAGGGCTAGTACCAGAGCGAACACGCCGAGTTCAGCGATCATGTATGGCCTCCCTTGGTGGCGGTATGGGCACTGTCCTGGCCGGTTTCCTTGACAGTGACATCCCCGTCAGATTTTTCTGGCGGCTTTCCGGCGGCGTTTTTCAAGGCATGGGCCGCTTCGGGCGGCATATAGTTCTCGTCGTGCTTGGCCAGCACCTCGGAGGCATGAAAGGTTCCGTCCGCCTGCATACGGCCCGATACCACCACGCCTTTGCCCTCGCGGAACAGGTCGGGCAGCAATCCCCGATACTGCACAGGCACACTGCGCACTTCATCGGTCACGGCAAAGCGCAGCAGCATTCCGTCGCCGCTGCGCTGCAGCGAGCCTTGCTCCACCAGGCCTCCCAGGCGAAAGGCTGCACCATGCGGAACCTCGCCCGCGTGAACCTGGCTGGGGCTGTAGAAGAACATCACATTGGAGTTGAGTGCTCGCAGCACCAGCGTGACGGCCACGGCCACCAGCGCAAGTCCTGCCAGCACCCACAGCAGGCGACGCTGGCGCGGCTTCATGGGGTCTCCCTGGTTGCGAGTCCGGATGCGGCCTCGGCTTTCAGGCGACGGCTGCGCACAAAGATGCTGACCAGCTCGATGCCCAGCGCCATCGCGCTCACACCGTAGGCCAGAGCAATGAAAAAAGCATGATCCTGCATTACAGACTCTCCTCGCGGGCTCGCTCCAGAATCAGGCAACGTGCCCGTACCAGAGCGACGGCCAACGTATAGGCCCAGCAGGCCAGTGCCATCAGCAGCATGCCGGCCAGCATGGTGTGTGTCATGCTGGGAGCTGTATCCATGCGGATACTCGCACCCTGATGCAGGGTGCTCCACCACTGAACCGAGAAATAGATGATGGGAACATTGACCACGCCAGCTAGCAGCACGATGGCGCCAGCGCCATCGGCCCGACGCGAATCTTCTATGGCCGAGACCGTGGCCATATAGCCCAGATACAGGAACAGCAGGATCAGCTCCGACGTCAGACGGGCATCCCATACCCACCAGGCTCCCCAGGTCGGCTTGCCCCAGGCAGCCCCGGTCCACAAGGCGATGGCCGTGAACAGCGCACCTGTAGGTGCCAGGGCCCTTGCCAGCAGGGGGGAAAGGCGGGTGCCGTAAATCAACCCCAGGGCAGCATGGAGCGCTGCCACCAGATAGATGAACATGGACATCCAGGCGGCCGGCACATGCAAAAAGATGATGCGGTAGACCTCGCCCTGTTGGTGATCCGTAGGTGCCAGTCCAAATCCGACCCATAGACCCGCAGCAGCTAGCACGGCAGCCAGCACAGCCATCCAGGGCCACAGCTTGCCTGCCCAGTGGTAAAAAACCGGGGGCGAGGCCAGCTGACGCCATTTGCGGCTGCTGGACCCTGTCGCAGGCGTAGGTGATGCATTGGAAGTAAGGGAATTCATATCACTCCAGCGCGAGGCGCAAGGCCGCTGCTATTGCCCAGGGACCGGCCAGTAACGCCAGGCACAGGCAGGCACCCAGCAGATTGAGAGCAGGCGCTGCACTCAGCCCTTGCTGCGCCTGGGCTACGGCATGGCTGCCAAAGATCAGGATGGGCACGCTCAGCGGCAGCACCACCAGAGCCAGCAGCAACTGCCCCCGCACACCCAGTGTCAGTGCTGCGCCCAGAGCCGCCAGCAGGCACAGGCTGGGCGTTCCCAGGGCCAGCGATGCCAGCAGAATGCCGATCACCGCCCCATCCAGGCCGTACTGCCAGCCCAGCAGGGGAGCCACCAGCAACAATGGCAACACGCCCAGCAACCAGTGCGCGGCCACCTTGAGGCCCACCAGCAGCGGAAGGGGCGCAGGCGCCAGCAACCACTGTTCCAGCGACCCGTCGGCCATGTCGCTCTCGAACAGCCGGTGCTGCCCCAGCAGCACGGCCAGCAAGGCCGCGACCCACACAATGCCCGGTGCAATCTGCCTCAGCAAGGCCGCGTCCGGCCCCAAAGCCAAGGGGAAAAGACTGCCTACCAGCACAAAGAAGAACAGCCCGCCCAAGGCATCGGAAGGCCTTCTAGCGGCCAACTTCAACTCTCTTGCACACACAGCTATCAGCAAACAGCCACCTGCTCATTCTTTGCGGTCGTGACCACGGAGCGGGATAAATCCAGCACCGACACCCGGGGCGTCGGCAGCACCAGGTTGCGGTGCGAAGCCACCACGGCCATTCCTCCGGAGGCCAGATGCTGCTCCAGTGCCTCGCCCAGATATTGTTCGCCCTGGACATCCAGGCAGTTGTCGGGTTCGTCCAGCAACCACAGCGGACGCTCGCCCAGCAAAACACGGGCCAGCCCCAATCGCCGACGCTGCCCCTGGGACAGGCGGCCAAAAGGCCGAGCGACGACTTCCGTCAAAGACAAGGCCTGCAAAACGGCTTGCACGCGTGCTTCATTCCAGCTCACTGCCATCAGATCCAGCGCAAAGCGCAGATTCTCCATCCCTGTCAAGGCGTCACTCATTCCAGCCTGATGTCCCATATAGGCCAGTTGTCGCTGGTAGGCCGGATCCTGGGGAGACAGCGTACCGCCGCACCACTGGAGGCTTCCAGTACGCCATGGCAGAAGGCCGGCCAGACAACGCAGCAGGCTGCTTTTGCCCGCGCCGTTATGACCTCTGAGCATCAGGAGTTGACCGCTACCGAGTTCCAAACCCCGATCGCGCAGCACCACCCGGCCGCCGCGTACACAACCCAGGCCGGATATGCAAAGAAATCTGGAAGCAGCCGTGCCCAAGCCATTCATCCCGCTACTGCACTGACGCAACCGACGCCTCAGCTGGCCCTGGCACTTTCTGACCTGGCGTGTCGCTGGGGCCCTGTCCGGGAGGAATGTGAGGCAGCTTGTGGGCAATGCCCTTGTGGCAGTCGATACAGGTTTTTTCCTTGCTGGCCAAATAGGTGCTGTGCATGTTCTGCGCACGCAAACTCTGCCGCGTCATATCCATGGAGTCGTAGTTGTGGCAGTTGCGGCACTCCAGCGAATCGTTGGCCTTGAAGCGAGCCCACTCGTGCTGTGCCAACTCCAGCCGCTTGGCTTCGAATTTTTCAGGCGTGTCTATCGTTCCGAAGATCTTGCCCCACACTTCCTTGGAGGCCTGCATCTTGCGAGCGATCTTGTCGGTCCAGTCGTGCGGCACGTGACAGTTGGAGCACACGGCGCGTACGCCCGAGCGGTTGGTGTAGTGGATCGTGCTCTTGAGCTCGGCAAACACGTTGTCCCGCATCTCATGACAACCCGTGCAGAATTTCTCCGTATTGGTCAGCTCCATGGCGGTGTTGAACGCGCCCCAGAAGAGAATGCCGCCGATGAAGCCGCCGATGGTCAGAAAGCCCAGGCTGAAATGTACGCTGGGGCGGCGGATCACCGCCCAGTAGCGCTTGAGAAGTGTCAACATAGATGAGCCTCGTGCGCCGCAGCGTCAGTTTTTCTTGGATGCCTTGCCCGACTGGGACTGCAGGGCCTTCAGAATCACGGTATCCACGTCTTCGAAGGTGTTGCTGACCAGAGGGCGGACGGCATCCTGAGCCACATGGCATTGCTGGCAGAAGTAGCGTCGCGTGGATACCTGCCCCAACATGCGCCCGTCGCGATCCATATAGTGCGTGACCGATACCGGCACGGCCTGCGAGGTCTCGGCCTTGGTTCGCGAGTGGCAGTCCATGCATTTGTTGAAGTTCTTGTCTACCTGATAGCCGTCCACGCGATGGGGAATCGTGGGAGGTTGCCAGGTGTAGTTGCGCGTGCGGCGCACGTCATCGTTGACGGCATTGCCAAGCACTGGTGGCTTGGTCGCCTGCATGATGGGCGTAGGGCCGCGCGCCGAGTCATAAAAGGTCTCCGCGATAGCGGCTGGCGTCCAGGCCATACCTATATTGAGCATGAGCAGCATGCCCACAAGACGGACGAATTTGCGGACGAAGTTCATGGTCAGCCTCTCTTTCGTCAAACCTTGGTGACCTTCACAGCGCACTTCTTGAAGTCCGTCTGCAATGAAATCGGGTCGGTCGCATCCAGCGTCACCTTGTTGATCAGCTGGCTGGCGTCGAACCAGGGGACATAGACCAATCCGCGCGGGGGCTTGTTGCGGCCGCGGGTTTCGACGCGCGTGCGCATGGAACCGCGCCGCGAGGACAGCTCAACTTCGCTGCCGCGGCGCACGCCCAGTGCCTTGGCATCGTCAGGATGCATGTAGCACAGTGCGTTAGGCACGGCACGATGCAGCTCGGGTACGCGCCGGGTCATTGATCCTGAGTGCCAGTGTTCAAGCACTCGGCCCGTGGAAAGCCAGAAAGGGTAATCCTTGTCCGGAGCCTCCGCCGGTGGTTCGTATGGCAAGGCAAAGATGTTGGCCTTGCCGTCGATATTGCCGTAGAACTGGTAGCCCGTACCAGCTTTCACATAGGGGTCCGAGCCTTCGCGGTAACGCCAGAGCGTTTCCTTGCCGTTGACCACGGGCCAGCGCATGCCGCGCACCTTGTGGTACTGGTCGAACGGTGCCAGATCGTGGCCATGGCCACGGCCGAACGAGGCGTACTCCTCGAACAGACCTTTTTGCGGATAGAAGCCAAAGGCCTTGGCTTCCTCGTTTTCATAGGCAGGGTCCATGTCGGCCAAAGGGAACTTGTCCACGTTGCCGTTGCGGTACAGCACCTCGAACAGGGTCTTGCCGCGCAGCTGGGGCTTCTTGGCCAGCAGTTCCTCGGGCCAGACTTCCTCGACCTTGAAACGCTTGGAAAACTCCATCAATTGCCACAGGTCGGAGCGCGCCTCGCCAGGAGCCTTGACCAGTTGGTGCCAAAAGTGGGTGCGGCGCTCTGCATTGCCGTAGGCGCCTTCCTTCTCGACCCACATGGCCGACGGCAAGATCAGATCGGCGGCTACGGCCGTGACTGTGGGATAGACATCGGAGACCACCACGAAATTGTCAGGATTGCGGTAGCCCGGATAGCCTTCCTGCGCCAGGTTGGCGCCGGCCTGTATATTGTTGTTGACCATCACCCAGTAGGCATTGAGCCTGCCGTCCTTGAGCGCACGGTTTTGTTCCACGGCATGGTAGCCGGGCTTGGGTGGAATCGTGCCTTCGGGCAGCTTCCAGATGGTTTCAGCAGTCTTGCGATGTTCTGGGTTAGTCACCACCATGTCCGCTGGCAGGCGGTGCGAGAAGGTGCCCACCTCACGCGCTGTTCCGCAGGCAGAAGGCTGACCCGTCAGTGAGAACGGGCTGTTGCCGGGGGTGGCGATCTTGCCCAGCAGCAAGTGGATGTTGTAGACCATGTTGTTGGCCCAGACACCGCGTGTGTGCTGGTTGAAACCCATGGTCCAGAACGACACCACCTTGCTATTGGGGTCCGCATAGAGCTCGGCAAGAGCCTTGAGACGGTTGGCCGGTACACCTGTGAGCTTGGTTGTGTACTCGAGCGTATAGGTGGATACGAACTTGGCGTATTCCTCGTAGTTTATTGACTTGGCACCGTTGGGGTCCTTGGCGTTCTTGGCCGCCTTCTGCAGAGGGTGCTCGGGACGCAACCCGTAGCCGATATCGGTGTTGCCGAGCTTGAAATTGCAGTGCTTGGAGACGAAGTCCTTGTTGACCCTGCCTGTGGTGATGATGTGGTTGGCGATGTAATTGAGTATGGCCAGATCGGTCTGAGGCTTGAAGGTCAGAGACATATCCGCCAACTCATAGGAGCGGTGCTCGAAGGTGGACAGCACGGCCACCTTCACGCCTGGTGTGGACAGGCGCCTGTCGGTCACGCGCGTCCACAGCACCGGATGCATTTCAGCCATGTTCGAGCCCCAGAGCACAAAGGCAGTCGCTGCCTCGATGTCGTCATAGCAACCCATGGGCTCGTCCATGCCAAAGGTGCGCATGAAGCCGGCAACTGCCGAGGCCATGCAGTGGCGTGCATTGGGATCAATGTTGTTGGTGCGAAAGCCTGCCTTGAACAATTTGGAGGCTGCATAGCCCTCCCATACCGTCCACTGGCCGGAGCCGAACATGCCCACTGCGTCGGCCCCTTTGGCCTTGAGCGTCTTTTTGAACTGCTCTGCCATGACGTCGAAGGCGGTATCCCAGGAAACCTGCTGGAACTCGCCATCCTTGGCGTAGCGACCATTCTTCATGCGCAGCAGCGGCTTTGTCAGACGGTCACCGCCATACATGATCTTGGACAGGAAGTAACCCTTGACGCAGTTCAGCCCCCGGTTGACCTCGGCCTCAGGGTCACCCTGAGTGGCCACCACGCGGTTGTCCTTGACGGCCACCATGACGCCGCAACCTGTACCGCAAAAGCGGCATGGCGCCTTGGACCACTTCAGATCGGCGGCCATTGCACCTGCATCCTGGGACAGAACTTCTATGGGTATGCCTGCAACGGCCCCTGCGGCTGCGGCTGCAGATTGACGGACAAAATCACGCCTAGTGCTAGTCATGTGTTACCTCTTGGTTTAGCGACTGCCAGTTCTCAACATGCTGATAAACCAGGGATGCGTTGATTACGCCATCAAGCAGCTCAATCTGAGACACGCAATCAAGTATTTCCCTTGCATGGGGCGCTTCCAAGGTCACCACCAGCTTGCCGGCCGGATGACTTCCATGTATTTGGGCGCCTTTGATCGTGACGATGCCAGCAGCTACTTGTGCCAATGCCTGGGGAAGCACATGCACAACCAGACTGGTGATATGCAAGTCGGTGTGAGTTTCAATGGGCTCAGATTCTTCATGCATGTGGGGGGCCACCGATGATCATCTGATAAAACCAGATTGCAAAGCCATAAGCCGCAATCAGTACAACGGCCAATATAGGCGCCATAACAACTGCGAGAAATGCGAAGCTGCGCCACTCCTCGGCACGAGTCGATTCAGGCTGAGGTTCTGTCATTAGCAATCTCCCTTGGCTTGGATGTCCGAGCATCCGTGATTTGGCGATAGAGATCCGATAACGAACTTTGCCACGAGATTACATACAAATTTGACTCGCAACAAGACTCTTCTCGACTCGTTGCTTTGCATCAATTCCTTCATTAAGATTTCATTAAGTCAATTGACATTCAAGTAAATGCCTCGGGCGTTGAATCGTCCCGCTGTACTAGACATCTCTGAGTCTCAGATCTGAGGCACCAGTAGGAGGTGCCATGACGGACAAGCAGCCATGCCCCGAAGAATTCAAGATTGAAGCGGTCAAGCAGATCACTGAGCGAGGCCACCGAGTGGCCCATGTATCTGCCGGATCGGTGTGAGCCAGCGCAGCCTGTACAAGTGGATCAAGCTTTATGCAGTGCCCGCACCTGAGCGATAGGCGCAGGCATCTCAAACCGAGGGGTTGAGGCGACTAAAGGCCGAACCTCAGCGAGTGACCGAGGAGCGCGACATCCTAAAAAAGCCGCCGCGTACTTTGCCAGGCAGTCCTGGCGAGGTATTCATTTATCGAGCGCCATGAGCAGGAGCACAGTGTGTGGAGCATGTGCAAGGTAATGCAACTGCACCCCAGTGGCGACTATGCGTGCAAGACAGCACCGCAGAGTCCGCAGGCTAAGGACGACCAAAGGCTGCTTGGCTTGCTCAAGCAGGCATGGCTTGAGAGCGGTGGTGTCTAGGGCTACCGCAAGCTGACGCCGGATATGCGCGACCTTGGAGAGCGCTGCGGCAAGCACTATGTGGCACGGTTGCTCAAGCTGGAAGGTTTGCCTTCGCAGACGGGTTATGGCCGAAGGCCAGGAGTACACGCTGAAAAGCCAGCCTTGATTGCCCCCAACCACTTGCAGCACCAATTTAAGGTGGCCCAACCCAATCAGGCCTGGGTCACAGACCTCACCTACATCCGAACCCACGAAGGCTGGTTGTACCTGGCCGTTGTGGTCGATCTGTTCTCATGTCAGGTGGCGGGTTGATCCATGGGCAGTTGCATCGATGGGTTGAACTCACCCAGTTCACAGGCCAAGAATGGCAGGCCTTCCTGCGGGACCAGAGCCTAAAATGTTCTACAACTCGCGGCGCCGTCATTCGTCGGCAGCAGGGCTATCGCCCATCGAGTTTGAACAGCGCCATTCCCAACGGCTCAAGAGCGTCTAGCCAAGCCGGGGCGATTCATGGACGTACGGCAAGAGTGCTTTGTGGATGCGGACTCAGTGAACGTCGAAGAGGCTTCCAAAGACGATCTGGCTGCGACCGTGCTTCGCGATCCTGCAGCGGAGAGCCTGTTAGTTCCTTTTCTCTGCTACAAGGGCTTTCACGCATCTGCAATACCACAGGGTTGCACACCATCTCTGGAACTCGGGGAGAACCACGCTAGCGCGCCTGCTGCAGAGCTGGGTTTCCGGGCTCTTTGGTATAGATATCCATCCCACTGTTGTGGTAGGCCGGCGTGTCTTCATCGACCATGGCACGGGGATAGTCATCGGCGACGATGTGTCTATTCTTCAGAAGGTCACCTTGGGAGGAACCGGCAAGGAACAAGGGGACCTGCATCCGAAGATACGGGATCGCGCGTTCATTGCGGCTGGTGCAACGATTCTGGGCAACATCGAAATTGGATGGGGCGCGATCGTAGGTGCAGGAAGTGTCTTGCTCGAATCGGTCCTGCCATATGTGACAGCTGTAGGCATTCCTGCTCGCGTTCTGGGCCCGAGCCGCACGGGATAGTTGTGCGCTAAACAGTGGTTGCAAACATGCACAGTATCTGCTAAAAGGAATCGTTATAAATGTTATTGATTATTGTTCGTGTTTGCGGCGAGGCAGACATAGCGGATACCTCATCATGGAAGGCGCAACGCACACATCAACCGCATCTTCGCCTGCTGCGGAGGCTGACTACGGCGTAGTCACGCTGCAGCCAGGGCTGGCTGTTTGCCATACGGTTGCAAGCAGCCTGGACGCTGTCGCCACTAGCAAAACATTTGAGGGTGACTGCGAGTTCATCCATCTCAACTGCCAGTTGGCGGGCAAGTTCTCTGGCAGGGTTGGGCGCCATCCGTTGGACTTCACCTGCGGGGAAGTCTCGCTCGGATTCTCCGCGGGCGAGCAATTCCAAGTGCAGCACTGCGAGCAATTTCAGAATTTAACGGTGATGGTTACACCAAACCTTCTCTGCGAGCTCGCGGGTGAGGAAGTGCGAAACATGTTTGGAACCGGCAGCGCTCTTGGATTCTTCGTACGGTGCGCGGGACGCTGCCGAAGATCGATTCGGTCGGCTCAAAGCGTTGTCAATCTCCTAAGTGAAGCGCCAGATCAGCGTCTCCTGCTGCATGCTGCCACCCTCGATTTCCTACATTGGCATCTTGCTGCGTTCCGCAACTGCGAAGACTGCAGACGGCTTTCCGCACGTGAATGCCACCAGTTGGAGAGCGCCCGGGCATTGCTGCTCCAGGATCTGAGTGCTCCCCCTACCATTCCCGAACTTGCAAAGGCGGTTGGCATGAACCAGTGCAAACTCAAAAAAACCTTCAAGGATCACTTCGGCAGTACCATCTACGCCCTGTTTCAAGAGAAGCGGATGGCCAACGCCCAGCAGCTGTTGCAGAGCCATAACGTGACCGAGACGGCAATGATTCTTGGTTACTCCAATGTCAGTCATTTCAGTACTGCGTTCATGAAGCAGTTTGGGAGCTTGCCGAGCAAGGCTCGCGAGACTGTCGCCATCAACTACAAAGTGACATCGACCTGAACCAGCGCTCGAAACTCATTCGAGATGGCCATCGGGACCATTCACGACGCTGCATATCTTCTTGCTTGGGGAAAGCTGCTGCGAAGCTGGTGATCAGGCCGAAGTCGACGACGGGGTTGACGCAACTCAGGCTCACGTCAATCTGAGAGTCTCCGACAGGTCTTTGGCGATCCCGAAATCGGCAACCTTGCATTCATCGACGCCGTTGATGAGTAGAAGCGACAATCAGGCTGCATGGCCGATGCGCATCTCGCCATTGCCCCCAACTAGCAGCACATCCGCCAATTTTTCTCAGACATCAGTAGGGAAACGTTTGTAGCGGATTCCTGCCTGCTCCCCGTTTGGGGCTGCGGTGAAGTGGCAGCTTCACAGTTCCCGCTATCGCTGGGAACTAACGGAGGCTTCACGCCCTCTCCACTCAGAACAGGACATTCATGCCGAGACCCAGAGTCCGGCCCCGCCCGGGTGCACCAATAATGGCGTCCATCCCGCCGGGCGTGTATGCCGGGATTCGGTAGCCGTACAGTTCATACTGCTTATTGAGCAGGTTGTCGGCCCAGAAGTAGATCTCGGTGCCACGACTTCTGAGGCCAACCCTGAAATCCATCTTGTTGTAGGCTCTCAAATCAAAGCTGTTCTGGGGCGTTGCCGCTCGGCTGCCCACGTATCTGTTGGTGAGCTGGGCATGCAAGACCGGGGACGAAAGCCCAAACATCGAGCCTATAGGCCTTTGGTAGGCGACGGACAGGGTGCCTCCCCAACGCGGTACTTCGGGGACGTCGTTGCCCCACGCGACACCATCAGCATTGCTGCCATCACCGCCACCCTTAATCTTGGCTCGAGTGTATGCAACACCGCCGCTGACGCTCCATGCATTGTCGATGTGCCAGTACACATCAGCCTCCAGTCCTTGGCTGGTCACGTCCCGGTTACTCTTGTGGGTCGCCATGGTCTGCGGGTCAAACATCAGCAAATGATCGTTCTTAACCTGATTCAGGAACATTGTCACATTGAAGGCCAGCCGTCGATCGGCACTTTCATACTTGAGGCCCGCTTCGTAGCTGTCCACCTTCCCTGGCTTGTAGGGTGCGTCGGGGTGGCCATAGGTGAAGCCGACACCTTCCTCGTCAAAGCCGCCAGACTTGTAGCCGCGGGCATAAACGCCGTAGAGGTTCCACTGGGGATTCAGGGCATGACTGAGCCCGATACGCCCGGTGGCATAGCTGTCGAAAAGAGATTGGGAATCCCAAGCTTCACGAATAGGGCTGGGGTTTTCCGGGTTTGCCTTCCAGTGTGCGCGGTAGTTCTTTTTTTCCCTGGTGTATCGTCCTCCCAAGGTGAGCTTGGTCTCATCAGTAATCGGGAGGGTCGTTTCTGCAAACAGTGCATGCGCTCTTGAGCTGAGATCCCTGTTGGCGCTGGATGCAGCAGGATTGTCCAGAAAGTAGGTGTCGTAGGAATTGAATCGGTCCATGTCTCGATCCGATTGATAGATGTTCGTGCCCAGGACCCAGAACGTCTTTGCCTCGGGGTGTGAACTCAGGCGAAGTTCATGGTTGAAGACGCGTTCGCGAATCATGTTGTGCCACGTTGCGTCTGGGCGGAAGCCAATCAGTCGCGTGTAAGTGCGGCCCTCGTAAATAGGTGTCGTGCTGCGATGGCGTGTTCTCGCAAATCCGGTCAGTGCCGTTACTCGCACGTTGTCGAAGGAATGGGTGAATTCGGCACTGTATCGATCGACCTCGCGGCGGTTCTGCTCGCTGCCCGGCGGGATATCGCTCTGGGGAGGGTCGCCATACGGATACAGGAGATACACCCAATCACGATGCTTCAACACTTCGCGACCTGCGCTCAGGTGGAGGACGGAAACTGGTCCGATATCCCAACGCAGGCTTGCTCTTGAACTGAAGTCGCTCGGCTTGTTCAGTGGCTTGCCGGTTTGGCTGTTCTCGATGTAGTTGTCGGAACCCGATCCACGAATTGCCAGACGTGCCGACACAGACTCAGACAGTGGACCACTGACCATGCCTTCCAGCAGCCGCTGACTATCCTGGCCGATCTCGCCACGCAAGCTGCCCTCGAAGTACTGAGTCGGCTTGCGCGTCACCACGTTGACTGCACCGGCCTCGGCATTGCGTCCGAACAGGGTGCCCTGGGGCCCCTTGAGCACTTCCACTCGTTCCACGTCCAGGATGTCCAAAGTAGCGTTGGACGCCGACATTGGCATGCCGTCGACACTGATCACCACAGAAGTGTCGTCGCCGCTGATCTTCTGCAGCGCACCGACGCCGCGCATACGCAGCGTCGTGTTGGCGAGTCCCATGTTGGTGACCACGTCAACGCCCGGTGTTTGGCGCAAGACATTCTCCAGGCTGTACAGGCGCCGCTCTTCGGCTTCCTCGCCGGTCACGACGGTGACGCTGAAAGGGAGGTCCTTGGCCTTTTCCTCAGTGCGGCGAGCAGTGACGTTCACTGCAGGCAAGCTGACAGTCATTTCGTCTTCCTTGGACTTGATCTCTTGCGCCAGAGCGACATCGGGTACAGGAGCGCACGCTGCCAGAATCAGCGCCACCAGACGCTTTCGACGAGACGGAAAGTGTTTAATCATGGTGAAAACCTGCTAGGTGAATCAAGTCCTTGCTCTGCGCGACAGCGGGGGCGGCAGGCATTGCTTCGTGCGCGCGGTGCCCTGGTCGTAGCGGGCCAACCGGCAAGCAATAAGGCACCAGCCTTCCCTCGAGACTGCGATCGATGCGTTGTGTGACGAGTCCAAACAACCGCTCGCTCAGTTGGGAGTCGACGACATCAAGTGGAGCCCCGTCGGCGAGGATCTGGCCATCCCGCATGGCCAGCAGGCGGTCGGCGTATTGGCAGGCCTGATTGAGGTCATGCAGGGCCATGACGATGGTCAGTTGACGCTGTCGCTGCAGCTTAGCCAGGAGTTCCATCAGTTCCGCCTGGTGGCCCATGTCCAAGTAAGTGGTGGGCTCGTCCAGAAGAATGATGTTCGACTCCTGGACCAGAATCATTGAAATCCAGGCCCGCTGCCGTTCCCCTCCGGAAAGGGAAGCGACATCTCGGTCGTGCAGGTGCCCGATGCCGGTGGCATTCATGGACCAACTGATAACCTCATGGTCGTAGGCCGACAGCCGAGAAAAGATGCCCTGGTGCGGATAACGGCCATGAGCGACCAACTGGCGTACGCTGACCCCCTTCGGCGTGGCCGGCGACTGGGGAAGAAAAGCCAATCGTCGGGCTAGCGCTTTGGGATTCCATGCGGTCAGGGGCTTTCCTTCCAAGCTGACTATTCCAGTTGCAGGCTTGCGCAGGCCCGCCAGTGTCCGGAGAAGTGTGGATTTTCCGCAGCCATTGGGTCCGATCAGGCACACCGTGCTGGCGCGTTCGAGCTGCAAACTGGGCACTTGAACCACGTCGCGAGAGCCGTAGCTCAGTTTCAATTGGCTGGCGGTCAGAGTCATAGGCGGAGGCTCCGTTGGCGGTGTAGAAGCAGGAGGAAGACCGGGATGCCGAGCAGTGTCGTCAGTGCGCCGGCGGGGATTTCCAAGGGGCTGATCAAAGAGCGCGCAAGCAGGTCGGCGCCGAGCATCAGCAGGCCGCCCACGAGCATGTTTACGATGAGAAGCCGGCGCGCATCCGATCCGGCAAGCAGACGGGATAGATGCGGGGTCACCAAGCCAACAAAGCCGACCGGCCCCGTGACCGCGACTGCGCTGGCGGAGAGAACAACGGCCACGGTGATGGCCATGGCCTTCCAGAACATTCCACGCATGCCAAGACCGGCGGACACTGCATCTTCCAGGCGCAGCAGTGCTAGCGGTCGAAGCAAGATCAAGGTGCCGACAACGCCAGCTAGACACCATGGCCAAAGCACCTGCAAATGCAGGAAGTCCCGGCCATACAAGCTGCCAGCCAGCCATATAAGCGCGATCTCCGTGCGTGCGCCGCCCCAGGCGACAACGGTCCACATCACCAGGGCATTGAGCACGGCGCCTACGGCAATGCCATTGAGCGTGAGGCGTGTGGGACAGAGCTGGGCGCGCCACGACATGCCAAGCACGAATCCGGATGCCGCCAGACCACCGAGCAGCGCGACGATCGGCAGCCAGAGCATCATCGCTGCGTGGCTGGTACCGATCAAGGAGTCGGCCTGGGTCACGTCAGCAAGCAGCAGCACGGCAATGACTGCGAGTCCTGCGCCACTGGATATGCCGATGACGCCGGGATCGGCGAGCGGGTTACGTATGACGGCCTGCAGGATCAGGCCGGCCGTGGCTAGCTGCAACCCGACGAAGATGGCGAGCAAGGTCCGCGGCAGCCGCAGTTGCCAGAGCAGGGCGCTTTCCAGGGACGCGCTCCGCCGCAAGAGCAAGCCCTCGAAAACATGTCCGGGCGATAGCGGTACGGCGCCCCAGAACAATGAAGCCAGCACCAGCAGGAGCAGCGCGGTGCTCAGCAGCACCAGCGTTACCGCAAATCGGCTACGCATCTGCTACCTCCTGCTTGCCGATAAGGCAGACGAGTACCGGCCCACCCAGAAGCACGCAGAGGACTCCTACCGGCACCTCCTGCCATTTGGCGGCGAGATCGGCCGTGCATACCAAGCAAGCTCCCACCAGTGCGGATAGCGGCAGCAAAAGCCTGTAACGGACACCCTGGGGGCCCAAAGCGAATCGGACAATGTGTGGTGCGACCAAGCCGATGAAGGTAATCGGACCTGCAGCAGCCACAGCAGCAGCAGCAAGCAACACCACGACGATGCCGAACAGGAGTCGCCACGCCGTCACGCGCATGCCCAGCGAGGCGAGAATGTCCTCGTCCAGGATCAGTGCGTCCAGCTTTTCGGCAAACACCAGGCCGAGAAGCAATCCTGCCGCCGTCCAGGGCCATAGCACTGCAACGTGTTCCCACGTGCGATTGATCAGGCTGCCGGTCAGCCAGTAGTAAATGCCATTCACTTCCACGTTGGCACACACCAGCATCACGACGATGGCCGCAGCAAAGAACAGATTGACGCTCATTCCGGTCAGCGTTAGATGCATTGGATCCAGCCGGGCGCTCATGCCGATTGCAAGGGTGAGCATCGCTGCAACGATTCCACCAAAGGTCCCGACTGCGAGCTCGCTGGTCGTGGGGAGGCTGAAGTACGTCATGCACAGAGCCATGGCAAATGCCGCCCCAGCCGTAACACCGAGCAGCCCAGGCTCTCCCAGCGGGTTGCGGGTGACTGCTTGAACGACGGCGCCCGCCAGCCCCAACGCAGCCCCTACCAACATTCCGGTCAGCAAGCGAGGCAGGCGCAACTCGCGAACCACAAAGGCAGCATCGGTTCCGTCATCGCGGAGAAAGGCCTGCATGACACCGGGAAGCGGGACGCCGAAGTCACCCAGTACCAAGGAGCCAACCACCGCCACGCCGATCGTGAGCAGGCTCAGGCATGCCACGCGGAGCGCGCGCGAACGCAGTGAGGCTCTGGTCCGTGCATCGATTGCGCACATATCCATGTCGGTCAGCGCTCGAAATCCATTGGCTTGGCGCGTGCAGCCACAGGGACTTCCAGGGGCAGGGGGTACGCGGCTGGGTAAAGCAGGTGCGCCATTTCGTGCATTACCAGCCGTCGTGCAATCGGGCCATGCGACATGACGTACTGATCTCCGACCCTCCAGGCGCGTCCGTTCTGAACCGCCTTGAGACGCTTCCAGGCTGGATGGTTGACGAACGGGCCGTCATCTCCCTTGAACGACAGAATCACATCCGGATTCAGCCGCAGCAGTGTCTCCATGGTCATCACGGCAGAGTCCGCGGATTCCATGTCCTTTGGCGGATCGCCTTGTGCGTTGATCGCCCCCAGCCGCTGCATGATGTGCGTTGTCAGGTGGTTGCTATAGTAGGCATACGGAACATTGCCCCAATGCCAGAGGAATACCGCACTGACCTTGCCGGGCGACCGCTTGCCGGCAGCCTCGAGTTCGGCCAGGAAGCGTCTGTTCATTGCCACTCCCTGGCTGTCGGCACCGAGCGCTTGCGTCGTCCTCGCCACTGCACTCAGTGAATGCTCCAGCGTGATCAGATCGAATGCGAGAAATGCCCCTGCTTCCTCGATCTTCTTGGCAAATGGCTCGGTATAGGTCCGTAGGCCAATGGTCAAGTCTGGAGCTAACTGAGTCAGGACTTCAAGATTCGTCTGATGCACCTCGCCCAGATTCACGGCCCCGACCACTGAATCTCCCAGAAAGGCTGATTGCTTGTTGTTCAGTGTCGATAGTCCCGAGACCTTGCGACCAAGCGCTGCCATTACATCGGCCCCGAAGGTTGATACCGATGCGACAGATCGTGGCTCCGACTTAATGATGACGGGCTTGTTGCGATCGTCGACGATGGTTCGCGGATAGCCCTGAGCCTGCGCAGCAACTGCTCCCACGGCGAGGAGCAGCAACAGAAATGATCGAGCCGTACGCATGGAGAATTGCCTTCCCAAAATCCAGACAGGACATCAATGTGTCCCGGATGGCCTCGCCACAGCTACCCAAATCGGAAATCACTGCGTTGGCAACTGCTGCCGGTTTTGGGTGGCGGGTTGGTATCGGGCGCGCGTACGCTGCCAGCATTCCCTCTATTTGACGAATCCCCATGGGCAATATCTTGGATCGCATGGGCGCATTGCATATGCTGTTTGCGCTCTCGGCAGGCCGCCGGTGGGCCATCGCGTGCGCCTTGGTGGTGACACTGGTCGCGGTGCTGGCGGAGTTGACGCCTTTTGTTGTGCTGCTTCGCGCGGTCGAGGTTCTGCTCGCGGATTCGCATGCCTTCGGCGGCGAGTTGCTTGCGTTGGCGCCGTGGCTGATGGGCGGTATAACGTTGAAATATGTTGCCTATGGCATCGCCTATCTGATCAGCCATCACGCGGCCTACGACATCATGGAGCAAACGCGCAGCCGTCTGGTCGCGAGCCTGGATGCAGCTCCCCTGCACTGGGTCCATGCACAGGGTTCTGGTGCGCTAAAGCAGTCAGTGATCCAGGATGTCGAACGTATGGAGGCGTTCATTGCCCATCACTCCGTAGAAGTGGCTGCCGCAGTGTTGGCGCCGGTATGTGCCACGGTCGCTTTGCTTTGGATCGACTGGCGCCTTGCGCTTGCTGCCTTGACGGTCGGGCCCTTGGCATTGCTAGCGTCCTCGTTTGTCATGCGCGGCGCCGGGCAGTACCATGACCGCTTCAACCAAGCGACGGCCAGCCTGAACAATGTGACCGTCGAGTACCTGCGCAATATGCCGGTTCTGAAGGTGTTCTGCCGGAGTGCTTCCGGTTTTCGGCTGCTGCAGCGACGTCTTCGCCAATACTACCGGCTCGCCGACCGGATTACCCGGAATGTCGTTCCTGGCTGGGCACTGTTCACGAGCGTGCTGGGCGCTCATCTGTTGTTCTTGCTGCCATTAGGCGCTTGGCTCCACGCGCGCGGCGACGTCAGTATTGCTCAGGTCGTAGTGGCGGTGCTGCTCGGGGCGGGACTCTTTCGCCCCTTGCTCAAAGTCAACCGATTCTTCATGGATATCCCGCCCATTCTTGCGGGTCTGCGGCGAATGGCTCCCATCTTGGCGTTCCGCCGCCAGCAAGGCGGTGCCCGACTGGCGGCCGATGTGCCTATCCAGGTCAAGCTCGACCAGGTCAGCTTCGGGTACGGTGATCGCCAGGTGCTGAAGGATGTGAGCTTGTTATTGGCTCCCGGCACATTCAACGTGTTGCTGGGGCCTTCCGGTTCTGGCAAATCAACCATCGCGCAGCTAATTGCCGGCCTGCTGGCGCCGGACACAGGATCTGCCACCATCAATGGTCAAGCCATCACCTCGCTTGCAGATGAAGATCGTGCTTGCCTGATCGCGCTCGCCACCCAAGACGTATTCCTGTTCAGTGGTTCAGTGCGCGACAACTTGGTGTTGGCGCGACCGGACGCATCCGAGGTCGAAATCCGTCGAGCTGTTCGTGTGGCCCAGGCGGAGGCGCTCATTGATGCGCTGCCCGCAGGCTACGACACTCAGGTCAATGAACTCGGTTCCCGCCTATCAGGCGGTGAGCGCCAGCGTCTGGCTGTCGCGCGGGCGTTGCTTGCCGATACCGCGGTGCTGGTGCTGGACGAGTCCACGGCATTCGCCGATAGCATGACGCAACGTGCATTCTTCCAGGCCTTGCTTGCCGAGTACCCGGAAAAGACCTTGCTCGTTGTGGCGCACAGGCTATACGGGATCGAGCATGCTGACCAGATCCTGGTACTCGAGGCGGGAAAGCTACGTTTGCGCGGGAACCACGATCAGCTGACGCGAGAGAGCGAGCACTATCGATCAATGTGGACCTACGAGGCATTGGCGGAAAGCTGGAGCCTGCGTGGAGAGGATGCGTTGAGCGCTCCGTTGGCCGCAACGGGAGGTTGAGAACATGGGAAAGCTCAATTCCTGGGGCAGCATTCACCGGATCGTCCGCAACAGCGGTGCATCCACTTCGCCTCTGGCGCTGGGGCTTGCACTTCGTGTCCTGGAGCGTTGCTGTGAAGTGTTTCCTTATCTGCTCTGTTGGTTGTGGCTGGGCGCTGTCCTGGACAGGCCTCTACCCGGCTTCTCCTGGGTGTCCAGCCCGTACTGGCTAGCGTTTGGACTGATATGCCTGTTCGCGTTGCAATGGGGCTTCGCCTTCGGCGGGCAAAAGCTCTGCTTCCTGAGCAGCTATCAGATCATCGGAAAATACAGAGAGCAGCTGCTTGAGCGGGTCCGCAATATGCCCATCGGGCAGCTCAGGGACCGACAGGTGGGGCATATGGCCGACCTGCTAACCGATGATATCAACCGCGTCGAATCCATTTTTGCCCATGCTCTGGCGGATCTCGTGGCAGCGGCGGGCCTGGCGCTGACGGCGATCCTGCTGCTGGCAGCTATCGAGTGGCGGCTTGCATTGGCTCTCGCTGGGTTCGTTCCTGTGGCAATGCTGGTATTAGTGGCAAGCCAGAAGCTGTTCGAGCAAGCCGTCCTGCGCAAGCACTCACGGTTCAATGCGGCTTCCGGAATGCTGGTGGAGTTCATCGGTGGCCTGCCGACCCTGCGGCTCTTTAATCGCGTTCCGGCATGGATGCATAGGCTCAACAACGCCTTTTCCGAGTTGAAACCATTGAGCCTGGGCATCGAGAAATGGGGTGGAGGGCCAGTCACGCTTTTTCGGTGGATGGTCGAAAGTGGCTTGGTTCTCCTATTTCTAGCTGGTGGCTGGAGCCTGCTCGCAGGCGATTATCCAGTGCTGGCCTGGCTGGCCTTCTTTCTGCTGTCCTACAAATTCATCGGGCCGCTGCTGGAACTGGCCGAGTATGTAGTCATGATCCGGCACGCCAGCCAGAGCGAAGTCAAGCTCAACGAAATTCTGGAAATCGAAACTGTGCGCGAGCCGGCCTCTGCTAAGTGTCTTGGCAACTTGGCTCTGCAGTTCGACAAGGTGTCGTTCTCCTATCGCGATCAGCCTGTCTTGCGTGATATCTGCTTCATGGTTCCAGCCGGAAGTGTGACTGCCGTTGTCGGACCATCCGGTGCGGGAAAGAGCACGCTATTGAATTTAATCGCGCGTTTTTACACGCCCGACAGTGGCGCAATGCGGATTGGTGGCGTTGACCTGCGGGATATCTATTCCGATCAGCTGTATGGCTTAATCAGCATGGTCTTCCAGCATGTCCAACTGTTTAACGGCAGCATCATCGAGAATGTGCGTGCCGGTCGCGAGGATGCCAGTGACCAGGATGTGTTGCTCGCGTGCGAAGCAGCCAACTGCAACGAGTTCATTGCGAGACTCCCCGACGGCTACCAGACGCAAGTAGGTGAGTCGGGGTTCAGTCTATCAGGAGGGGAGCGCCAGCGGTTGTCTATTGCCCGGGCGCTGCTGAAACGCGCGCCCCTGCTCCTGCTGGATGAGATGACCGCCTCAGTCGACCCACGCTCTCAGCATGCCATCCAGACATCGCTTGGCCGGTTGGCGGCTGGCCGTAGCGTCATCATCGTCGCGCACCGGCTAAGCACCGTCAGGCATGCAGATCAAATTCTGGTTCTGAATGAAGGCGCTTTGGTAGAGGCTGGAGTCCACCAAGAGCTTGTCAACCGTAATGGGCTATATGCGTCGATGTGGAAGGCGCAGGTGTCCAGTACATAGATGTTGCTGAGCCTGTGCGTGGCTGAATGTGGAAAAACTCCTTTCTGGGTCTTTCTGAACCCCTGCGGGTAGCGGACATACCTCTTGTCTCAATAGGCTTTCGTGCATGTTCGCTCAACGCGATTTGCATGCCTGAGCACATCCGTGTTCACCGGCCTGAATCGCCCCGGCTGTACTAGACATCTTCCAGCCTCAAATCTGAGGCCCAATAGGAGGTGCCATGAGGAACAAGCAGCCATACCCCGAAGAATTCAAGATTGAAGCGGTCAAGCAGGGATATTTCAGTCCTTGAAGAATATCCGGCGATGGGGCATGAGGCTTGAACGTAAAAATGACTGGAAGTCACTGATTACGAAGTACACATGGAGAAGCCACGGTCAGGGGCTCATTTGCCCATTGGCTAGCTAGGACAGGCCATTGCGCTGCACATGCTGTACCAGAAAATCAAGAAATATCCGGGTCTTGAGAGGCAGGTTTGTGCGGTGTGGGTAATAGGCATAAAAGCCCGGAAAGCTTGCCCAATAGGGCTTCAGCACTTCAACCAACTGGCCTGTGTTGAATGCGTCGGTCATGGATTCGCGCCAGCCGGTAATCACCCCGATGCCATCCAGGGCTGCGCGCATGGCCGTGTCACTATGGTTGACTGTCAGTGGCCCTCTCACGGAGCGCTCGCTCAGCTTGCCGTCGATATTGAACTCCCACTTGTAGACTGCGCCGCTGCTGCTCATGCGGTAGTTGATGCATAGGTGCTGCTCCAGCTCATCAGGGTGCCCGGGTGTGCCGTGTGTTCTGAGATAAGCGGGAGATGCACCGAAGCACATGGTCAGATCCTGTGTGAGTGGCACGGCAACCATGTCGCCCTCCAGTGACTCGCCATTGCGTATGCCGACGTCAAATCCTTCTCGCACGATGTCCACAAAGCCGTCGTCATAGACCAGCTCGACATGAATGTGCGGATGCAGTGAAAAGAACTCGGCGAGCATGGGCTCGACGAGCACCTGGCCTGCAGGATGAGAGATGGTGAGGCGCAGCGTGCCGCCTTCGACGCCCGCTTGCAGTTGAAGATCTTCGGTCGCTTCGCGCAGGTTGGTGAGAGCCGGGGAAATGCGCTCCAGATAGATTCTTCCGGCTTCTGTCAGATTGAGGCTGCGCGTTGTTCGATCGAACAGGCGTACATCCAGACGGGTTTCCAGCTTCTTGATCGTCTGGGACAGTGCGGCCGGTGTGACCCCGATGGCGTGGGCGGCATAGGTCAGACTGCGATGCTGAGCTACCTGCTCAAAGGCGGCCAGATAGGCGAGTATTTCGGGCTTCATGGCTTCTATTTTTAAGTGAAACTTAATAACTTAAATAGATTGCCTGGCTTTTTCTTTTGCATTGCCTGGCGCACACTGCCTCTGCTTCGCGCGATGCATGCGCCCGTGCGGCAGCTCCTGTGTTGAAAAGCAAATAAGAAAGCACTCCCCATGCCTGTCAAATTCACTCTCAACGGCAAGCCCGCATCGGCCGATGTGGATTCTTCAACACCCATTCTCTGGACCCTGCGTGACACGCTGGGTATGACAGGGACCAAATTTGGTTGCGGCATGGCCATGTGTGGAGCATGCACTGTGCATCTGAATGGCCAGGCCATCCGTTCTTGCATTACGCCCATATCGGCGGCGCAAGGGCAAAAAATCGACACCATCGAAGCACAGGCTGCCGACAAGGTGGGAAAGGCTGTCGAGGATGCGTGGGTTCGCAACGATGTGGCGCAATGCGGCTATTGCCAAAGTGGGCAAATCATGAGTGCGACGGCGTTACTCAAAAGCAATCGCCAACCCAGCGATGCAGATATCGATGCTGCCATGGCGGGCAATATCTGCCGCTGCGGTACTTATGCACGCATCCGTGCAGCCATCCACGATGCTGCCAAAAGCCTGTCGGTCTAAGAGAAGGAGTACATCCCATGCCTATACCCAACCATTTTCTTGCAGACATGCCCAAAGGTCTGCGTGCGCTGGCGGCTGACACGATAGATGCAGGCACAAAGCTCGAGCGACGCGATTTCCTCACGCTGGCGACGGCCTCCGGTTTTGCATTGGGCGTATTTCCCTCCGCCGCACTGGCACAGGCAAAGGGTAACGAGCAGGTTTCTGCAAACGTACTCAAGCCCACCCAGCAGCCGTCGGCTTTTGTGAAGATTGATCGCGATGGCACGGTGACGGTAACGATCAACCGTCTGGAGTTCGGTCAAGGTGTGCAAACCGGCCTACCCATGGTTCTGGCCGAAGAGCTGGACGCCGATTGGTCCAAGATGAATAGCGTGCATGGCAATGCGGATCCCGCTTATATGGATCCGGTCATGGGAATGCATCTCACGGGCGGCTCCACTGCCATCAAGAACTCGTATGTCCAGTACCGTGAACTGGGGGCGCGTACCCGTTCCATGCTGCTGGCCACGGCTGCCAAGCGCTGGGGTGTGGATCCGCAGTCCTTGCGTACTCAGACAGGGCAGGTGATCGGCCCTCGAGGCAAGAGGCTGGGCTATGGCGAGTTGGCGGATGAGGCCATGAAGATGCCTGTTCCGCAGCAGGTGAAGCTCAAGGACGTCAAAGACTTTCGCATCATTGGTCATGCCACGGGGCGGCTCGACGCACGGACCAAATCCAGCGGCAAACAGTCCTACGGCATTGACATGCACCTGCCGGGAATGTTGACCGCACTTGTGGCACATCCGCCGGTGTATGGAAGCAAGATTCAATCGGTGGACGATTCGGCAACCAAAGCCATCAAGGGCGTGCGTGCGGTGCTTCGTGTGCCCAGTGTATGGGGTGGCGAGCTGGTTGCTGTGCTAGCCGATGGTTACTGGCCAGCCAAGCAGGGACGCGATGCCCTGAAAATCCAGTGGGACAGCGCAGCGGTTGGCAAAGTCGATTCTGCTCGACAACTGGCGCAGTATCGTGATTTGGCCAAAAAGCCGGGCGCGCTCAAGTTTGATGCCGATGTTTCGGCAATGAACGGTGCTGTTCACAAAATCAGTGCCGAGTATGTATTCCCCTACCTTGCCCATACGCCGATGGAGCCGTTGAACTGCACGGTGCGTGTGACCGGTGCAGGAAAGGATGCCAAGGCTGAGCTTTGGTTGGGCACGCAGGCTCCGGGCTGGGAGGCCGCAACTGCTGCGCGCGTGCTTGGCGTGGCTCCTCAGAATGTTCGAGTCAATGTTCAGATGGCAGGGGGCGGTTTCGGTCGTCGTGCCAACCCGCGCAGTGACTACGTGGCCGAAGCCTGCGAGATTGCCAAGGCCGCTAGAGCATCCGGTATCGACGCCCCGGTGCGCATGATCTGGAGTCGCGAGGACGATGTCAAAGGAGGCTATTACCGACCCATGCATGTGCATCGCGCCGAGATAGGTTTTGACGGTAAGGGAAAGGTGATCGCCTGGGATCATGTGATCGTAGGCCAGTCGCTTGCCAAAGGCACGGCGTTTGAAGGCTTCATGGTCAAGAACGGAGTGGACACCACGACGGTTGAAGGAATGAAAGAGCCGTACGACCTGCCGATGCGACTCTCGGTGCATCACCCCGAACTCAATGCGCCGGTTCTCTGGTGGCGCAGCGTGGGCTCCACACACACCGCTTATGTGATGGAGACCTTGATGGACGAAATCGCCCGAGCTGTAAAGCAGGATCCTGTTGCATACAGGCTGCAACAGTTTGGCGACAGGCATCCGCGTCACAAGGCCGCGTTGCAACTGGCAGTCGAAAAGTCGGGCTACGGAAAGCGCCAACTGGCCGAAGGCAGGGCCTGGGGCGTGGCCGTGCATCAGTCTTTTGATTCGGTGGTTGCCTATGTGGTCGAAGCATCGATGAAGGACGGCACTCCCAAGCTGCATGCGGTTACAGCTGGCGTGCATTGCAATCTGGCGGTGAACCCCCGAAGTGTCGAGGCCCAGGTGCAGGGTGGGGCCTTGATGGGTCTCGGCATGTGTCTGCCTGGCGCGGCCATCACATTCAAAGATGGGCAAGTGGAGCAAGGTAATTTCAATGATTACACTGTAGCCCGCTTAACCGATATGCCCGCGATCACCGTGCATATCGTGCCGAGTGCCGATGCCCCCACGGGTATGGGTGAGCCGGGTGTGCCGCCATTGGCCCCCGCTTTTGCCAACGCCATCGCCAAGCTGAGCGGTCATACGCCACGCGAGCTGCCTTTCCCGAAAGCGTGAGAGCATGAGCTTGGATCGCTAGAAAAGCTCCTGCTGAGAAGATGTCAGAGTGACGAAATCCTCTCCGAGGGGGATCAAGATCGAGTCGGCAATCGGCTTGATCTGTTTGGCCAGATAGTGCTCGTAGTCGATGCGTGAGCGGCGGATTTCCAAAGGCTCAGGGCCATTCCTGGTCATGACGTATCGGATCCAGCCGCCGTTCTGGTACTGCCTGGGTCGTCCCACGCGATCGTTGTACTCATCGGCAATGCGAGCGGCGCGGACCTGTGGTGGCACATTGGCGACGTAGGCATCCAGGCGATGCCGCAGGCGTTTGCGGTAGATGAGCAGATCATCCTTCTTGCCCGCCAGCGTCGAATGAGCGTACTCGATGACGAACTCGCGGTAAGGGGTACCTTGGAAGACGCGCGAGAGCAAGCCCTCCTGGAACTGCCGTGCCAGCGGTGTCCAGTCGCTTCGCGCCATTTCAAGGCCGCGGTAGATCATCGACTCGTTTCCGTCGGTGTCTACACTCAGACCGGCATAGCGCTTCTTGCTGCCGACGTCCGAACCGCGGATGGTGGGCATGAAGAACTTCTTGTAATACGTGTCGAACTCGATCTCAAGAAAGCTCTTCAGGCCTTGCTCTTGCTGCAGTGTTTGAACCCACCACGCGTTGATGTCCTGGGCCAGCTTGGCAGCCACGGCATATGCCTCTTCGGTGCTATGGGGCCTCTTGAGCCAAATAAAGATGGAGTCAGTGTCTCCATAAATAACTTCGTATCCGCGCTCTTCGACCAGATCCCTTGTGAGCTTCACCATTTCGTGGCCACGTAAGGTAATGGCTGAGATCAAATCCGGATTGAAGAATCTGCATTCCGAGGCGCCTAGTACTCCTGCGAATGAGTTCATCACCAGCTTGAGCGCTTGCGACAGTGGTTCGTTCCTGGCGCGTTTGGCCTCATCTCGGGCCTGCCAGAGGGTGGTCACGATTTCCGGAAGACAGTGTTTCTCTCGAGAAAAGAGTGTGCCCCTTGGGCCTTTGATCGGAAGCTCGGAAGAGCTCGCATGTCGACCTTCGACCAAACCCACGGGGTCAACGAGGAAGGTGCGGATGATTGATGGATAGAGACTCTTGTAGTCCAGAACCACGACGGAGTCGTAGAAGCCAGGCTTGGAGTCCATGACGTAGCCACCGGGGGATGACTTTCCTTGAACATCGCCCACGTTGGGTGCGACATACCCCATGCGGTGCATGCGTGGCAAATAGTGGTGGCTGAATGCGGCAATAGAGCCACCGAACTGGTCGAGCTGCAGGCCTGTGGTGTGGGCGCGCTCCATCGCAAACTGCAGCAGCTTCGCCTTTTCGAAGATTCGCAGAACCAGCTCGCAGTCGCGTATGTTATAGGCTGCAAGGGCGGGCTTGTCTAGCTGGTAGCGCCGCTCGATTTCCGCCATTTTGTCGTACTCGTCTCCGATATCCTTGCCTTCGCCCAGAAGCTCTTGTGCGACGTTCTCGAGGCTGAACGACGGAAAGCTCCAGACAGCGGCCCTGAGCGCTTCAATTCCGTCAACGACAACTCGCCCTGGCATGGGAGCAAACAGATAGCCTTGTTTGCCGGGATGAGTTCGCCATGCAATGGGCCTGCTCTCGCGCCCCAGGAGTAGCGGTGTTGCACATTCGTCTGCAGTTTTCTGCAGCACACGAAGGTCGAACTGAATGACGTTCCATCCAATGATCACGTCCGGATCATTGCGTGCGAACCAATCGTTGAGTTTGTCAATCAAGGCTTTGCGTGTTGTGCAATGAATCAGCTCGAAACCAGGCGTTTCTACCGGTTTGGCGGGAGGCTCACCCAGCATGAAAACGACACGCTCCGCCATGCCGTCAAGCGCGATCGAATACAGATCTTGGTGCTGACTGGTCTCGATATCCAATGACACGACCTTCAGAACCGGCCGGAAATCGGGCGCAGGAACAAGCTTGCAGTTCACCAGCGCCGCATGTTCCGTCCGGCCGCCTTGCAGCGCGACTCCCGCCGTGATGAAGCGCTCCATCAAGTAGCGCTCATGTGGTCGAACATCCGCTTCCAGAAGGGGAATGCCTAGTTGCTGGAGAGTGCGTGCAAGTCGCCGTAATTGACGAAAACTCCTGGCATAGATACCCAGGACGGGCTCTTGCTGAAAACTCTTCAGATCCAGTTCCCGCAATTCCACTCCAGCCAGGGGCGGGAGTTGCGCTTCTACCGCTTCTCTGTGTCGGGCTTCGACGAAAGCCACAGATTTCTGAGCAGTCAGGAGAACCTTCAGGGGGCCGCTATCCGTTGCCAGCCAGTACTCGAGCTCTACGCCCGCCTGCGTGTCTCGCCAATTGCGAGTAAGGATGAAGCCCTGGCGTTCCGGAGATAGCACGAAAGATGAAGTCAAGCGAATGTGACCGTCTTGAACCGGAGTTCAAGGCTCTGGCGGTGTGTGATGACATGAGCTTGAAGAGCAAGCCACATGCTTCGAAAGAGGTGCCAATGAGATGATACCCAGCAATCATGGCCGCGTTTTTCCAACAGAGCCACGTCAACAGCAATCCAGGTGTTCCTCGGATCCAAAGCGGATGGAGCGAATAGAGGGAGTGACGCCAATGTTCCGTGAGGGCTGAAACCGTCATCAAGTTGTTGCCAAGCGATGGCTTCCCATATCGATAGCAGGCGTTGCGAGAGGCTTGCTCCGCAATTCCAAACTGGCGTGGGAGTTATACGAGAGGCCGCACAGATCACACTCCTGCTGAAGTGTTTTAGCGTTTGTATTGCGTTGACCGGTTGAACCTGCCGTCGTGCAGAGGCGCTAACTCTAAAGGTCCCTGAAGCTGTAGGTTTTTCAGAAAAGGCTTGCTAACTCAGCATTGACTTCTCATTGGAAAGAGGGAGGGGGCAGGGTAAAGCCAGCTTATCCCGGCAAGCGTCTTCGAATATGATTTTCCAATGCGCTACGAGCTGACCGATCTACGCCTGTTTCTTGAAATTGCCCAAGCAGGCAGTCTGACCGCGGGGGCATCGGCGGTGTTCATCACCCCATCTGCTGCGAGTTACAGGCTCAAGAATCTGGAGCAAGCCATGGGTACGACACTGTTCGAGCGCACTCCTAGGGGAATGGAGCTGTCACCTGCCGGTGATGCTGTGCTGACGCATGTGCGAGAGATCTTTGAAGGCATAGAGCGAATGCAGGGCGATGTGAGCCGCTTTATCTCCGGTATCAAGGGGCATGTGCGCCTGGTGGCCAACAGCAGCTCTCTCAATGGCTTTATCACCCATACCTTGGGGCGCTTTCTCGTGGCCTATCCTGGTATCGATGCCGAAGTGGACGAGCGCCAGAGCGAGACCATTCCAACCGCGGTGCTGGCGCGCGAGGCCGACATCGGCATTTTCGCGGGTGAAACGAATGTAGAAGGCTTGAGCATCTATCCATACGCGGTAGACCGTCTGGTGATAGTCACGCCGCGAGATCATCTGCTGGCGTCACAGCACAGCATTCGCCTGGCTGCAGCATTGGACTTCGATTTTGTCTGCACCAGCAGAGCCAGCAGCAACTACCTGTTCCTACGGGACACGGCTACCAAGTCCGGGCGTGCGGTGAGAGCCAGATTGCACACACATGGCTTTGAGTCGGTTCTGTCTCTGGTGGCTTCAGGAGTGGGTGTGGCCATGGTTCCGACCAGCGTGCTGGCGAACCGGCAGCAGGCCAAGCTCTTGTCGGTCATTGAGCTGGATGAACCATGGGCGCTGCGCAAGCTGAATCTGGCGGTGCGAAAAGATGCTCGCTTTCCCAACTTCATCACCGCCTGCATGAATTTCCTTCTGGAAGATCCACTGGTCGCAGCGACACGAGTGCAGTTGCCAACCCCAGCCACGGAATAGTCGCTTTCACGTGTTCTGGGCGCGTGAACAGGCCATCGCATCCAAGTCTCCTATCAAATTCTCAAACAGAGCGTTCGAATCTTTCTGATTGAGCTGTCAGGTAGCGATTCATACACTGAATCGGCGCTGAAAAAGCGTTACTAACTACAGATTGGAAGGAGACACGGATGGCGATTTCACCTCTGGGCAAAGCCTGCCCAATTGCTTGTGCCTTGGTGTTGGGATGGGGGGCTGTATCCGCTTCGACAGGTACTGCATTGGCGCAAGCTCGTGTCTATCCGAGCAAGCCTGTCACGATCGTCGTTGCATTTCCTCCGGGTGGCATGACAGATATCGTCAGCCGTGCGTTGGCCAAAGAATTGTCGGAGAACCTCAAACAGCCTTTTGTGATCGAGAACCGTGCTGGCGTGGCTGGTCAAGTGGGGACCGAGTATGTCGCAAAGCAGGCGGCAGACGGCTACACCTTGCTGGTGGGCGCTACGGGCTACGTGATTGCTCCAGCCATGAAAAAGGTCGGTTATGACCCTCTCAAGAGTCTGGAGCCGGTAGCCGTTCTGGCCAGGTCGCCAAATCTGATCGTGGTGAACCCGAGGGTTCCGGCCAAGACACTTCCCGAGTTTCTGAACTGGGCCAAGACGCAGAGCTCGATTCCCTATGGAACGGCAGGCGCGGCAGGTTCCACACATCTGGGTGGAGAGTGGCTGGGCAAGGTCACTGGATATCCATTCGTGCATGTCCCCTACAAAGGGGCTGCGCCTGCGACCAATGATGCCGTCGCGGGGCAGATTCCCATGGCCGTCCAGGACTCGATGAGCGTCTCGGCGTTCATCACATCCGGGCGTCTGCGCCCCATTGCCAATATGGCGTCCGAACGCAGCAAGCTGTTCCCTGAATTGCCGACGATGCAGGAGAGTGGGTTCAAAGGCTTTGACGTGTACACATGGCTGGGCTTGTATGCCCCGGCCGGAACGCCCGCGTCCGTCGTGACGATGCTGAACAAGGAGATCAGCACCATCATGAACTCTCCTGAAATGGTCGAGCGTCTGCGTTTGCAGTACAGCGAGCCTCTGGGTGTGATGGATGTCGCCCGAACCCGCAAGTTCGTCGAAGCCGAGGTGAACAAGTGGATGCGTGTGGTGCAGGAAACCGGTGTGAAGTCCGATGACTGAGCTCGATGCAAACAGGATGGGAGAGCGTCAGTCTGCTACGGCGGCTGCCTGTGACAAGCGGTATTTCGATGCCTTGGCCGATGGCCGCTTCGAGATTCCTCAATGTCGCGACTGCGGACGGTTCCACTTCTTTCCTCGTGTTTGCTGTCCCCACTGCGGCTCGCAGGCGATTGACTGGGTGACGGCTTCGGGAAGGGCAGTCGTGTATTCGGTGACGATTGTCCGCGCGCGCGAAGGAGCGGATTACACAGTGGTGCTGGTGACTCTTGAGGAAGGTCCGAGGCTCATGAGTCGTGTGGTCGACATCCCGGTCGATGAGGTGCGTATCGGTATGCCTGTTCGGGCCCGCATCGACATGGTGGAAGAAAGCCCTTTGCTCGTATTCGTCGCGGCACCGGGAGGACAGGAATGAATACAGCATCTTCAAGAGGCTCCATCGCCATCCTCGGTACCGGCCTGGCCGGCATGGGGCATGCGGGTGGTGCCACGGAGCAGGAAATCATCGCACAGGCATCCTGCATGGCGATCGAGCGCAGCGGCCTGCGCAAATCCGATATCGACGGCATCATTACTTCCAGTCTCACCTCGCCCTGGTGGGTGATGCGCATGGCGGAGTACCTGGGCATTCGTCCTCGGTTTTCCGACAGCACCATGTTTGGTGGATCGGCCTTCATCGCAGACCTGAAGATCGCACAGATGGCGATCGATGCGGGGGAGTGCGAGAACGTGCTGATCTGCTATGGAAGCACGCCCCGCAGCGCGCCCAGCAGCTCTCGCGTCAATCAGATGCGCGCCGAGCTGGACCCGCAGCCCTACGAACATCCCTACAAGGCCTTCAATCCGGTGTCCAGTTATTCGCTGGCGGCGGCTCGCCATATGCATGAGTACGGCACGACACGCCAGCAACTGGCCGAAGTGGCTGTGGCTGCGCGCAAATGGGCGCAACTCAATCCGGACGCATTTTCCAGGAAAACCTTGACGGTCGATGAGGTGATCAACTCCAGGATGATCTCGGACCCGCTGACCGTGCTCGATTGTTGTCTGGTCACGGACGGTGCGGGCGCTATCGTCGTCAGCTCCTCCCGGCGAGCCAGGAGTCTGCATGGCAAGCCCATCTATGTACTGGGGAGCGGCTATGCCCACTGGCATCGTCAGATCTCGTGCATGCAAGACCTGACTGTGACACCTGCAGTGGAGTCGGGTCGCAAGGCGTTTGCTCAGGCCGGGCTTGCACCTGCCGACGTGGATGTGGTGCAGCTATATGACGCCTTCACCATCAACCCCATTCTGTTTCTCGAAGACCTGGGCTTTTGCAGCAAGGGCGAGGGCGGAGCGTTCATTGAGGGCGGACGGATCGAACCAGGCGGTGCCTTCCCCATGAACACCAATGGCGGAGGTCTGTCGTGCGTGCATCCGGGCATGTACAGCATTTTCCTCATCATCGAGGCTGTGACGCAGCTGCGTGCACAGGCAGATGCACGCCAGGTGCCGGGTGCAGAAGTGGCACTGGTGCATGGCAACGGAGGCGTGCTTTCCAGTCAGGCAACGGCCATCCTGGCTTCGTCACGGTAGAAGGAGCAGACACATGATCGACAAGATCCTCGATTCGGCAGCGCAGGCAGTGGCCGATATCGCAGACGGCTCCTGCGTTCTGGTCAGCGGGTTTGGCTTGGCGGGTCAGCCCAATGCATTGCTGGATGCCCTCTATGAACAGGGGGCGAGTGAACTCACCGTGGTTTGCAACAACAGCGGCAGCCGGGATATCGGTCTCGCCCGGCTGATCCGCGCCGGCAGAGTACGCAAGCTGCTTGCCTCCTATCCACGCGGTGCCGAATCAGAGGCCTTCGAGAGCGCTTATGCCCAGGGGCGCGTCGAGTACGAATGCGTCCCCCAGGGCACGCTGGCCGAGCGCTTGCGCGCTGCAGGCGCTGGATTGGGTGGATTCCTGACCCCCACGGGCTACGGAACAGAGCTGGCTGCGGGCAAGGAGACGCGGATCATCGATGGCGTCGGCTATGTTTTCGAGCAACCTTTGCATGGCGACTATGCGTTGGTGCAGGCGCATGTGGCCGACCGTTGGGGCAATCTGCTGTATCGCAAGGCGGCTCGCAATTTCGGTCCGATCATGTGCATGGCGGCGAAGGTGTCGATTGTGCAGGTAGCAGAGGTTGCGACGCTTGGGGAGCTGAACCCAGAGAGCATTGTCACTCCCGGAATTTTCGTGCAGCGCGTGGTCGTGAATGCCGCCGCTGCACAGGAGCGACGCGCATGAAGCAAGGAATGACACGCCAGCAGATGGCACAGCGTGTGGCCAGGGATATTCCTGCAGGTGCCTACGTCAATCTTGGAATTGGTCTGCCTGTCACCGTACTCGATCACTTCAAGCCTGAAGACGAAATCGTGGTGCACAGCGAGAACGGCATTCTCGGCATGCGTGCGCTGCTCGACGGTGAGGCGCCAGATCCAGACATGTCTAACGCCGCCAAGCTGCCTGTGAATATTCGGGCTGGTGGCAGCTTTTTCCATCACGCAGATTCCTTTGCCATGATGCGTGGCGGGCATCTGGACTTCTGCATTCTGGGTGGATATGAGGTCTCGGAACACGGTGATCTCGCCAACTGGTCTTTGGGGCAGAAGAACGTGGCGACCGCAGTGGGCGGTGCTATGGATCTGGCGGTGGGGGCCAAGGCCGTTTACGTGCTCATGGAGCATGTCACGCGAGAGGGCAGGCCGCGCATCGTGAGCCGATGCAGCTTGCCCTTGACGGGGCGACGTGTCGTCAAGCGTATCTACACCGATCTGGCCGTCATTGATGTTCGGCCCCAGGGGCTTGTTGTCATCGACATAGTGGAGGGGATGGACGAACAGACCCTCGAAGCATGCACGGGGGCCGATCTGCGGTTCGAGCTGGAAAGGGCGCTGCCATGATCGACTCCATCGGCAGCTTCGCGGTGGAAGCATTCCGTGATGAAGTGCGCGCCTTTCTGGCAGAACAGCTTCCGGTCGATCTGCGGCGCAAGGTGCTGGAGCACAAGCGTCTCAAGAAGGAGGATTTCCTGCACTGGCAATCCATCTTGCGCAGCAGGGGCTGGGCTGCACCCAATTGGCCTAGCGAGTATGGCGGGACGGGTTGGTCGCTGGCGCAGCGGCTTGTCTTTGATGACGAATGTGCAATCGCAGGCGCTCCTGAAACCGTTCCCTTCGGACTTCGCATGGTTGCACCGGTACTGATGAAGTACGGCACACAGCAGCAGAAAGACCACTATTTGCCAAGGATACTGTCTGGTGAAGACTGGTGGTGTCAGGGCTATTCGGAGCCGGAATCCGGCTCGGACCTGGCTTCGTTGCGCACTTGTGCAGAGCTGAAGGATGGCGAGTTCATCGTTCATGGTCGGAAGACCTGGACGACCTATGCGCAGTATGCAGACATGATGTTCTGTCTGGTTCGGACGGACCCACAGGCCAAGGCGCAGTCCGGGATTTCCTTTTTGCTCATCGATATGAGGTCGGCAGGCGTCACCGTGCGTCCGATCCGAACCATCGATGGCGACACTGAAATCAATGAAGTGTTTCTTGACGGAGTGCGTGTTCCCGAAGCTAACCTGGTGGGCGAGTTGAACCGGGGCTGGACTTGCGCCAAGTATCTGCTGTCGCATGAGCGCTTTGGTGCGGCTCGCGTCGGCCGCTGCAAGCGTGAGCTGACATTTCTGAAACGTCTGTTGGAGGAGCGGGTCGTCGATGGCGTTTGCCTGGCGCAGCGCGCGGACTGGGTGCATAACGTGGCGCGCCTTGATCTGGAATTGCTCGCGCTTGAAGCCTCTGTTCAGCGTTTGCTCCGTCAGACCGAGGGCGGGACAGGCAATGGGGTGGAAGCTTCGGTACTCAAGCTCATCGGCACGACGCTGGCGCAGGCGATTACCGAGCGCCAGCTCGAGGCGGCGGGCCCGCTCGCTCTGGAGTTCTGTCAACAGGCATTTGAGCTGACATCGTCCGAGCCGGAAAGCTCCGTATCAACGCTCGCGGGCTTCTATCTGAATCTTCGAAAGATCTCGATCTATGGGGGGACGGACGAAGTGCAGCGAAACATCATTGCCAAAATGGCTCTGGGACTGTGAGCGCCATGAGAGACTATCTGAACGACGAGCAGCGCCAACTGGCGGATTCGCTGGAGCGCTATCTGGAGCGGGAACATCCCATTCCCGAGTCCGGTATCCCTTGCTGCGCTGCAGGGCAGCTCAGTTCCGCTTCGGTGCATTGGGGGGAATTCGCCAACTTTGGCCTCCTCGCTCTCACCGTGGACGAAAGCCGTGGAGGCATCCAGGACGATCCGATCGCTGTGCATGTGATCATGGAGCACTTTGGGCGCCACTTGGTGCTGGAGCCTTATGTAGCAACCGTGGTACAGGCGGCTAGTCTGTTGGCGGCTACGGGCACGCAGCAGCTTGCAAGTGAGCTGCTGGCTCTGGTTCTGGCTGGTGATTGTCAGATCGCCATGGCCCATGCAGAGGAACAGACCGACTACAGCCTGCACAATGTCAGCACCCGGGCCGAAGTCTTGGAGCAAGGATGGGTGCTGGACGGCCACAAGGTGGGTGTTCGTCATGCGCAGCACGCGGATATGTGGCTGGTGCTTGCCAGAACGCGGGGATCGGCCCTGCAAACGGATGGTCTGTCCCTGTTCATGGTGAGACCGCAGACCCCAGGCATCCGTGTCCGCTCCTATTTCAACATCGACGGGTCTCCGGCGTCTGACATCTGGTTCGACAGGGTTCAGCTGCCCAAGTCCAGCTTGCTTGGAGAGCTCCATTTGGCCTGGCCGTTGTTCGAGCATATCTGTGCCAGAGCCAATGCCGCCTTGTGTGCCGAGTCCGTAGGAATCATGTCGGCTGTACTGGAGGCCACGCTCGGATACGTGAGGGAGCGCAAGCAGTTCGGCAGCTCGATCGGCAGCTTTCAAGCCATTCAGCACCGTCTGGTGGACATGTACATGCAGCTGGAGAAGTCACGCTCGTTGTCGCAAAAGGCCAGCGCCATGGTGCGCTCTGAAGACTTTCTGGCTGCGGTTTCGGCGGCCAAGGCCGTGTGCTGCCAAGCGGCCCGGTTCATCTGTCAGAGTGCGATTCAGCTGCATGGCGGCATAGGCATGACTGACGAACTGGCACTCGGCAAGTTTGTCAAGAGGTTGCTGGTGCTATCCCATACCCTCGGTGACGAGCAGCACCATGTCCAGCAATTCGCGCGCCTGACCCAGACCCCATCCGCGATGCATTCGCTCGTGCAGCACTGAAATATGACCTCCATGAACGACTACAAACAAGCAGTTTCACTTTCCGAAACCGTGCGCTATGAGGAGCGCCAAGGCGTTGCGCTCATCGTCATCGACAATCCACCCGTCAACGGGCTGGGTGACACGGTTCGACGCGGCATTGCCCAAGGCATTGCCCGTGCACAGGCCAACGCAGCCGTGAGAGCCGTGGTGCTGCGTGGGCAGGGCAAGGTCTTCTGCGGCGGCGCGGACATACGCCAGTTCAATAGCCCTGCTGCGACGGCGAGCCCCATGTTGCGTCAAGTCAACCGATCCATAGAGCGGTGCGTCAAGCCCGTGGTAGCCTGCATTCACGGTGTGGCGCTGGGCGGTGGACTGGAGCTGGCGCTTGCCTGTCACTACCGGGTCGCGGATTCATCCGCACGAATGGGGCTGCCTGAGGTGAATCTGGGGCTGGTCCCCGGTGGTGGAGGAACGCAACGGCTTCCACGGTTGATCGGGGCGGCAGATGCCGTGCGGCTGGTCACCTCGGGCAAGCATGTCGGAGCCAAGGAGGCTCTGCAGCTCGGTCTGGTGGATGCAATTTTCGAGGACGATCTGGAGCAGGCCAGCATGAGGTTTGCGCTGGGCATGGCAGACAATCATTCAGTGCTGCCAGTGCTGGCTGACATCAAAGTTCCCCCTCCCAAGGGTGAGCTGCCAGACTTCGAGCGTCTTCGTGCAGGCGTCAACCCCAAGGTCCGTAACGCGATTGCGCAGCGCGCCGCCATCCAGTGCGTGAAAAGCGCCATGAACTTGCCTTTCGAGCAGGGCCTTGACAAGGAACGTGAACTGTTTGAAGAACTGGTTGCCGGAGGGCCTTCCAAGTCCTTGCGTCACATGTTCTTCGCCGAGAAGGAAGCGGCCAAATTTGTCGGCAAGGACTGCAATGTGGTTGAGAGGAAGATTTGTCGTGTCGGTATTCTGGGCGCAGGCACCATGGGCGGCGGCATTGCCATGGCGTTTGCGAATGCAGGCATTCCCGTCGTCTTGTGCGAGCGAGAGCAGGCGGCACTGGACCGCGGCATGGCACTAATCGAGCGCAACTATCAGATTTCCGTATCGCGTGGAGGGCTCAGTGCCGAAGCGGTCAAAGAAAGGATGCAGCACATTCATCGGACATTGGACCTGTCGACGTTCGCAGAAGTTGATCTGGTCATAGAAGCCGTTTTCGAAGATATGGCTGTCAAGCGCAATGTGTTCGTGCTGCTCGACCGGATCTGCAAAAAGGGTGCGATTCTTGCCACCAATACATCGCGGTTGAACATCAACGAGATCGCTGCTGCGACCCAGCGACCCGAAGATGTCATCGGCCTGCATTTCTTCAGTCCGGCCAATGTGATGAAGTTGCTGGAAGTGGTGCGTGGAGAGCGCACCTGCGACGCAGTCATCGCGAGCTGCATGCAGATGGCCGTGGCCATCGGCAAGATCCCCGTGCTGGTGGGCGTTTGTGAAGGCTTTGTGGGAAACCGCATGCTGACCGGTTACTGGCGAGAAGCGGGATTTCTGCTTGAAGAGGGGGCCACGGTACCGCAGATCGATTCCGCCATGCAGGCATTCGGCTTCGCGATGGGCCCTCTTGCCATGGCAGATCTTGCAGGGATGGACATCAACTGGGCGACACGCAAGCGTCTTGCATCCACGAGGCCGTCTCATCTGCGCTACTCCAGGGTGGCTGACAGGATCTGCGAGCAAGGCCGCTTCGGTCAAAAGACCGGTGCCGGCTACTACCGCTACGAAGCCGGCAATCGCACGCCAGTTCCCGATCCCTTGATCGAGGAGCTCATTGCGGAATGCGCACGGGAGGCCGGCATCGAGAGGCGTCGGGTCAGCGATGAGGAAATCGTCGAACGCTGTGTGCTTGCGCTGGTGAACGAAGGTGCGCGCATCGTCGACGAAGGAATCGCTCAACGAGCCTCCGATGTGGATGTGGTGTATGTCAATGGCTATGGCTTTCCAGCATGGAGGGGCGGGCCGATGTTCCATGCGCAGAGCCTGGGATGGACGCAGGTTCTCGCAAAGATTCGGGATCTGCATGCCCGGCATGGCGAGCACTGGATTGCGGCGCCATGGATCGAACAACAAGCGCTGAACGACATATTGGCCCAGCCATGAGCAACTCCGTCTTCGTACCCCCAGAGGGATTTGAGGAACATGTGTCCCCCAGCAACTTCGTGCTTGCGCAAGGCCCCATGTACAAGAGGCAGCGCGAAGACGGCTCCACCATCATAGGAGTCAGGGTGCTCGAGCAGCATCTCAATCTGCACGGCATCGCACATGGTGGCTTTGTGGCGACGGTGGTCGACAACGCCATTGGCTATAACGTGGCGACGGCACTTTCCGCATCAATAGTGACGGCTCATATGAACATCGACTACCTGTCTAGCGCGCGCCTTGGGGACTGGGTCGAGGCCGAGGTGCTGATCACCCGCAGGGGCCGGAGAATGTGCTTTGCCGATTGCACTTTGAGCAATGGCAATGCGCTGATGGCGCGAGCCAGCTGCATTCTCGTACCCGTCTCCTGAGGTGAACAGGTCGCGCGCATTTCAGGCGTTTCGTCGGGCTGGAAGACCATCCAAATTCCGCGAACTCCGGGTGCAAAAATGGCCAATTGACCCTAGGCAAGCCCGCTCCAAGAATACAGAAAAATTTTGGAGGTGTGATGCTTGCGAATGCACTGGATGGAGTCCGTGTCGTGGACTTGTCAAGAATTCTGGCTGGGCCATGGTGCACCCAGAATCTGGCTGATCTTGGCGCGAATGTCCTCAAGATCGAGCGGCCTGAAACAGGGGACGATACCCGCAGCTGGGGGCCTCCGTTCCTGACTTCGGAAAGCGGTGAGCGGGTGGCTGCCTATTTCCTCTCCTGTAATCGAGGCAAGCAATCCGTCACGCTGGACTTTACCAGAGAGGCGGAAGTTGCCTGGCTGGTGCGCCAGATCCAGGATGCCGATGTGGTGGTCGAAAACTACAAGGTCGGAACGCTGGCTCGTTATGGTCTTGACTACGACACCTTGGCGCGTATCAACCCGGGACTGGTCTACCTGTCCGTCACGGGGTTTGGACAGACAGGACCGTTTGCTCACAAGCCCGGATATGACTACATCTTCCAGGGCATGGGTGGCTTGATGAGCTACACAGGCATTGCCGACGGTGAAGAGGGGGCAGGCCCCTTGCGCACCGGCGTGGCCGTGGTGGATCTGATGACGGGAATGTATGCCACCAGCGCGGTGCTTGCGGCCTTGGTGCAGCGTGGACGCTCCGGGCAGGGTCAGCACCTTGATATCGCACTGCTGGATGTAGCGGTGGCGATGAATGCGAATCAGGGAGCCAACTTCCTGGTTTCCGGTGAGAAGCCGGCGCGCATCGGCAATATGCACCCCAATCTCGCGCCATATGAAGTCTTTGAATGCAGCGATGGCCACATCATTTTGGCAATAGGCAACGACACTCAGTTTTCGGCCTTTTGCAAGCTCATGAAGAGTGAATGGCATCTGCAGCCCGAATTTGCGACAAATGCGGGACGCCTGACGAATCTGGCGCAACTCAGGCCGCTGTTGCGCGCCGTATTGATGAACTGGAGGACTGCCGATCTGGGCCTTGTTCTCGATATCAATGGCATCTCCTGGGGAAACATCAACAGTCTGGAGCAGGTCTTCCTGCACCCGCAGGTGATTCATCGTCAGATGCTTCAGACCGTCGAGCACCCCGAACTGGGGAAGCTCCAACTCGTGCGCAATCCCATGCTGCCCCCGAGTGCGGGATTGCAGATTTGTCCGCCGCCCACGCTGGGGCCGGCCGCAGCCGCATCTGCTGCTTGAGTCATTTCGGGTCAGCCTTCCAGCAGACGAACGATGCCGATGCTGATCAAAGCATCAGGTCTTGCTTCTACATAACAGGAGACGTGAATGAAGCCTTTGAAATCTCTGCTCGCCTTGGCCCTGGGTCTTGGTGCCATGTCCATGGCTCGTGCTGCAGGTGCCACTTCCTATCCGGATCGCCCCGTACGGCTGGTCGTCCCCTACGCCGTGGGCGGAGCTACCGATGTCATAGGGCGCGTGATGGCTCGCTATCTTGGCGAGGCGCTCGGACAATCCATCGTCGTGGAAAACAAGCCCGGAGCCGGAGGTAGTACGGGTTCGCAGTACGCCTCCAAGCAGTCTGCCGACGGCTACACGCTGGTCATGATGGTGGAGAGTTCTCATGCAGTGAATCCCAATGTTTATGCCAAGCCTGCCTATGATGCGGTGAAGGACTTCACGCCTATCACCAATATTGCCAATGTGCCGGGTGTGATGGTGGTGAATGTCTCGTCGCAGTACAGGACGGCTCAGGATGTGATCGATGAAGCTCGAAAGGCGCCCGCCAAGCTGAACTATGGCTCGTCGGGCAATGGCGGGCTGAGTCACCTGAGCGGCGCCTTGTTCGGCCATACCACCAGGACCGATATCACCCATGTTCCCTACAAGGGCCTGGGCCCCGCACTCAATGATCTGATCGCCGGCCAGATCGACGTTGTATTTGACAACATGCCCTCATCGGGTGCCCTGATCGCAGGCAATCAGCTGCGTGCCCTGGCGGTCTCCAGTCCCAAGCGTCTTGCCCATCTGCCCAACGTACCGACCTATGCTGAAGTTGGGTTGAAGCCCATGAACGATATGTCCTGGTATGGGCTGGGTGCACCTGCCGGCCTGGATGCTGCGGTGTTGCACAAGCTGAGCGTTGCTGCCAAGGCCGCGCTAAAGAATCCTGAACTTGTCAAGACGATAGAACAGCAAGGCGCGGTGGTCGATTACCAGTCACCGCAGCAGTTTCGCGACACGGTAGAACGGTCCAACAAGGCATGGGCCAAGCTCATCAAGGACATCGGCTTCAAAAAACTCTGACAGGACAATCATGTATTCGCAAGTGACCTATCCCACCTCGACCACCGCAGTGCTGTCCATCACTGACGCTGGTGTTCTCAACGTATTGAGCACTCCCGTCATTCAGGGCCTGATCCAGACGCTCAGCGAACTGGCAGAAAACAAAGAGCTGCATTGTCTTGTGCTGAGAGGCTCAGGCTCGCGGGCTTTCGTTGCGGGAGCCGATATCAAGGAACTGGCCAGCTTGAATGCCGCTACCGGGCGGGCCTTCATCAGCGGCCTGCGCGATCTTTGCAATGCGGTGCGGCACTTCCCGGTGCCCGTTATCGTGCGCCTGGAGGGGCATACTCTTGGCGGCGGCTTGGAGCTGGCGATGGCTGGTGATTTGCGAATCGCTGCTGAAAACGCCGTTGTTGGCATGCCTGAGGTGAAGGTCGGAATCCCATCGGTGATTCATGCCGCCATGATGCCGTCCCAGATCGGCACGACACGCGCTGCCTGGCTGTTGCTGACGGGAGAGAACATCCCGGCAGCTCAAGCGCGGGAATGGGGCCTGATCAACGAATGCGTCCCTCAGGAGAAGCTGGATGAGCGCATTCTGGAGGTGGCCGCCGGCCTCTCCGAAATCGGCCCGATGGTACTTAGGCAGCAAAAGAAACTGCTGCGCCGCTGGGAGCGCATGACACTGGATGCAGCGGTTGATGACAGCATTGCCGAGTTTGGTGCGGCTTTCCAGACCGGTGAGCCACAGCAGCATATGAATGCTTTCTTGAGGGAGAAAGCGGAAAAACACAAATCTCGTTAAGCACTTGCCATTCAACTGGTGAGTCAGGCGAGTTTGTGGGATTTAGGCCGCTTACATTACGCCTGAATTGGGTATGAGCTTTATACATGCATGTGTACATCGTTGCATTATGGGAGCTTCCATCAATGCAAGCGCTGATAGGTAACTTGGGGCCGACCTGTTTGGGCTGACCAGTTTGCCAAGATAATCAAGGGCTTGAGACGAGTAGCAGACTGCATATCTACAGACGGAGTCAGGCACGGGGCGTGCGTCTCAAGAACAAGCTGCGCAACAGGGCTCCATGCAAATTATGTGGTGTCTTTCGAATTGCCGTGCAACAGCCGAGCTTGCCTGCTGTTGATCTGAGCTCTCTATTGCGTCTTTGATTTCACGACCGGCATGTTGAAGTGCCAGTCTTAGGCTGAGGCAGAGCTTGGTGTCTAGGGCGTTCGCTGATATCGGGCGCCTTATAAGTACGCCCATTTGCTGTGAGCGCCTTCAGGATGCGTGCTTTTTGTTGGTCAAGGCCACGGATGGCATTTTTCTTTGCTCTCTCAGGCGTTGGTGCTCAGGTAGAGGCTAAAACACTGAGTCTGAGAGCTGCACTGGACCCCCATTCCGGGCAGGATGCCATAACACGGGTCATTCGCTTTTCACACCAGAGCCTTGGGCTCGGAGTTGCTCACCTCTTGCTTGTGGCGTGATCGCTGTGCCCGCCCGGACCGGGCAGGGTTCAGGCAATCAGCGCGCGGGTCAGCAGATCGACTCCTGCCAGGAAGTCGCCGATGTCCATGGCCTCATGCGGATTGTGAGAGCCATTTTCGTTGCGAATGAAGACCATGGCCGATGGCACGCCTGCATTGGCGAACACTGCTGCATCATGGCCGGCACCGCTTGCCATGCGCTCCAGTTTCATGTTCTGGGCAGCGGCTGCTTCCAGGCGGTTCAGCCAACCCGCATCCATGGTGGCAGGCTCCGTGAACAGGCGCTCGTCGAACTCGAAACGCACGCTGCGGGCGCGCTCTATGGCCTGGCACTCTTCACGCATCAGGGTATAGAAGCGCTCCAGGGTCTGCGTGTCCTGGCTGCGCACCTCAAAGCTGAATGCCACTTCGCCGGGAATGACGGAAACGGCATGCGATTGTGCCGAGGTGGAGCAGATGCCCGTGGTCATTACCATGTCCATACCCATCTGCAGCAGCACGCGCCAATGCTCGTCCATGCGCGACAACAGCTCGGCAACCGCCAGCAAGGCATCCTTGCGCAGCCAGCGCGGCACGGCGCCCGAGTGGCCGGTTTCGCCGATGCAACGGATCAGGTTGTGGCGGACGTTGCCGCGGATGCCTGTGACCAGGGCCACTGGCCAGCCGCGATTGACCATGACAGGTCCCTGCTCGATATGCAGTTCCAGATAGGCTGAGACATTCGCGAGATCGAGCAGCGGCTCGGCGTGCTGAATGGCATCGACATCGGCGCCGCAGCGCGACATGGCCTCGCTGAGGATGCCTGCGCCATCTCGGTGAGGGCGTTTCAAGGTGGCGGCTGGCAGCTTGCCCAGCAGGGACAGAGAACCCAGATAGGCCTTGCCGTACCATGCGCTTTCCTCGCCGCGCAGGGCCAGCACGCGCAGCGGTGGGGCCTGTTCGTGGCGACCGCGCAGCTGAAGCAGCATCAGCATGCCGGCGACAATGCCTGCCAGTCCGTCGAAGTTGCCGCCCTGTGGCACGGAGTCGGCATGCGAGCCAACCACGACGTAGGGTTCCGTCCGGTTTTCCTCTGGCAGGCTAAGCCACAGGTTGCCGGCTCGATCCCATTCATGATTCAGGCCCAGATCTTCGGCCCGCTCCTCAAGTATGCGCAGCGCAGCAGTCTCGCCTTCGCCATAGCTTTCACGGGTGACGCCCAGGCCGTCACGGGTGGCCTCGCGGATTTCAGAGAGCAGGGCTTGCGCCAGTGCGCTGGTATCCGTCATGGTGTTGCAGGCCATCATGCTCCGCTACCTCCATGTCGGATGGACCAGTCCACAGGCGAGGCCGAGAAGTCCGCCAGCGTGGCCTTTTGCTCGTCACTGAGCTGTCCGCTCGCCAGCAGCGCTTCATGCAGCTGATTCCAGGTCGCCAGAGCATGCAGGGACAATGCGTGATCGGCCAGGGTGCCAGCCTGGGGGGCATAGAGCGCATAGTCGAGCAGAACCAGCACGTCCTCGACAACGGGACCGGCGCGGCGCAGGGCGGCAACCGTCCCGGCCTTGGAGCGACCGTCGGTGGTGACGTCATCGACCAGCAGTACCTTGGCATCGGCAGGCAGGCGGCCTTCGAGCTGAGCGGTGATGTCCCAGCCGACAGGGCGCTTGCGCAGATAGAGCATGGGCAGCGCCAGTCGCTCGGCCAGCCATGCCGCAAAGGCAATGCCCGAGCTTTCGGTTCCCACGATGGCATTGATGCCGCTGGCGGCAATCAGTGGTCGCATGCGGCGGGCCGCGATGTCCATGATTTCGCTGCGCAGAGCGACGTCGGACATCAGGACCTGGGCATCCACATAGACCGGGCTGGCCCAGCCCGAGGTGTAGATGAACGGTTGATGCGAAGCAATGCGTACAGCGCCGAGGCCGACCAGGACCTGGGCAACGCGTGGCGCGTCGGAAGCGGAAAGAAGCATGAGCGTGTGTGTTGGCAAAGTGGGCATGTTAAGTAGGCAGGCTTGCGGCAAGAAGTGGCTAAAATTCCTTGAGCCGTTCCAAAACGTGATGGCTTGAGCTGCGGGTCTGGGTTTTGACCGCTGCGTCCTGGCTGAAATCCCTGGCTGCGCTTCCGTGCGCCTGTTTGTCATCGCCCCATGTCCGACTTCACTTCGCCGCGCAGTTTTCTGCGCCAGATAGATCTTGCATCGCTGGATTTGTTCGTGCTGATCTGCGAACACGGCAGTATTGCGCGGGCGGCCGAGCAGGGCGGCATGGTCGCCTCGGCGGTCAGCAAGCGTGTTGCCGAACTGGAATCCCTGGCCCGCACTCCCTTGCTGCTGCGCCATGCCCGCGGGGTGCGCCCGACCCCTGCCGGAGAGTTGCTGCTGGCGCATGCGCGCACGATTCTTCTGGGTGTCGAACACCTGCGTGACGACCTTGGCGAATATGCGCGGGGCGTACGCGGGCTGGTGCGCCTCAGTGCCAATGCCTCCGCAGTGGAACAGTTCTTGCCCGAGGATATTGCTGTCTTCGTGAAGCATCATCCCGACATCCGCATCGATCTGCGTCAGGCAACCAGTCGCTCGGTAGCGCGCGCTGTGCGCGATCACATGGCTGATCTGGGGGTCTGCAGTCCCAGCGACGAAGTCGAGGGCCTAGAGTCCATGCCGTACCGGCATGAACGCATGGTACTGATCATGCCCAATGACCACGCTCTGGCCCGGCATCAGGAGCTGGCCTATGAAGAAGCACTGGACTACGCCCAGATCGGTTTGCGCGACAGCAGCATCGTTCAGGAGGTGCTCAATCAGGAAGCCCGCGCCGGCCGACGTATGCTGCGCCAGCGCATCGAGGTCGACAGCCTGAGTGCCATGTGCCGAATGATCGAATGCGGGCTGGGCGTAGGCGTCATGCCCGAAGGCGCGTACCAGAGACTGGGCGAGGCTCGCGCTCTGCATGCGGTGCCGTTGACCGATGCCTGGGCAGAGCGCAGCCTCAAGCTGTATGCCAATAGCTTTGCCGACCTGACTGCGCCAGCCAGACATTTTGCACAGGCACTGATGCCGAAAGAGTGAGGCAGGGCGGGTTTCATGAAGCGCTAGGGGCGCTGCAGCCATGGATAAGTGGCGCAGGCGGCTTGCACGGTCCAGGGGGCTTGGTTGCTGAGTGCCTCCCGAGCGGATCGCCGCCAGATCTCAGCTATTTTTTGCCGTCCACAGATGCTGCGCCCACATGCCAGCCAGCATGGCGGCGACAAACAGCCAGACTTGCGGTGTGAGGGTCGCCAGATTCATCAGCGCCGGGCCGGGGCAAAAACCTGCCAGTCCCCAGCCTATGCCAAACAGGGCTGAGCCTGTCAGCAGCTTGCGATCAATGACGGTGCTGGTGGGCAGTTGCATGGGCTCGCCCAGCAAAGCGGTCTTGCGGCGCTTGGCCCAGCTGAAGGCAATCAGGCCTACGGCGATGGCTCCGCCCATGACGAAGCCCAGCGAAGGATCCCATTGACCGGAAAAATCCAGAAAGTTCTGCACCTTGGTGGGGTTGCCCATGCCCGAAAGAATCAGACCGAGGCCAAACACCAGGCCGCAGAGCAAGGCTGCAATATTGATGATCATGATGTTCTCCTTGCTGACTCAGGCAATGACATGGCGCATCACGAACACGGTGATCGCGCCCGTGGCGATAAAGGTCGCCGTAGCGACCAGAGAGCGCGGCGACAGGCGTGAAAGACCGCACACGCCGTGGCCGCTGGTGCAACCCGAACTCATGCGCGTGCCGAAGCCCACCAGCAGCCCGGCGGCAATGATGATGGCCGGGCTGGAAGGCAGCTGCATTGCTGGCAGCGGGGCAAACAGCGACCAGACCAACGGCGCTGCAACCATGCCCACTATGAATGCCAGGCGCCAGCCCCATTGTCTGACAGAGGACCAGGTCGGCAACTGCAGCAATGCACCGGCAATGCCGCTGATGCCGGCCACGCGACCGAGCAAGGCAATGAGCAGGGCAGCGGACAGACCAATCAGCAGGCCGCCGATCAGAGATGTCCAGGGCGTAAATTCACTCCATAAGATATTCATGCTGTCTCTCCTGGTTGGCAGAACAATTGATACAGGGTTTGCATCAGCTGCAGGGCGCTGGCATCGGCCAACTGATACCAGATGAATTTGCCTTCGCGGCGGGTGGTGACCAGACCCTCACGCCGCAAAATGCCCAATTGCTGGGACAAGGTAGGTTGGGACACGCCTGTCAGTCGCTCCAACTCGCCCACGGTGCGCTCCTGTAGGGAGAGCTGGCACAGCAGCAGCAGTCGGTCTTCATTGCCGAGTAGCTTGAGCATGGCCACAGCTTTGCCTGCATGGGTTCGCATGGCATGCAAATCCAGCGTGGCCTGTGCTTCGTCAAAGGTTGATGAGCTCACTGTTTCACTTTCAAAATATTTTCATATATTATATAAAAAAGTAAATTAATTGCTGTGCTGCGGTGTTTCGGGCACATCGTTTCAGGAGTCACCATGTCAGCCAATATGATGCATATCGAGCCATTTTTTGATGCAGCTACCGGTACCGTGAGCTATGTTCTGGCCGATACGAGCAGTGGTCAGGCCGCAGTGATTGACCCGGTGCTGGATTTCGAGCCCAAATCCGGCACCTTGAGCAGTTGCTCCGCGGACAAGCTGATTGACTATGTGCGAAGCAATGGCTGGCAGCTGCAGTGGATTCTGGAAACTCACGCTCATGCGGATCATCTTTCCGCGGCCCAGCATATTCGTCACCATCTGGGCGGCAAGGTGGCGATCGGAGCCCATATTCGCGATGTGCAGGCCGTGTTTCGCAAGATCTATCACTTCGAGCGCGGTTTCTTGCCTGACGGCAGCCAGTTCGACCATCTGGTGCAGGATGGCGAACGTCTGCCGCTGGGCCAGTTGGAGTTGCTGGCCATGCATGTGCCCGGCCATACTCCGGCCGATATGGCCTATCGAGTGGAGGATGCCGTGTTTGTGGGCGACACCCTGTTCATGCCCGATGTGGGCACGGCACGTGCCGACTTTCCTGGCGGCGATGCGGCGACGCTCTATCGTTCGATTCGGCGCATCTTGGAACTACCTGGGCAGACCCGCATTTGGGTCTGCCACGACTACCCGCCGGCTGGGCGCAAGCCGCAATGGCAGACCACGGTGCAGGCCCAGCGCGACTGCAACATCCATGTGAGTGATGGCATCAGCGAGACGGAGTTTGTGCAGATGCGCACCGCACGCGATGCCACGCTGGAGATGCCCACGCTGATTCTGCCCTCGGTGCAGGTCAATGTGCGTGCCGGCAAGCTGCCGCCTGCACAGGACGATGGCCGTACCTATATTCAGCTGCCCATCAATGCCTTTGCCAAGAGTGGGCAGCTGCCGCAGGGTCTACTGCAGTGACTGATGCACAGTGCTGCTCTGACTGGCACTGGCCGCGTGTGTGCTGTCCAGCTTATTGAGCTTGAGCTGCAGGCGCACCATGTGCTCGGCATAGACCGGCACTTCCTGCTTGTGCAGAGGCTTCGCAACACGCGTGGAACAGACCTTCAGTGCGCCTTGAGGCACCTCGAGGTCATCGCTGTCTGCATACCGGGTCCAGTCGGCCAGATGAGAGGCCAGCTCCGGGTTGCTGTCTGCCAGCGTCACTGCACGTCGAATCACCGGCCTGGCGCCGCCTGTTAGCTGCACGATTTCTTTTGCCTTATTGGCCAGGGGCGTCGGGCGCCTGTGCGATGGAATATCGTCCCATCAGCCGCTGTGCTCGCTGCCCACCATTCGGTCGATGTGCTTGGCCGGGACATAGAGCTCGCGCGCATCGCTTCGCCGGGCCAGCTCCGGCGGCAGTGTGATTTTGTCAATCACCAGATCGCGGCGCTCGCCGCTGTTCAGGCCAGCCACCACTTGCTTGGAGATGCTATCCAGCAACTGGGCCTGGGTGGGCTGTCGGTCCTGAGTTTCCTCGGGCCTGGTCATGGCTGGATCATGGGCGGGCAGAAGCAGCCGGGGCTTGAGCGCAGCCATGTCGCGCAGAGCTTGAGCCCACTCCTCGGGGTAGCACCGACGGCGCTTGCCATTTCCCGCATTGGGCAAAAAGTCCTGGAAGTAATCGGCACTGGCCACAATGCCGCGACCGGGTACAGCTATCCAGATGTGGTCTTCGGTCTCGCCGCGCGCATGGGGCAGCACAAAGTCTTCGCCGCCTATGGTGGGAGTGGTCGCTGGTTGTTGTGCGCGATCAGACCGTTGCTGCGCATGTCCAGCTCCATCTGAGTGATGAAGCGCTGCTCGGTTGCTACACGCGGTTTCTGGTCCGTCAGCGCCCAGGCGCCGAAGGCATGGTCGGCATGGAAATGCGTGAGGATGACGGTGTGCAGCGGCTTGTTGCTAAGCTTCTTCAGCGTTTCTGCCAGCGCGGGACCGGCAGGTGCATAGCCGTTATCGACCAGAACCAGGCCTTCATCGGTCTCGAAGACCACCACATTGACGATGGGAAGGCGCAGCAGCCAGGTGCGTGAAGCCACGGCCTTGACTTGGAGCTTGGCTCGGGCATCTGCAATGGCGTTCTGGCCGGTTCGGCTGTACATGCTGTTCGCTGCTGCATACGACAGCTCAATGCTAGGGCCGTGACAAAAGCGTATCGGGAGATCTGAGATATTTTTTCATGTGTGCCATCACTGCATTGATTGGGCGTTGATCCGTTGCACGGGGTCCAGAACCCATGAAGCATCCCGCACCTCTGGCCAGGGCTGGTAGGCACTGGCCATCAGATAGAACAGGTTCTTCTCGGGCGTGGGCAGCCAGTTGGCACGCTTTTCAGGGCCCGGGTCTGTGGGCTGCAACCAGATGTCGAGGCAGCCGTCGGCGTTGAACTTCATGCCCTTGGTGCGGTCGCCAATGAAGTAGCGGTTGATGGGTTGTCCACCAGATATTGGCCTCCGTTCACGAATTCATAGAGAGATGGACCAGAACGACAAAGCGGCTCCAGTCCAGGGCTCGGGGCTTGAGACGCGGACTGTCCTCGGCCGTTGGGAGCACCGGCGCTATGCGAAAGCCGTCCTGAACAGCGTGGGCGGCCTTGAGGCCGTCTTCGCCGGTGACCAGCACCCGCAGATTCAGGTAGACATCACGCGTAGGCGCTCGCACTATCTGGTCGACCTGCGGGATCTGGCCGCTCCAGTACGGGCCGACCAGGGCCATCTGGCGAAGAGTCTGCTTTGCTGTCGGGCGTTGCCGGTGTTTGGCTCAGCTGCCGGGCATGCCAAACAGGTCATGCGCATCCAGCAGGGCCCAGGCAATCTCGGGCCTGCGCTCCAGCCCCTTGCGGATCGCGGCGGGGATGCTCTGACGCGTTTTACGGCATAGACCGGGCATATCGCCGAGATCGATCTGGATGCCGCGCATGGTGCGCACCTCGTTGTTGCCGGGGGTGATGCGTATCTCCAGGCCCAAGAGCGCGTGAATGCGCTGCTGCATATGCTCGAGATCGACCAGGCTGCTGATGCTTTCCAGGCGCTGCAGCAGCTTTTTCTCTTCCTCGCGCGTGAGCTGCAGAATGCGCAGATCCGCGTCCGGCGTGCCAAGCAGCTGCTCACGTCGGCAGTCGCAGGCGCCGGGTGGGCATTCAACACGGATGGGCAGAGGCGGCGGCTGCATAGGGAGGCAGAGAAAACCAGGGGCAGATGCAAGCATGCTAAGGCCTGCAAGGCCTTGCCGCCAGTGGGGACAGGCCCGGGCAAGGCCTGCGTTTGCTGGCTTGCTAGCGGCGCCATAAGTGAATTCACTTGTCCCAGTTGCTCTCAGGTTTGCCTAGACTCAGGCATTATTGAGGGTTACTACTAAAAGTAGGGTGGCCTGATCTGCCCGCACCTACCAGAACGAAGGCCTGCATTGCCCGCTTCCCGGCAGCGCTGCAGCCGGGATGGGAACAATCACTTTTTATAGCGTCAAGCGCATTATTCATGCGTGATTCGCGATATTCTTCATGATAGAAATTCGGGATTTATCCCTGACATACCAAGGCCCCAAGGGCCCGGTGCACGCCTTGCGTGGCATCAATCTGGAAATCGCTTCGGGCGAGGTGTTCGGCATCATCGGCCGCTCCGGCGCGGGCAAAAGCTCGCTGGTGCGTTGCCTGAATCTGCTCAACCGCCCCACAGAAGGCAAGGTCATCGTCAACGGACGGGACCTCATGCAGCTGTCCGATGGCGAGCTGCGCGCCGCGCGCCGCGACATCGGCATGGTGTTCCAGCACTTCAATCTGCTGTCGTCCCGCACCGTGTATGACAACGTGGCCCTGCCGCTGGAGCTGGCCGGTATTTCCAAGGACGAGATATACCAGCGCGTGACGCCGCTGCTGGAACTGGTGGGCCTCGATCATCTGGCCGACCGCTATCCGGCCCAGATTTCCGGTGGCCAGAAGCAGCGCGTGGGCATTGCCCGGGCGCTGGCCAGCAACCCCAAGGTCCTGCTGAGCGACGAAGCCACTTCGGCACTGGACCCCGAAACCACACGCTCGATTCTGGATCTGCTGCGCAAGGTCAACCGCGAGCTGGGCGTGACCGTGGTGCTGATCACCCACCAGATGCTGGTGATCAAGCAGATCGCCGACCGCGTGGCCGTGATCGACGGTGGCGAGATTGCCGAACTGGGGCCTGTGATTGATGTCTTCACCCGCCCTCAGAAGACGATCACCAAGAGCCTGATCGACGAAATCGTGCCCCAGCAACTGCCCGAGTCGGTGATGACGCGCGTGAACCAGCTGGCCGCACAGTTGCAGCCCGGCCAGCAAGGCCAGCTGCTGCGCCTGTCCTATGCGGGCGAGAGCGCCTATCAGCCCATTTTGTCCCACCTGATTCGCGAACTGGGTCTGGACCTGTCGATTCTGCACGGCCAGATCGACGAGATTCAGGAGCAGACCTTTGGTTCGCTGGCTGTCTATGCCAGCGGCGAGGCAGCCAAGATTGATGCTGCCGTGGAGCACCTGCGTGCCAGCGGTGTGCAAGTGCAGATCGTGTCCAGCAAGGATTGAGAGCGATGTTTGAGAATTTTTCGGAAATGATGCTCCAGCTGTTGCTGGATTCCTTCTGGGAGACGCTGATCATGGTTGGCGTCTCGGGCCTGATTGGCGGTCTGATCGGTATTCCGCTGGGCGTCTTCCTGCGCCTGACCGACCATGGCGGCATCTTGCAGAACGGCCCGGCCAACAAGGTCGTGGGCTGGATCGTGAATGCGCTGCGCTCCACCCCCTTCATCATCTTGCTGGTGGCCATCATTCCGCTGACGCGTCTGATCACGGGTTCCTCCATCGGTACCTGGGCGGCCGTGGTGCCGTTGACGATTGCTGCAGCGCCTTTTGTGGCCCGGCTGGTGGAAACCGCCTTGCGAGAGGTCGATGGCGGTCTGATCGAAGCGGCCCAATCCATGGGCGCGACCACCGGCCAGATCGTCTGGAAGGTGCTGCTGCCCGAGGCGCTGCCTGGCATCGTCGCAGGTCTGACCATCAGCTTCGTCAGCCTGACCGGCTACTCGGCCATGGCAGGCGCCATCGGAGGTGGTGGCCTGGGCGACCTGGGTATTCGCTACGGCTACCAGCGCTTCTTGCCCGACGTGATGCTGGTCGTGGTGATCATCCTTATCTTCTTTGTGCAAGCCATTCAAAGCCTGGGCGACTGGGCCGTGCGCCGTCTGAGCCATCGCTGAGCCGTGCCGTACATTACAAAAAATTAAGAAAAGGGTTGCTGCCTGGAAACAGGCGCCGCCCTAAAATGCAGGTTCAAGATTTTTTGAAAGGCCGCTCTTGCTCAAGGGCGGCCATGATTTTTTCTGGGTAGATAACAGCAAATGATGGATGGTTTGATTACCGGCCGACTGACCGGCATCCCCGAGAGTCGCGTAGACCGAAACCGCCGCCCCTATATGGTGGCCCGCATGCGAGCCAATGCAGGCGACGGCTCCTCGATTCCCGTGAATATCGTCGCTTTCGACAACGCACCTTGCGCCGTGCTGCGCAGCCTTTCCGAAGGCGATGCGATTGCCTTGCGTGGCAGTTTCACGCCCAAGGTCTGGATCGACAGGCAAGACGAGTCCCATGCTGTGCTCGACGTGGTGGCCCAGCAAGTGCTGGCAGCCCCTACGATGTCCGATCTTTGACAGCCTGCGCATGCAGACAAGCCCGCCACCGTGAAGGAGCGGGCTTTTTTGTGGGTGCTTGGGTTGCCGCATGCAAGCCGTTACGGCTTGCATTGTCAATCTGTAGTTTGCATCTGAGCAATCTGTCTAAGAAACAGCGCTCCGGCACATGAAACTGACGCTACAGTCTTAGCCACTCTCAATCTTCCGCACAAGGAATCTGCATGTTGAACAAGCGCTCGCTTTTGCGCACCACATTGGCCGTGGCTGCAGCGGCCACCTTGGGTTTTGCCGCCCAGGCCCAGGACAAGACCATCAAAATCGGCGTGACCGCCGGCCCCCACGCGCAGATCATGGAAGTGGTCAAAAAAGTTGCTGCCAAGAATGGTTTGAACCTCAAGGTCATCGAGTTCGGCGACTATGTCCAGCCCAATGCGGCGCTGGCTGCAGGCGACCTGGATGCCAACAGCTACCAGCACCGCCCCTATCTGGATGCTCAGCTCAAGGATCGTGGCTACAAGATCAGCTGGGTGGCCGATACGGTGAATTTCCCCATCGGCATCTACTCCAAGAAGATCAAGGCTTTGTCCGAACTCCCCACCGGCGCCAAGTTCGGCCTCCCCAATGACCCCACCAATGGCGGCCGCGCGCTGCTGCTGCTGCAGGCCCAGGGTCTGATCAAGCTCAAGGAGGGTGCTGGCCTGAAGGCGACGCCCCTGGATGTGGTGTCCAACCCCAAGAAGCTCAAGTTCGTCGAGCTGGATGCGGCCCAATTGCCACGTTCGCTGGACGATCTGGATGCCTCCACCGTCAACACCAACTTCGCGATCTCGGCTGGTCTGAACCCCAAGAAGGATGCGATTGCACTGGAGTCGGCCAAGAACCCCTATGTGAACATCATGGTGGTGCGCGATGCCGACAAGAACCAGCCCTGGGTCGCCCAGCTGATCAAGTCCTATCACTCCGATGAGGTGCGCCAGTTCATCGACAAGGAATTCAAGGGCTCGGTCTTCCCGGCGTTCTAGAAGCTCCCCCTGAGCCGCTTTGCGGCTTCCCCCTGAGGGGGACGACAGCATTGCTGCGCGGCGGCGCTTGCTGGCTGTCTCTTTGATGGGGCATGCCCGACTGAGGGCATGGAACTAAGCGCTGCACCTGCAGCGCTTTTTTGCTCTCTTATTGATAGCTGCATGCGCTGGCTGCACATTGATTTTCGCTTCTTTCTATGGAAAACCATTTAATCACTGGCGCTGGCAGCTATTGTTTTTTGCTTATTCCATGACCTGAAACCATTCAGCCAGCGCTGCACGAGTGGTCTGGGTCTGGTTGACGGGAGCGGTCTCGTCGGGCCATCCCAGGGCCAGGCCGCAGACGATGTGCTTGTTTTCGGCCAGACCCAGCACGCGGCGCACGGTGGCCGGGTACGAGGCCAGGGCACCGATGGCGCAGCTGCCCAGGCCCATGGCGGCGGCAGCCAGCTGCAGGCCGTAGAGCATCATGCCCAGATCCATATAGCCGCCGGGACCGTAATGGGCGTCGATGGTGACGACCAGCGCCACGGGCGCATCGAAGAAGCGGTAGTTGCGCGCAAACTGTGCTTCGCGCCCCGCGCGGTCGTCGCGCGCCACGCCCAGTGCGCCGTAAAGCGCCTGGGCCGAAGCCACCTGGCGCTTGCGCAGCTGCATGGGCATGGGACGTGGAAAGTAGGCGTAGTCCTCGCATTCGGGCACCTGGCTTTCAACGTCCTGCAGCAGGGCCGCAGTCAGCTGCTCGCGCAGCTTGCCGCGTACCGCAATCAGCTGGCCTGGTTGCAGATTGCCGCCGCTGGGCGCCTGGCGCGCCGTCAGCAGCAACTGCTGCAGCAGCGCATCAGGCACGGCATCGGGCAGGAAAGCACGTGTGGAGCGGCGCTGCTGCATCAGCGCCATGCCTGCGGGCAAGTCGGCGCTTTCAAGTGTTGTGGCGGCTGAACCGTTGCTGGACATGAGGTAGTAGCTATCAAAAATGAATTCAGGGAGCGGCTTGCAGCCATTGCACCAGGGTTGCTGCGCCGATGCCGCCGGCTCCGGCAATGGCCGCCAGACCGAGCGCGGTGCCGGTTGTCGATGAGCGGGCCTGAAGCTGGAGCTGAGCCAGGCAGCGCACCAGCGCAATCGCGCCTGAGGCACCGATCGGGTGGCCGCGCGCCAGGCCGCCGCCCGCGCTGTTGATTTGCTCGGGCTCAAGGCCCATGGCGGCGCAAAAGGCCAGGCCTTGCACGGCAAAGGCGTCATGCAGTTCGATGACTGACAGCTCTCGCGCCAGCAATGGTGGTTTGCGCGGCTTCGCCAGTGCATGGCTGCCTCGGGCCAGCGCCATCTGCGCTGCGGCAATGGCGGCCAGCAACGGTGTTTCCGGCGCGGCACCCACGCTGGCGCTGGCCAGCCATTGTGCGCGGGGCTGCAGATTCCAGCGGGCGCAGGCCTCGGGCGTGGCCAGCAAAAGCAGGGCCGCGCCATCGGCCTTGGCCGAAATGGTCAGCGCACTGAGCGCATGGGCGGCGATATCGCCGAGACTGGCGGTCTGGCTGCAGCCCCGGGCCGCCACCGGCATGCGCGCGGCACGTGCGGGCTGCAGCGCGCGCGGATAGGCGTCGGCCGCAAGCCCGGCCACAGGCACGATTTCAGGGGCGAGCAGCGCCTGGGCGGCCAGGGCCCGTCTGTGACTCAGCAGCGCATACTGCTCCTGCTGGCTGCGGCTGAAGCCATGCGTGAGCGCATAGTCGGCCGCCGATTGCAACATATCGGGGTCGCGCTCGGGATCGGGGGCAAATGGCGGGCGCTCGTAGCCCTGGGCTTGCTCGCCGGGGTGCAGCGGGCGGGTCTGGCGAATGGGGGCGCGGCTCCAGGCCTCGATGCCGCCGGCAATCACCACCTCGGCCTGACCCGATTGCAGCAGACCCACTGCCATGGCCACCGCATCCAGGCCCGAGCAGCACTGGGTATCGATGGTGTGTGCGGCGCAACTGTCGGGCAGGCCGGAGGCCAGTGCCAGCATGCGCGCCGGGTTGCCGCCGGCGCCCAGGGCGTTGCCGATGACGACCGCGTCCACGGCATGGGCCGGCAAGCCGCTTTGCTGCAGCAGTGACAGCAGCAGCGGCCGGCCCAGTTCATGGGGACTGAGCCGGGCCAGGGCCGAGCCTATCGGAGCCACCGGGCTGCGGGCCCAGGCAATGATGGGGGACTTGCTTGGCATGGGCCTCAACTCTGCCACGGCCGCAATGCGGGGAACTGGGCAGGGGATATGCCAGCATCGGCAGGCGCTGTCATCCGGGTGCGCAGGGCCTGGGCCAGCTGGTTGTGGTCGGTCTTGCCGCTGGCTGTCTGCGGCCAGTGCTCGCAGATCCACCACTGGCGGGGCACCTTGAAGGCTTCGGTGCGCTTGCGCAGCCACTGGTTCAGCTCCAGGGCCGAAGGCGCCTCGGTCTGCGGCCTCCATTGCAGCACCGCGTGTACCTGCAGGCCGCGCAGCGCATCGGCCTGGCCGTGCAGCGAGACCTGGGCAATCGCCGGGTGGCTGGCCAGCAGGTTCTCCACTTCCTCGGGAAACAGGTTCTTGCCCTGGGTGACGATCATGCGGCTCTGGCGGCCTGCCAGGCACAGCATGCCGCGTTCGTCGATATGGCCCATGTCGCGCACGGACAGCCAGTCGCCATCGCGCAGCACGGCCGTGGCGTCATGGGCGTCGCCCACATAGTCCATGAACAGCATGGGGCTGCGGATATAGATCAGGCCGTCGCTGGCGTGGCTGGTGCCATGCTCGGCCAGCGCATTTTCTGGGGCATCGCTGCCGGTGGGGCGAATGGATAGCTCCACATTGCTGAACGGTCTGCCCACGGCCTGCGGGCCGCTGGCTTCGTCGGCATCCATCCAGGCCACAAAACTGGCCTCGGAGGCGCCATAGAACTCGATGATGCGGGCCTTGGGGAACAGGGCGCGCAGCGCCGGCGTGTGGGCACGCATCCAGCGCGCGCCGCTGATGGTGATCAGCTCGACCTCGGGAATCGGTGCGAGCTGTCGATGTTCTGCCCATTGCAGCATCAGCAGCAACTGGCTGGGCACGGCGACAAGACAGGGGGTATCGCCGCGAGCCAGGGTTGCAAGACAGCGCGAGGCCGAGAACTTCTCCTGCATGACGGCGCCGCAGCCATACCAGATGCCTTGCATGGCCCCGAACAGAAACAGCGAGTGCGAGATGCGCCCCGGTGCCAGCGTGCGCTGGGCGACGACGGGGCCGAAATCCTGCAGGCCGACGCGAAAGCTCTCCGTCCACGAGAGGTGATGGCGCTTGAAGCCCTTGGGCAGGCCGGTGCTGCCCGAGGTAAAGCCGGTATAGAAGGCGGCTGTCGGTGCTGCCGATTCCAGTTCGCAGGGCTGCTTGGGCAGCCAGCTTTCAATGCGCTGGCGCACGGCCGGTTGCCAGTCGGGGTCGGCGACAGCCGCGCAGCGGCCGCTGTGGATCACGGCCAGAAAGTCCACCAGTCGCTCCAGCGTGGAGCGGCTGGCGTCCAGCAGCAACATTTGCGGTGAGCGTTGCGCGACCAGACGTGCCGAGCGCTGCTCGACCTCCGCATTCAGCCTGCCAAAGGTCCAGGAATCGGCCTCACTCTGCAATGCCACCGCATCGGGCCGGTGCTGCGCCCAATGGGCCAGCGGGCCATGCACCAGCTGCCACAAGCCCTGCAGCGGCGCTGCTGTGGACAGCGCGTTCACCGGCGACCACCAAAGCGCCAGTCAGGCATTCCGCGCGCCACAGTGTGGACGATGATGGCGCAGAGAACACATTTGATGAAGTCGCCGGGCACAAAGGCCAGCGTCACGACAAAGGCCTGACTCAGGCTCATCTTGGCGACCAGCATCAGGCCCAGCACGCCAAAGGCATGCAGGCACAGCAGGCCGCCAATCAAGGAGGCGATGAACGCACTCAGCGCCGTGCGACGCGGCGTGCTCTGCGGCAGGGCGGCCATGATGGCGCCAGTAATGCCTGCGGCCAGCATATAGCCGACCAGATAGCCGGCAGACGGTGCCATGAAGACGCCGATGCCGCCGCGGCCGCCAGACAGCAGGGGCAGGCCCACGGCCACGGCCGCGAGAAACAGCGCCATGGCCTGCAGGCCGCGCCAGGGCCCGAGCATGACGCCTGCCAGCATCACGCCCAGCGATTGGATGGTGATGGGCACGCCGAGCGGCAGGTCGATCTTGGGAATCAGGCCCATCACGGCCATCAGCGCCGCGAACAGAGATACCTGAGCCATGGAGCGTGCGCCGCCGCGCGATACGGTGTGAGAGGGAGTGGTAGTCATCAACGATCTCCTAGAAACCCAGTCTTGCCCAGAGGGCGTCGGCTACACGGCGCGTGGCCTGCAGCATATGAATCGTCAGCGGTGCAATCAGGCGCAGGCCGCCGCTTTTGCCGGTGCGCAGGCGGTATGCCTCGTCCAGCTTTGTCCATTGCACAAAGAAATGTTCGGTAAAGCGCAGCATGAGTGCAAGCTGCATGGCCACGCGCTCGGTGGGGATGCCCAGGCGGGCCAGCGGGGCCAGCAGCCATTCCAGTACCTCGACCAGATCGCTGGGGCGTGTGGTGATGGTCAGCGCAATACCCAGGGTCGAGGCGCAGACCAGCCGCAGACTGCCGAGGGCTGCCAGCACAGGGTTGCCCATGAAGACATGAAAACCCGCCACCAGCAGCGCCGCGACGATGACCGAGCGCATCAGCCGGCGCGCCACCTGCGTGGCCTGGCCCAGCGATATCCAGAGCATCAGGCAGGCCGCGCCGCAGCCCGCCAGCACCCAGGGGTTGGCTATCAGGAACAGCAGCGTGCCAAAGACCGCCAGCAGCAAGAGCTTGAAGCCGGCCGACCAGCGATGCAGCCAGGTCGCAACTTCGCTATAGAGGCTACCCATGCAGGTCTCCGTGCGCGCTTTTCTTCATCAACAGCTCCCGCACTGAGGTCTCGTAGGCGCTGCAGATGTCGCGGCCCGGGCCGTCGCCACGCAGTCGGCCTTGCTCCAGCCAGATCACACGCTCAAAGTCGCGCACATGGTCGAGCACATGGGTGGAGACCAGCACCTGTTGAGGTGCGGTGGCAATATCCTGGGCCAGGCGGGCCTGACCGGGCAGGTCCAGGCTGGCGAAGGGCTCGTCCAGCAGCAGCAGTTGCGGCGCGGCAATCAGCAGCGAGAGCCAGCATACCTGCTGGCGCTGGCCCTGGCTCAGACTGGTGACAGCACGCTCGGCCCAGTGGGCCAGGCCGCGCGCGGCCAGCAACTCGCGCGCCCTGGCTCTGGTCTGCTGCTTGTTCAGGCCCTGGGGACGCAGTCCCAGCGCCAGTTCTTCCTCCACGGTGGGGAAGATGATCTGGTCGTCCGGGTTCTGGAACATCAGGCCGATCAGGCCGGGCTTGTGCTGGCGCGCCTGCAGCAAGGGCATGCCGTCCACCAATACCTGTCCGGCTTGAGGCAGCTCAAGTCCGCAAAGCAGGCGGAACAGGCTGGATTTGCCCGCGCCGTTGTTGCCTATCACGCCGATGCGCTTTTGCGTCAGGCTTAGGTTCAGGCCGTCAAACACCTGGGTCTGGCCACGCTGCAACCGGATATCGACCAACTGCACGCCCTGTTGGTTAGGGCTTTGCAAACCGTCGCTCATGCACCCGCTCCTGCTGCGGCAAGGGCAGGGCTGCAAGACGCCGGGCTGGAATGTGGATGGCAAGAAACGAAAAGGGCTGACATACGGAGACGAATCTGAAACCTGCCCCGGCTTCAAACATGCGAGGCAGCGTTGGTGGCGGATTCTAGCGCTGTGAATTTGCTTTCAAAAGACTGCCATCTGAGCTCTTTTCAGGTGAATTTCCTATAAGAAATGATTTCTTTGCCGGGGATCGGCACCGGTTGCCGTTTGCCCTGCATTTCGTGGCAGTTGCATGCCTGATGGCAGCGTGTTGCATAGTGAAGGAGTTCTGTGTGCTGTTCTTTCCTGTTTCAGCGGCTAACTTCGTTCAATTTGCATGGGAGCAGGCTTGAAGATTCATGCGGTTGGCCGTGGATAGCCCTGTTTTGACGTGGCTTGCATGGCTGACGAGCCCCAGCTTGTTGCAGGCGTCTGCCGTCAGGCCGGAAAATCGGCGCGGAATTCGCGGCTTTCGGGCTTAGGCAGGCAGTTTGCAGGCAGCAAATATTTTTCTGAAAAAAATCGTCTTTGATCTGTCCGGACATGAAAAAAGCGGGCACAGGGCCCGCTTGCTGCTGTCCGGCAAAGCCGGATGACATGCCTAGAACTGGTAGCTGAGGCTGGTTCCGGCCATCCATTGGCGCCCCGGGGCCGGCTCGTAATAACGTCCGTTGCCTTCGTTGACGATGGCCGAGCCCACATAGTTCTTGTCCGCCAGATTGTCGACGCGGGCAAAAGCACTGAGCTTCCAGGCGCCCAGACGCCGGGTGTAGCCAACGCTCAGGCTGGCCACGTTGTAGCTGGGGGCATAGACCTGGTTTTTGTCGTCGGCGGCAATACGGCCCACATGACGCCAGTCCAGGCCCACACGCCAGTCGGTGGCGGGAAGCCATTCCAGCCCCAGATAGCCCAGATTTCTGGCCGCGCCGGCAATGCGGTTGCCGGCGGGAATGCAGTCCTGGCCCTTGCTGTCGCAGTAACCGCTGCGCAGGCTGGCGTCGAGTAGCGTCAGCGCGCCGTTCAGTCGCAGCTGGGGCGTCAGCCAGGTGCTGCCGCTCAGCTCCATGCCGCGGCGGCGTGTCTTGCCGGCGTTCTGATAAGAGGTGCGGCCGTTGTCGTTGCTGGCCACCACGATTTCATTGTCGGTGCTCGTCTGGAACAGCGCTGCAGACCAGTCGCCGCGCAGGCCGGCCACATTGAAGCGCTGCTTGATGCCCAGCTCGGCACTGGTCGATACCGCAGGCTTGAGGCCGAAGTTCAGGCCGCCGACCAGATCGGGGCGGTACGAGATCTCGTTGAAGGTCGGTGTTTCCATGCCGCGGCCCAGCGAGGCATAGATATTGGTGTCCTGATTGAGTTCGTGCTGCAGCGAAACCACCGGCAGAAGCCTATGGAATCCGGCATTGCCGCTATCGTCCTTGTCGGCCAGGAAATGGTCGCGCGATTGGAACTGCACATTGCTCCAGCGCAGGCCGGCATCGAGCTTCCAGTGCGGTGCAAAGGCCCAGGAGGCTTGCAGATAGGGATCGATGCTGGTGAGCGTATTGCGCTCGTCGCGCACCAGCTCGCCGACCACGCCCAGCTGGCTGCCGACAAAGTTCTTGTAGCCCTGGCGATCTTCCCTGACGGTATTGGCGGCCAGACCGGCAATCAGGCTCAGGCTGCCGCTGCCCAGCTCGTATTTGCCGCTCCAGCGCGCATCGATGCCGCCATAGTCGCGCCTGAGGCCGATCACCCCGCCTTTGTACTTGTCCTCAAGTTTGCTGCTGGGGGGGACAGACTGGAACTGCATCATTTCGCGCTGACCGGCATAGGCCATGAGGCGCAGCGCCTGGCCGCCGTCCAGCTGGCGCTCATAGGTCAGGCCGGCCTGGGTCTGCTTCACGCTTTTGCGCGAGTTCATTTTGATCGCATTGGCGTTGACGTCCTTTGGATTGAGGGCCCACTCGCTGGGTTTGATGCCGCCCGGGTCCTTGGCATCGATGTCCACATGGTTGGCCACCAGGGTCAATTGGCTGTATTCGTCAGGCTTGACGTCGATGCGGGCGTTGAACAGGTTTTTGTCCGCTGCGCTCTGGGCACGGTAGCCGTCGGTCAGAAAGCGGCTGGCGCTGATCACATAGCCAATCCCGTTGGCTTCGCCCTTGGCCTTGAGGCCCAGTCGCTTCTGGCCGTCGCTGCCCAGCGCAAAGCTGCTTTCCACCGAGGGCGCGCCCTCGCCGCGTTCGGTATAGGCATTGATCACGCCGCCCGAGGCATTGCCGTAGAGCGCGGAGTAGGGGCCGCGCAGAACTTCCACGCGCTCCAGCGAGGCGATATCGATATTGTTGGTCTGGCCCTGGCCATCGGGCATGGTGGAGGGGATGCCGTCGACATAGATCTGTATGCCGCGCACGCCGAAAGTGGAGCGCGCGCCAAAGCCGCGAATCGACAGCTGCAGGTCTTGCGCGTAGTTCTGGCGGTTCTGCAGCTGCAGGCCCGGAGCTGCGCTCAGGGATTCCGAGAGATTGACCTGCAGATTGCGCTCGCGCATGCGCTCGCCGTCGAGCACGGTGACGGATGCCGGGGTCTGCTCAAGCGCGGACTCCTGCAAGGTGCTGCGCACGGTGACTTCGGACAACTGGGGCAGGTCCGGCTGGGCGGCGGCTTGCTGGGCTGTTGCGGACTGTGCCGTTAGCAGCAGTCCGGCGGCGGCCACAGGCCAGCCTGCCAGATGACAAAGGCGCGAAAAATGCATGTGAATATCTCTGGGACTTGGGGCGGGCATTCAGTGCCCTGGATGGCTTGCAAGCTTTGCTGACGCCGTCCATCGCCACGACATGCCGCGCAGCACCATTGTCGGCGCCGCGGCAGGTTGCGTCTCAGACAGCTTGCGGAGCTGGGTCGATTGTATTTGGGCAGCCGTGTTTTGATGTTTTTGCCCTGGATGTCCTTCTTGTCCTTGCTGAAGCCTTACCCCAGGTTACAAGTGACGCGACTTTCATGCGGCAGCTCAGCCTCCTTGCAGCGATGCCGTTGGGGTAAGATGGCGCCGCGCTCCGGGGTGCACGCCAGTGCTGAGATCTACACCCGCGAACTTGACCCGGTTCATACCGGCGGAAGAAGAGCTTGCAAGCTGACCTCAGGGCAGTGCGTTCTCGCATGGTCAGCAAGCCTTCGGAGCATGATGTCCCCGCTCTCGAAGGAATTTCATGGACAAGGCCGCTTCGCTGGTCGCCGATCTGCTTGCTTTCATCGCAATGGATGACTGTACCGACGACCAGTTCAATCAACTCGCCCTGCGCCTTTTCGCCTACCAGTACGAATGCAATGCGCCGTTTCGCAGCTTTTGCCAGCGACGCGGCGCCACGCTGCGCAATGTCAGGAGCTGGCGCGATGTTCCGGCCGTGCCCATCGATGCCTTCAAGGCCATGGAACTGCGCAGCGAGCCGCCGTCGCCCGCCGAGCGCGTATTCATGACCAGCGGCACCACGGGCCGCGCCGCACGTGGACGTCATTTCCATCCGCAGCTCGAGGTCTACGACCTGTCCATGAAGCGCTATTTCTCCAGGCGTTTCATGCAGGGTCTGGAGCGCATGTCCATGGGCATTCTGTTTCCCGATGAGCAGGCCATGCCCAATTCCTCGCTGGCTCACTATCTGGCCTTGGCCCGGTCCGAATTCGGTTCGGCCGGCAGCCGCTACTACCTGAACTCGGAAGGGCTGGACATGCCGGCCCTGTGTGCCGCGCTGGCAGAGTCCGAGCGCAGCGGCCAGCCCTTTGCCCTGCTGGGCGCGAGCTTCAGCCTGGTCCATGTGATGGATGCCCTGCGTGCGCAGGGCCGCAGCTTTCGCCTGCCCGCAGGCAGCCGCGTGCTGGATACGGGTGGCTACAAGGGGCAGTCGCGCGAGCTGCCGCTCGAGCAGTTCTATGCCGAGCTTTCCCAGCTGCTGGGCGTGCCCCGCAGTCTGTGCATCAATATGTATGGCATGACGGAGCTGAGCACCCAGTTCTATGACGATGGCAATGCGGTGCTGCCTTCGGTCAAGTCCGGTCCGCACTGGATCCGTTCGCGTCTGGTCGAGCCGATCACCGGCAGGGACGTGGCAGCTGGTGAGCGCGGCATTCTGGTGCATTGCGATCTGGCCAACTACAACGCGGTGACCACCATCCTGACCGAGGATGTGGGCCTGTGGGCCGGCCAGCAGGAAAAAGACGGCTTTTTGCTGCTGGGGCGGGCCGAGGGTGCCGCAGCCAAGGGCTGCTCGCTGGCGGTTGAAGAGTTTGTGAAAGCTGCCGGCGCATGAGCGAGCAGCGCAAGCTACAGCGCATCAGGGCTGGCTATCTGCCTGGCCTCGGCGATGCTGAAGTGCAGTGGCAGACGCTGGACTTCAAGTCTGGGAACGGCCGGGGGCTGGAAGTCTGCGTTCCCGTGCTGACGGCGCCGCAGATGCAGGCACTGGCCAGTCGTGTGCGTACAGCTGCGGCCATCCATCTGCGTCCCATGCCGGTGGCCGAGATCATCGATGCCGTCGATCGTGCGATGGCCCGTCTGCTGGATCGCAACGATATCTACCGCCAGCAGGCCGAAGCCTGGCTGCCCGTGGTCAGCGGCTATGACGCCGATATGGTGCGGTTGGGGCTGACAGGATTTTTCAAGACCTTTCGTGCGGCGCAGCTCAAGCGCTTTGTGGCCGAGGATTTTGCCAATCCGGCAGTACTCGATGGTTTTCAACCGACAGCCAAGGGCGGGGCCGTACGTGCTTTCGGCCCGGATCTGCTGGTGCATAGCTGGGCTGGCAACGTGCCTGCGCTGTCACTGTGGAGTCTGATCTGTGGCTTGCTGGTCAAGGCCCCTGCGATTGGCAAGCTGGCCAGTGCCGAGCCCTTGTTTGCGGGATGGTTTGCGCGCTTGCTGGCCGAGGTCCACCCGCCGCTGGCCGATTGCCTGGCCGTGGTGTGGTGGCGCGGTGCAGGTGGCGAAGAGGCCGACGCTCTCTATGCCCAGGCCGATACGGTGCTGGCCTATGGCGGCAACCAGACGCTGGATGCGCTGCGCCGTCGCCTGCCCGTGACGACGCGCTTTTTGCCCCATGGCCACAAGCTGGGCTTTGGCCTGATCGGCGCGCAGGCGCTGGATACGCTCAAGGCTCCGGCCATGGCAAGGCTGGCAGCCTGGGACGTGATGCGCTACGACCAGCAGGGCTGCTACTCGCCCCATGTGTTCTATGTACAGAGTGGAGCGCCGATCTCGCCGCGTGCTTTTGCCGACTATCTGGCGGCCGAGCTTGCCAATCTGCAGCGACGATTCGCACGCCGCGAGCTGGATCTGGAAGAAGGGGCGGCGCTGGCCCGCTGGCAGCAGAACATGGAGTGGGGCGGTGAAGCTCACCAACTGCTGGGGCCTGTGGATGCGCCTTGGAGCGTGGCCTACAGCGAGAGTCTTCAGCCTCTGGCACCGACAGCGCTGTACCGCACGATTGCCGTGGTGGCTGTGGATCGGCTCGATGCCGTGCTGCCCGTGGTGGCCGCTCAGCGTGACTATCTGCAGACCGCCGGCATTGCGGCCGGTCCCGAAGAGCTGTACCGCCTGGCCGGGCTGCTGGGTGCGGCCGGCGTCACGCGTATCAGCGCCATCGGCTCCATGAGCATGCCCGAGGCGGGTTGGCACCATGACGGGCGCTTCAACCTGCTGGATCTGGTGCGCATGACGGAGATCGAGCAGTCGGCAGAACTGGCGGCCCAGCCGCTGGCCTCTTATGCGGACTGAGGGAGTGGAAACCGCCGTGGCATTCATGGAGTTCAAGCAGGCTCGATTCAGCTACCCGGGACGAGCGCCCGTGGTGGATGGCGTGGACTGGCAGGTCGGGGCCGGAGAGTTTCATTGCCTGCTGGGGCGCAGCGGCTGCGGCAAGACCACGCTGCTCAAGCTGGCGGCTGGCCTGATCAGGCCCCAGTCGGGGCATGTCTTGCTGCGCGGCAGCGAACTGGCAGCGCCGGGGCCGCAACTGGGCTTCATGTTCCAGGCTCCGACATTGCTGGATTGGCATACGGTGATCGACAATGTGCTGCTGCCCGTGTCGCTGCAGCGCAAACCCACGCAGCAGGATCAACAGGCGGCCATGCAATTGCTGGAGCAACTGGGTCTTGTCGCCCATGCCCGGCTTTACCCGGGGCAGCTCTCGGGCGGTCAGCAAAGTCGCGTGGCTCTGGCGCGAGCCCTGATTCTGGAGCCGCCGCTGCTGCTGCTCGACGAGCCTTTTGCGGCACTGGATGCCATCACGCGTGCCGAGCTGCAGGACGACTTGCTGCGCACCTGCCATAGGCATGGCACGACGGTGCTGTTTGTCACCCATGACATCAACGAGGCCGTCTATTTGGGCGACCGCATTGCACTCATGCATGGCGGCCGCATCGTGGACGATTGGTCGATAGAGCTGCCAGAGCCGCGGCAGCAAAGCATGCGCCATGGTGCGGCGTTCAACGACTATTGCGCGCGCATTCGGGCATCCATGGACCGGGGTGGCGCATGAGTGGCTTGCTGAACAGAACACACTGGCTATCTGCCTCGCTTTTGATAGCTGTTATCGCAATGTGGGAGCTGGCTGCGAGGCAATTTGGCTTGTCGGCGCTGGTGTTGCCTGCACCCTCGGCAGTGGCGCTGTCGCTGTGGTCGGGTCTGGCATCCGGCTATTTCTGGCCGCATCTCTGGGCGACCTTGCAGGCCTTGCTGCTGGGACTGCTCGTCGGCAGTGCCGTGGGCCTGCTGGCCGGCATGGCTCTGGCCGAGTCCGAGTTGCTGGAGCGCGTGCTCAAGCCCTATGTGGTGGTCAGCCAGGTCGTACCCAAGCTGGCCCTGGCGCCATTGTTTGTGCTGTGGTTCGGTTTCGGCATGTTGCCGACGGTGCTGATCACGGCGCTGATCTGCTTTTTCCCATTGATGGAAAACACATTGACGGGCCTGCGACAGGTGGATGCCCAGCGTCTGCAGCTGTTTCGCATGCTGGGTGCTACACGTCTGCAGACCTTGCTGCGCCTGAAACTGCCGACCGGGCTGCCCGCGATTCTGGCCGGGCTGCGCGTGGCCGTGGTGCTGGCGCTGGTCGGGGCCGTGGTGGCCGAGTTCATGGGTGCCAGCCAGGGCCTGGGCGCCGTGGTCATCGCTGCCCAGGGAATGATGGACACCACGCTGATGTTTGCGGCGCTGGTGCTGATTGCCGCCATGGGCCTTCTGCTGTATCAGGCCTGCCTTGTTCTGGAGCGCTATTTGCTGCGCTCCCATCACTTCTCAACCTCGCAGTCGGGCGACCGGGCCTGACTGCATCTTCAAACCATTTGTCATGAACACCAGCAACCAGACTTCGTTCATCTCTCGCCGCAGCCTGCTCGGCGCCTGTGCAGGCCTGAGCGGCCTTGCCATGACCGGCACCAGCATGGCGGTTCCCCTGCAGGGCAAGATTCGTCTGGCCGGCTGGAGCAAGCCCATCAGCGAGATCACCAATATCCTGGTCGAGCCCGAAAAAGGCTTCTTCAAGGCGAACGGCGTGGAACTGGCCTATCTGCCCGGAGCGGGCGGCGGCGATGCAATCCGCAACATCCTCAGCGGCCAGGCCGACGTGGCGTTTACCGACCCAGGCTCCTTCTTCATGGCTCTGGACAAGGGCGAGAAGCTGGTGGCGATCTACGACATCTATCCGCAGAACGTGTTCAACGTGGTCTCGCTCAAGTCCTCGGGCATTCGCAAGCCCGCAGACCTCAAGGGCAAGAAGATCGGTGTCTACAGCCTTGCCAGCGGCACGCGCCAGAACCTGCTGGTGATGCTGCATCAGGCCGGTCTCAAGGAGTCGGATGTGAGCATTGTCGTGACCGGCCTGCTGAACTTTGCGCCCCTGATGCAAGGGCAGGTTGATGCGACTGCCGCCACGGATACCGGCCTGGCCGTGGGGCTGCGCAAGGGCATAGGGGAAGTCAACGTGATGCAGGTCAGCGACCACCTCAATATGTCCAGCGACATGTTTGTGGTGCGCGAGGAGGTGTTCCAGCAGAAGAAGGACTTGCTCAAGGCATTCGTCAAGGGCTACCGCGAAAGCGCTGCCTGGATGATGGCGAATCCCGAGGAGGCCTCGGTGCTGGCCAGCAAATATGCCATCGACGGCACGCGTCGCGACATCAATCTGGATGTGATCCGCCTGCGTAACGTCTCTTCCATGCCTGCAGTCCAGGGTCAGCCTCTGGGCAGCTTCGATCTGGCTGCGCTGCAAAAGGGTGCCGATGTCTACCGATCGCTGGGCATGGTGCAGCGTCAGATCAAGGTGGCGGATGTGGTTGTGCCGCTGTAAATCTCCCACTGAGGCGTGTTACCAGGGCGGCCCCGCGTCTTCCCCTCTCGCTGGGAGCCGGTGCCGCCAAGGGCCTTGCTTGCTGTCTCTTACTTGGGGCCTGCCAGTGTTTGAATGGAAATCGTGAATATGAGTCAGTCTTCTTCAATGGGCTTGCACGGCAAGGTGGTGCTGGTGACGGGCGCCAGCCGCGGCATCGGTGCGGCGATTGCACTGGCGTTTGCGCGTGAGGGTGCGACCGTGGCCGTCAACTACCTGTCCAATGACGAGGCTGCAGCCAGCACCGTGGATGCCTGCCTGGCCGCGGGCCAGGGCTCGGGGGGGGATGCCTGGGCGGTCAAGGCCGATGTGGGATCGCCCGATGCGGTGCAGGGCATGGTGGACGGCATAGTGCGCGAAGCGGGGGGCATCGACATCGTGGTCAACAACGCCTTCAGGCCCTATGCATTCGACCCGGAACGCCGCAGCCGTTTTGAGGATCTGCAATGGGCGGACTATCAGGCACAGTTCGACGGGGCTGTAGGCGCAAGCTTCAATGTCTGCCGTGCGGTGCTGCCGCTGATGCGCCAGCGCGCGCGCGGCAGCATTGTCAATATCGTCAGCAATCTGGTGGAGCAGCCTGTTGTCGCCTACCACGACTACACCACATCCAAGGGTGCTTTGCTGGCCTTCAGCCGCAATCTGGCCAGCGAGCTCGGGCCAGTGGGCATCCGCGTCAACTGTGTGGCGCCCGGTCTGGTCTATCCCACGCAGGGCACACAGGGCAGCAAGGAGTCTTTTCGTGAATCGCTGATGGCGGCCACGCCGCTGCGGCGGCTGGCACGGCCCGAAGATGTGGCAGGGCCGGTGCTGTTCCTTGCGTCGGAACTCAGCGGTTTCATGACCGGGCAACTGCTGCTTGTCGACGGCGGTCTGGTGATGCGCTGAGCTGCCGGGCAGTCAAGGCAAAGCCTGTCTGCCTTCTTGACCTTACTGTTTCGCAGATGCCTGGGCGTGATCCATCGCATCGATGATGGCCACGCCGGTCTGCTGTACGCCGGGGGCGTTGAAGCCCGGGCCAGGCGTGACGGCCGGGTGGCTGAGCAGCTTCTCGGTCATGCTGGGTGGCGCGGCAGGCGCGCTGACCTGTGCGGGGGCTGGCGGCTTGGTGGCTGGCTCGGGAACTGCCTGCTCGGTGGAGTTCAGATAGTCGTTGTAGCGCTTGTAGGCCTGACGGTCGGTACGGGTCTGCTCTTGCTGCTGCGAATGCTTGAGATATTGATAGGCGACCGTACCCAGAATCAGTGCTGCCACCAGAAACGCGGCAATAGCGGTGACGACGAGGTTTTCGTCGGAGCGCTGAGGCGCTTGATGGGTGGCGGTGGACATGGGGCGAGAAGCTGGCATCTGGGAAAACACGTCCGAGTCAACCGGGACTCGGACCTGATAGGTATCGAACTGTTTTCAGAGTATCAAAAACAGCGGGTTCAGGCCTGCAGATCGGCAGTTTTTTCCAGAACTTCAGTCGGAAATGTCCGAAGCCTTGGTCGTGAGCAAGTTTGTTGCGCAAAAAAAGCCGGTACGCCATGGGCGGTACCGGCTTTTGCAGCTCTGCCAGCTATCAGGCAGCAACGGCTTGTGCTTGTTCGATCTGGGCCTTGGCAGCTTCCATGGCAGCAGCCTTGGCGTCGGGGCCCATGGCCACGCCTTCAGCGCGCACGATGGTCACGTCGGTCACGCCCATGAAGCCGAAGATCACCTTCAGATAGCTTTCCTGGTGTTCCATGGCCTGGCCCGCGTCGCTGGTGGAGTATGCGCCGCCGCGAGCGGAAGCGACAATGACCTTCTTGTCGCCGGCCAGGCCCACGGGGCCGGTAGCGGTGTACTTGAACGTACGGCCAGCCTGGGCGATGCGGTCCAGCCAGGCCTTCAGCTGCGAGGGAATGGTGAAGTTGTAGAAGGGAGCGCCCACGACGATCACGTCAGCTGCGAGGAACTGGCTGACCAGGGCTTCGGAGACAGCGTTTTCCTGACGTTCGACTTCGGTGGCAGCGGCCTGGCCGGTGCGAAAGCCCAGAGACTGCGCGCTCAGGTGGCTGGGGGCGCTCACGGCCAGATCCAGGTAGTCCACCTTGGCTTCGGGGTTGGCCTGCTTGAGGCTGGCAACGATATCTGCTGTCAGTGCGCGGGTCACGGAATTGGAGCCAGTGATGGAAGAGTCGATGTGCAGGATTTGCATATTGGTACCTATACCTCTAAAAATGAGTAAGAGAGCACTTCTTGCCCAGCCCGGATGCTGCGTTGCGGCAAAACAGTGATTCGTTTTGAATTGCAATGGGATAGATTGTAGATTTGTTTAGATTCGGCAATAAGTCTGCAAAAATGCGATAGATCGTTCCAAATATCAATTCAATCGAGTCCAAGGATATATGCATGGTGGATCTCAACGACATGCTGTACTTCGTCGAAGTGGTCGAGCGTGGCGGCTTTGCCGCTGCGGGGCGAGCACTGGGCATTCCCAAGTCGCGCCTCTCGCGCCGTGTTGCCGAGTTGGAGGCCCATCTTGGGGTGCGCTTGCTGCAACGCACCACCCGCAAGCTGTCTCTGACGCAAGTGGGGGAGACCTTTCTGCGTCATGGCCAGGCCATGCGCGATGCAGCCTTGGCCGCATCGGATGCCGTGGCCGAAGTCCAGACCGAGCCGCGCGGCACCATTCGTGTGACCTGTCCGGTGACACTCGCGCAGACGGTGCTGGGTGAGCTGATGCCCGAATTCCTCAAGCGCTGCCCGCTGGTGCAGGTGGAGATGCAAGTCACCAACCGCCCTGTCAATCTGGTCGAGGAGGGGGTGGATGTCGCATTGCGCGTGCGTGCCACTCTGGAGGACAGCGGCTCCATGGTCGTCAAGCGACTCGACAGCTCACGCCAGATTCTGGTGGCCAGCCCCGATCTGCTGCAGCGCCAGGGCACGCCCAGGTCGCTGGAGGACTTGCAGTTGCTGGACAGCATGGCGATGACGGCGGTCGACGGCCATTCCAGTCTGCTGCTCGTCGGGCCCGAAGGCAAGGAGCACCGGCTGCAACTGGAGCCGCGCTATGTGGTCGACGATCTGCTGACGCTGAAGTTTGCGGCCCTGGCCGGCAGCGGCATGTGCTGGCTGCCTGACTATATGTGTCAGGACGAACTGACCCAGGGTACTCTGGTGCAGTTGCTGCCGCAATGGGCGCCTCCGCGCGGCATTGTGCATGCGGTGTTTCCCTCGCGGCGCGGGCTGGCGCCGGCAGTCCGGCATTTTCTGGACTTCCTTGGCGAGCGCATGCCGGGCAGCAGCATCTCTGCCGCGCAGAAGGCTGCATCGGCCTCGGCGCCGCATTAGCTTCTGCCCATAAGGTAACAACAAAACATTCGTTGGGATTTGTGCAGGCCCTGCCCACAATGACTGCCTTGTTATCAGATCAGGAGCGCGCCGGGCTTTTTCCTCTCGCCCGGCTGGCGCTCCGAGATTACAGGAGGCAGCATGACATCCCCATTTCGCATCGTGATCGTGCCTGGATGGCGCAACTCCGGTCCAAGCCATTGGCAAAGCCTGTGGGCAGAGCAGCTGGAAGGGGCTGTGCGTGTACAGCAGCAGGACTGGCTGGTGCCGCACCGCGATGCATGGGTTGGGGAGCTGGAGAAAGTCTTGCTCTCCGATGAGCGTCCTGCCGTCATCGTGGCTCACAGCCTGGGCTGCATCACGACCGCGCATCTGGGCGAGGCCGCTGCGGCGTGCGTGCATGGCGCCTTGCTGGTGGCTCCGGCCGATCCCGAGCGCCGAGCCCAGCTGGCCGACTTCGCTCCCGTGCCCTATGCGCCGCTGCCCTATCGCAGCGTGCTGGTGGCCAGCAGCAATGATCCGTTCTGCCCCATACGCCGTGCGGGCGCTTATGCCAGGGCCTGGGGTAGCGAGCTGGTGCGCTTGCAGAACGCCGGACACATCAATATCGAATCGGGCTTTGGCGCCTGGCCGCTGGGACTGGCGCTGCTGCAGTCGTTGACCGAGCAGGGCGGCTGGAATGCCCAGACCTCGGCCCGGCCCTTGCAGTCAGCTGCACTTTCGGCTTGAAGTCCTTGTTCAGTTTTCCGATCATGCTTTTCTTTTGATAGCTGCAGGCGCTTTCTGATAAAGCACTTCCAGCTATTTTTGCATTGGCCTTGCGTGCTGTTTCATTCTTTATATTGAATTTCGGAAAAACAAAGAAAAATATATTCTTTTGAGTTTTAAGGAGTCGTTCGCACAATGTGTACATCTATACACATTGCTCAAGAAAAGGCCGCGAACCATGCATTCCGTGAAGCTCAAGACATTGTTGGCATCCATCGCACTGGCAGCAGCAGGCGCTGCCTCGGCGCAAACTCAGCTGCTCAATGTCTCCTATGATGTGGCGCGCGAGTTCTACAAGGATTACAACGCTGCCTTTATCGCCCATTACAAGAAGACCAAGGGCGTGGACATCAAGGTGGACCAGTCTCATGGCGGCTCCAGTGCTCAGGCCCGCGCTGTCAATGACGGTCTGGCTGCCGATGTGGTGACCTTCAACACGACCACCGATGTGGATTTCCTGGCCCAGAACGGCGTGGTCGCCAAGGACTGGAACAAGAAGTTCCCGCACGATGCATCGCCCACGACATCGACCATGCTGTTCCTGGTGCGCAACGGCAACCCCAAGAACATCAAGGACTGGTCCGATCTGGTGCGTCCCGACGTGAAGGTCGTGGTGGTCAACCCCAAGACTGGCGGCAATGGTCGCTACGCCTATCTGGCAGCCTGGGGCTCGGTGCGTGAAAAGGGCGGCACCGATGCGCAAGCCGCCGAATTCGTGCAAAAGCTCTACAAGAACGTGCCCGTGCTGGGCAAGGGCGGCCGCGATGCGACCAGCATCTTCTTGCAGCGCAATATCGGCGATGTGCTGATCACTTTCGAATCCGAAGTTGTATCCGTGGACCGTGAATTCGGCCAGGGCAAGGTCGACGCCGTCTACCCATCAGTGAGCATCGTGGCCGAGAACCCTGTGGCCGTGGTCGAGCGCACTGTGGCCAAGAAGGGAACCACCCAGCTGGCCACCGACTATCTGCAGTGGCTGTACTCTGACGAAGCCCAGGAAATCGCTGCCAAGCATGCGATCCGCCCTCGCTCCGAAGCGGTGCTCAAGAAGCACGCCGACCAGTTCAAGCCCATCAAGCAGTTCACCGTGGCCAAGTACTTCGGCTCTCTGACCGAAGCGCAGAAGGTGCACTTCAACGATGGCGGCCAGTTCGACAAGCTGTATACCCCCGGTAAGTAACCGGCTCCCCCCTGGGCCGCTTTGCGGCTTTCTCCTCTCCCGCTGAGCGGGAGGGACAACACCCTCGCTGCGGGACGGCCCTTGCTCGATGTTTTCGAGCTGGGCCGTGCTTGATTGACCTTCAGTGAAATCCACCCCCCGTTTCGTCCTTGAATATGTCCTCTGCTGCTCTAGCCCCACGCAAGGCGCGTAGTGCCAAGCGAGTGTTGCCCGGTTTCGGGTTGACGCTGGGCTACACCATTTTCTATCTGAGCATCATCGTGCTCATCCCGCTGGTAGCCCTGCTGTTCAAAAGCTTCTCATTGACCTGGGAGCAGTTCTGGACTGCGGTCTCGGCACCGGCCGTGGTCGCTTCGTATGAGCTGTCCTTCACCATGTCCTTTATCGCAGCCTGTGTGAACGTGGTGTTCGGCATGCTGATTGCCTGGGTGCTGGTGCGTTACCAGTTCCCCGGCAAGAAGGTGGTGGATGCGCTGGTCGATCTGCCGTTTGCGCTGCCCACGGCCGTGGCCGGTATTTCGCTGTCGGCGCTGTATGCGGGTAACGGCTGGATCGGGCAGTACTTCGAGTCGCTGGGCATTCAGATGGCCTACAACCCCAAGGGCATCGCCATTGCATTGATCTTCATCGGTCTGCCTTTTGTGGTGCGTACCGTGCAGCCGGTGCTGGAAGACTTCGAGAAGGAGCTGGAAGAGGCGGCAACCAGCCTTGGGGCATCGCGCTGGCAGATTTTCTACAAAGTCATACTGCCGCATATCGGCCCGGCGCTGCTGACCGGTTTCGCCATGGCTTTTGCGCGCGCCGTGGGTGAGTATGGCTCGGTGATCTTCATTGCCGGCAACATTCCCATGGTTTCGGAAATCACTCCGCTGATCATCATGGCCAAGCTGGATCAACACGATGTGGCGGGTGCCACGGCCGTGGCCGTGGTGATGCTGCTGATCTCTTTTGTATTGCTGCTGCTGATCAACGCACTGCAGGCATGGCAGCGCAAGGCGCAGGGAGGCCGCTGAGATGTCTTCGATTCACGCAGCCATTCAGGCGCTGTTCCCCAATCTGCTGCCCATCTGGGCGCATCTTTTCACCATCGTCGCCATTGCTCTGGTGGTCCTGGTCGCCCTGTACAAGATCACGGCTCCGCCCAAGACAGCAAAGCTCGAGAAAATGACCACGACCGAGCCACGCTGGGTGCGCTGGGTTCTGACCACAGTGGCCCTGCTGTTCATGCTGATCTTCCTGATCCTGCCATTGCTGTCCGTTTTTGGCGAAGCATTGCGCAAGGGCTGGGATGTCTATGTCACCTCGCTGGGCGAGCCCGATGCGATCTCGTCCATCAAGCTTACGCTGATCACGGCGCTGATTGCCGTGCCCTTGAATCTGGTCTTCGGTGTGGCGGCCGCGTGGTGTATTGCCAAGTACGAGTTCAAGGGCAAGGCATTCCTGACGACCTTGATCGATTTGCCGTTCTCCATCTCGCCCGTGGTCGCAGGTCTGATGTATGTGCTGGTGTTCGGTGCCAATGGCTGGCTGGGCCCCTGGCTGGCCGAGCACAACATTCAGATCATCTTTGCCGTACCCGGCATTGTGCTGGCCACCGTGTTCGTGACCTTTCCCTTCATCGCTCGGGAGCTGATCCCGTTGATGCAGGCCCAGGGCAGCGACGAAGAGCAGGCTGCTATCGTGCTTGGAGCCTCGGGCTGGCAGACCTTCTGGAATGTCACCTTGCCCAATATCAAATGGGGTCTGGTCTATGGGGTGATTCTGTGCAACGCCCGTGCCATGGGCGAATTCGGTGCCGTGTCCGTGGTCTCCGGTCATATCCGGGGCCAGACCAACACCATGCCCTTGCACGTGGAAGTGCTGTATGCCGACTACCAGGCGGCTGCCGCATTTGCCGTGGCATCGCTGCTGGCGCTGCTGGCGCTGGTGACGCTGGTGATCAAGTCACTCGCCGAGTGGCGTGCCGAGCAGCAGGCCAAGGCCGCAGCCGAAGCACCACCCGAGCGCCCAGGCCAGATCAGCCTCGCAACGAACAAAACCGCCAAGGCAGCCTGAGCTGCCCGGGTCAGAACAAGAGATTCATCATGAGTATCGAAATTCGTAATGTCAGCAAGCAGTTCGGCGATTTTCAGGCCCTGCGCGATGTGAGTCTGGATATCAAATCGGGCGAACTGATCGCCTTGCTCGGCCCATCGGGCTGCGGCAAGACCACGCTGCTGCGCATCATCGCGGGTCTGGAGACTGCCGACGTGGGTAGCATCCACTTCAGTGGAGAAGACACCACCGATGTGCATGTGCGCGATCGCAACGTGGGCTTTGTGTTCCAGCACTATGCGCTGTTCCGCCACATGACCGTGTTCGAGAACGTGGCTTTCGGCCTTCGTGTCAAGCCGCGCAAGGAACGCCCCAGCGAGGCCGTCATCAAGGAAAAGGTCATGAAGCTGCTCAAGCTGGTGCAGCTGGACTGGATTGCAGAGCGCTATCCGTCGCAACTCTCGGGCGGCCAGCGTCAACGTATTGCACTGGCCCGTGCCCTGGCCGTCGAGCCCAAGGTGTTGCTGCTTGACGAGCCCTTTGGTGCGCTGGATGCCAAGGTGCGCAAGGAACTGCGTCGCTGGCTGCGTCAGTTGCATGACGAATTGCATGTGACTTCCATCTTCGTGACCCACGACCAGGAAGAGGCGCTGGAAGTGGCGGACCGCGTCGTGGTCATCAACCAGGGCAAGATCGAACAGGAAGGCACGCCCCAGCAGGTCTGGGACAACCCCGCCACACCGTTTGTCTATGGTTTCCTGGGCGATGTGAACCTGTTCAAGGGGCGCGCCAGCGATGGCCGAGTCTATCTGGACGAAGGCATGCAGCTCGACAGCAGCGATGCGCGCGGTGCCCAGGACAGCCAGGCTTTTGCCTATGTGCGACCCCATGATCTGGAAGTGGAGCGCTATTCACCGGGCCAGAACCTCGACGCCCAGGGGCGTCCGACAGGCATTGTGGCCCAGCTTTCGCGCGCCATTGTGGTCGGCCCCATCGCCAGGCTGGAACTTATTCCCTCCGAGACCACACCAAATGCCAGCCATGCCGGTGAAGAGGGGCTGATCGAAGCCCAGATTCCCGCACAGCAGTTCAAGGACATGGGTCTGCGCGAAGGTGAAACCCTGGTGGTGACGCCGCGCCGGGCCAAGGTGTTCCTGGATGAGGCGGCTGGGATTTGACACCCTCTGAGGCGCTATGCGCCTTCCCCCTCTCGGGGATCACACAGGGTCGCCGCGAGGCGGCCCTGGCTTGCAGTCTTCTGCGAAGGAGTCATGCAGGCATCAGAGGGCGTTATCCTTGATGTTGGCATGATTCAGAAATTTCGCAGAAAGATAATGATGCTTCAATGGTTTGAAACCGCGCCGCGGCGCATCCTGGCGCTGATCAGCGTCGCCTGTGTGGCCATGCTGGCGTTTGGCCTTTACTTGCAGCATGTGGTGGGCCTGGAGCCTTGCCCCATGTGCATCGTGCAGCGTTATGCACTGATTTTGGTAGCTATCTTCACAGGCTTGGCAAGCCTTAGAGGTCAAAAAGGCTGGTGGATGAGCTTTGGCATTCTGGCCCTGTTGACCAGCGGTTTCGGGGCGTTTGTAGCAGCACGCCAAAGCTGGCTGCAGTGGTATCCCCCCGAGTTCGCGACCTGCGGCCGTGACTTCTACGGCATGATCGAGCACTACTCCTTCAGCCGCTCCATCCCTATGATCTTCCAGGGCTCGGGCGACTGCGCTGCCATTGACTGGACTTTGCTGGGCGGCTCCATTGCCAACTGGTCGTTTGTCTGCCTAGTGGCGTTTGTCGTGATTTTGGCGGTACTGCTGTTCAAGGGCGCGAAGCGCTGAATCTCGTTGATGGCAATGCATTAAAAAACCCCGGCAAGCCTAAGCTGCCGGGGTTTTTTAATGGTTCTGAAACGCTTGCCATAGCTGTCAATCACGCGTTCGCAGCTCTGGTTGCGCCATCAGAGGCTTTCCACACTCTCGCCAACAAATGTCGGCCCCTTGCTGCCCGGCACCCAGCCTGGATAGGTTTCCATGACTTCGGCAAACAGGGCCGAGTCAATCCAGCGTTGCAGCCAATGCTGCAGATGAGGCCATGGCTGCTCGTTCCACTGCGCTTCGTCGATGCGCGCGTACTGCCTTACGAAGGGGCGCAGTGCCATATCGGCCAGGCTGGGGTTCAGGCCGAACAGATAGCCGGTCTCCTCGAGCTGATCGTTCAGTGCCGACAGCCAGGTCAGCGCATCGGCCTGGGCCTGGTTCACTGCCTCGGCGTCGTGGCGCTCGGGGTATTTGCAGCGGTCAAGAGCCTGCTTGAAGAAGCCGTCATTGCGCTCGATCAGGCCCAGCATGTCCTCCAGGCTGCCATGCGTGGGTTGCAGCCAGCCATCGGGGTCGTTGTCGCGCAGCGCATGCAGCATCACCTCCAGGCTCTGGTCGATGACTTTCCCATCCAGCAGCACCAGCACGGGCACCGTGCCCTTGGGCGATGCGTCGAGCAGTGCCTGCGGCTTGTTGCGCAGATTGATTTCACGCAGTTCACAAGCCAGGCCCGCATGGGCCAGCGCCAGACGGGCGCGAATGGCATAGGGGCAGCGGCGGAAGGAGTACAGGACGGGCAGGGTGGCGGCGGCAGTCAAGGCAGGTGTCTGATGAGATGAATGAAACCAAAGCGCCATGGCGCTTGCTGGGCGTGTACTGTACCTGTTGCCCTGAAGCCATGCAGGCCTGTGCGGCTTAGATGTTTTGGAGTGCTCACGGATTGATGGCTTGAAACGATGGGCATGAAACGGTTTGATCCATTAAGGAGAGCTGGTTTCAGTCGGTTTGCAGCTGGGTCATCAGCCATTGTCTGAAGGTCTGCAGGGCGGCGCTGGCCTGGCGTGACTTGAGATAGGTTAGCCAGTAGGCGCCGGTATCGACCTCGTGGGCAAAAGGGCGCACCAGTCGACCCTGCTGCAGCATGTGCTCGAACATGCGCGCGGGCAGCAAGGCCACGCCTGCGCCTTGGGCGGCGGCCTCGGCCAGCGTCAGCGAAGAGTCGAACATGGCTCCACGCGCCATTGGGGCAGCCTGGTCAAGGCCGGCAAACCAGCCTTCCCATTCCTGGGTCCGATAGGAGCGCAGCAGGGTTTGCCGGGCCAGGTCGGCAGGCTCGCGCAGTTGCTGTGCCAGCATGGGGATGCACATGGGAGAGAGCGGAGCGCGCAGCAGCATCTGCGCGTGCGTGCCATGCCAGGCACCGTCGCCAAACCGCACGGCGGCGTCCAGTCCTTCGCCGGCTAGATCCACACGATTGTTATTGGTCAGCAGCCTGAGGTCTATATAGGGATGCAACTGCTGGAACTGGCTCAGCCTGGGGATCAGCCAGCCGATGGCAAAAGTGCCGACTACGCCCACGGTCAGAATTTCGCGTGGTCGTGGCTCTGCCACCTGCTGCAGCGATTGTTCTATGCGCTCGAAGCTCTGCGCTACCACGGGCCACAAAGCCTGGCCTTCGTCGGTCAGGGCCAAGCCACGCGGCAGGCGACGAAACAAAGGTTTGCCCAGGCGTTCCTCGAGATTGCGGATGTGCTGGCTGACGGCGGCCTGCGTCACATGCAGCTCCTGTGCTGCGCGGGTCAGGCTCAGGTGACGGGCGGCTGCATCAAACATGCGCAAGGCGTTCAGTGGTAGCTGCATACCTCAATCAAGATAAAAGTTTTTCTAATGGATCGTGTCAATTATTACTGCTGGTTCGTACGAATCTACCGATTTATGCTTCAAACCATGGCAGTTAACCAAAAGAGGATCTTATGCAACGACGCAGCATGCTGACAACAGGACTGGCCTTGGGCCTAGGGGTCTGGGGACTGAGCGGCTGTGCTTTTATCTCCAAGCAGCAGGCCGCAGCGGCGAGAGCATTGAGCGACGAGCTGGCGGCGCTGGAAATTCAGTCTCGGGGCCGGCTCGGCCTGTATGTGCTGGATACCGTCAGCAGTGCCGAGGCAGGCTGGCGTGGCGACGAGCGCTTTCCCATGTGCAGCACCTTCAAGACCTTGCTGGCAGCACGTGTGCTGTATCTGGCCCAGAGAGACGAGATTCGACTGTGGCGCAAGCTCTATTACTCTCCTTCCGAGGTCGTGGCCTGGTCGCCGATATCCGAAAAGCGTGCTGGAGCCAATGGCGGCATGACGGTGCAGGAGCTGTGCGAAGCGATGGTGCTTGTCAGCGACAACACGGCGGCCAATGTGCTGCTAGAGGCCAGCGGCGGGCCGGTGGCGCTGACGCAATGGCTGCGCGAACTGGGTGACGGCATCACTAGGCTGGACCGCAACGAACCTTCGCTGAACACCGCGCTGCCCGGCGATGAACGCGACACCACGACGCCGCAGGCCATGTTGCAGAGCCTGCAGAAGTTGCTGCTGGGCGATGTGCTGGAGGGCTATGCCCGCGCCCTGTTGCAGCAATGGCTGGTGGACAGCCGTACCGGCGACAAGCGTGTGCGTGCCGGCATGCCCGCCGATTGGAAGGTGGGTGGCAAGACGGGCAGCGGCGAGAGGGGCACGGCCTGCGACACCCTTATCGTCTGGCCTACCGAGCAATCTGCGCCGCTGCTGGTGACAGCCTATCTGACCGGCAGCCAGCTCGATGGTGCGGGGCGTGAGGCCGTGCTGGCCAGGGCCGGTGAAACCGTCAGGCGCTGGTATTACGCGATCTGATCAGCGATGGAGCCGCAGGTTCACCGCCTGTCGCGACGCCGGCTCTGCATCGATGCGAAGAGGCTTTGAGATTGTCTATTAATGAGATTGATTCTTATTATCTGGTAAAGTCTGCGCTTCCCGCCCCGTAGCTGCATGCTTTGCGGCCGATTCCAGAGCCTGGGCGGCATGCCTCGCAAGAGGTCGAGGTGTATCCGTGGTTGCGCACTATTACGCAGAACTCGTCAGTTTCTTTGCTCGCTCGCTCAATAGCCGAGATGCTGCTGCAGATGTGGTGCAGGAAAGCTATGCCCGGGTATTTGCCATGCAGTCGCGAGAGCTTGCGGTGCGGGACTTGCGGGCACTGCTGTTTCGTACCGGCAAGAACATCGTGATCGACGATGCACGCCGCCGCACTGCCGAAGCCTGCATGCTGCAGACCTTGGCCGTGGTGGCTGCGAACGAAGCTCCCTCGCCCGAGCGGCAGGCGCAAGAGAGACAGCAACTGGCCCTGCTGTCTCGCCGTTTGCAGGCCATGCCGCGCAAGCGCCGCGAGGTGTTTGTGCTGGTGCGAATCTATGGCTTCAGCCATGCCGAGGCTGCAGCCCATATGAATATCAGCGAAGCCGCCATTGAAAAGCATGTGGTGCGCGCCGTATGTGATTGCATGGGGCTGACCTCATGAGTGTCGACGTTTCCTTCGGCATGCCGGATCGCAAGCGCCTGGAGCAGGCCTTGTTGCTGATTGCGCGCCAGCATGGCGCAAGTCCTGAAGCGGCGCAGGCTGCGACCGAGGCGCTGGCGCGCTGGCGAGCCAGGGGACCGGCGAACGAACAGGCGGCGCAGGCCGCCATGGCAGCCTGGAAAGCGACGCAATGCAGCGCTTTGCAGGGCGAGATGCCTTTGCCCGCCACTCATTCGGCGCGTGTGCAGCAGACCCGCCGTCGTGCGCTGTCCGTGCTGGGGGTGGCCGGTGTGGCCGGCCTTGCCGGCATGCTCGGCCGCTGGCATTGGCTGCAGCCTCTGGATCAGATGGCGCTGCATACGGGCCATGGCCAGCAACTGAGTCGCCATCTTCCCGACGGCAGCCAGCTTGATCTGGCGCCAGGCACCGATGCATCGGTGCTGCTGTACCGCCAGCGTCGCGAGGTTCATCTGCAGCAGGGCGAAATCCGGCTCAACGTAGTCCATGACGCAGAGCGTCCCCTTGAGGTGCACACGGCCCTGGGCCGCGTACGTGTGCTGGGCACGGTTTTCTCTGTGGCGCTACGGCCCGCCGGCCTGCAGGTCAGTGTTGCTCAGGGGCGTGTGGCAGTGTGGAAGCAGGGCGGCATGGCCGATCGCCCCCCGGACGCGCTCCTGACCGCAGGCCAGGGCCTGCGCGTGGATGCAGGCGGCCAGCCTGCCCCTTACTCCCTGAGCGCGGTGGATGTGGGCGCCTGGCGCGAAGGCTGGCTGGTGTTTGACCACACGCCTCTGCCCGAGGTTGTAGCGCGCTGGAATGACTACCTGGCCCAGCCAATGGTGCTGGACGATGCAGCTTCTTTGCAAGCGCTGCGTTTGACCGGCAGCTTCAAGCTGCGCGAGCCTGCCATTTTCATCGCCAGCCTGCCGCGCTCCCTGCCGGTGCGGCTGCAGTCGCTGCCCGATGGCAGAGTCGCCATCCACCGGCGCTGACGGCAGGCCTGGCAGGCTGAAAATTTGGTTCATCGAGGAATTCCGTGGAGATGAGCCCGTTCGTTTTGTAATCTGACGACAGCGAAGCTGACATCGGAGAACAAATCAAATGCTGGACTCGAAGTTATTGCAGGCTCTTGGCGGCTGGGAGGGCTACGAGGTTGAACGTGTGCAGTGGCCCCAGGGCGATAGCCGCACCGTGTCGATCTATCTGAAGCCGCAGGCCAGCGTCATGCATTGCGAACGCTGCGGTGCGCAGTGCAGCCAAGTCCATGAGACCACGACACGGCGCGTGCGCGATCTGGCATTGTTCGAGTACAAGGTGGTGCTGCATGTGCCGCGTCGGCGTCTGTGGTGCGATAGCTGTGGTGGCCCGCGCCTGGAGAAACTCAGCTGGCTCGGTCGCTACCAGCGCGTCACAGACCGTCTGGCACAGGCGTGCAGCCAGTTGCTTCGCAGCAGCAGCATCAAGGCAGTCGCGGCCTTCTTCGATCTTGGGTGGCACACGGTCAAGTCCATCGACAAGACCTTATTGCTGGCCACTACCGCGCAGCCGCAATGGGAGCGGATCGAATACTTGGCAATGGACGAGTTTGCGTTGCACAAGGGCCATCGCTACGCCACAGTCGTCATCGACCCCATCAGCCGGCAGGTGCTGTGGGTGGGGCAAGGGCGCTCACGCGAGACGGCCCGCCAGTTCTTCGAGCAGTTGCCCGTTGGCGTTGCCCAGCGCATTCGCGCGGTTGCTATCGACATGACTACTGCCTACGAGCTGGAGATCCAGGCCAACTGCCCCAACGCCGAGATCGTCTATGACCTGTTCCATGTCGTGGCCAAGTATGGCCGGGAGGTTATCGACCGAGTGCGTGTCGATCAGGCCAACTTGCTGCGCCAACAGCCCTTGGCGCGCAAGGTGCTCAAGTCCAGCCGCTGGTTGCTACTGCGCAATCGCAACAAGCTGCAGGCTCAACAAGCAGTGCAGCTCAAGGAGCTGCTGGCGGCCAATGAGCCATTAATGGCGGTATACGTCTTGCGCGATGAGCTAAAACAGCTGTGGTTTTACCGTCGTCCGGCTTGGGCGCATCGCGCCTGGCAGCACTGGTGTGAGCAAGCGCGCCAAAGCGGTATTACAGCACTGAGCACCTTTGCTCAGCGCTTGCAAAGCTACCTGCACGGGATCATCGCCCGATGCCGGCATCCGTTGAACACAAGTGTTGTCGAGGGCATCAACAACACCATCAAGGTCATCAAGCGCCGGGCCTATGGCTACCGCGATCAGGACTATTTCTTTCTGAAGATTCGCGCAGCCTTCCCCGGTAATGCGCGATGAACCGAAAATTTTTTGTCCGGTACAAGCCGTTTCATGCGTCTTCACTGTGAAAGCACTTTGACAAGCAATTCACAGGATTCATCTGATGAAAAGAAATCACTCTCATTTTTCTTCTGAACAAGAGGAGGGTACGGCTGCGGGTTCACATTGTGGCAGTCTGCGCAGCGTGGCTCTGGCCAGCGCCATGGCTTGTCTGGCATGGTCAGCTCTGGCGGTGTTGCCGACGGCTCATGCCCAGAGCGCAAGCAGCCAGACGGCCATGTCCACCTCGCGCAGCCTGAGCCTGCCTGCCCAGCCCCTGGGACAGGCATTGAATTCGCTGGCACGCACCTGGGGGGTGTCGGTCTCTGTTGATGCTGCCTTGGTGGAGGGCCGCACGGCGCCGGCGCTGCAAGGCGTTCAGACCTTGAACGAGGCGCTGGCCAAGGCGCTGGCGGGGAGCGGACTGGAGGCTGTGCCTGTCGGGTCGGCCATCACCGTGCGCCGTCACAGCAGCCAGACCGGCATGCTGGGCGAAGTGACGGTGACGGCCCAGGCTCAGCGCGAAGCCACGGAGGGCAGCGGCTCGTATGCCGCCTCGCACGTGTCCCTGGGCAAAGGGCAGGACATCCGCGAGACACCGCAGTCGATCTCGGTGGTGACGCGCCAGCGCATTGAAGATCAGGCCCTGAGCAATGTGGGGGAGGTGATGCAACAGACCACCGGCGTGACGGTGGACTATGGCGGTGCGGGAGGGTTGGGCGGTGCGGCCACCAAGTTTCTGTCGCGCGGTTTCGAGATCAGCAATGTGCAGATCGACGGAGCCAGCGTGGACGCTTTCAGCCAGCAGCTGTTCGACCCCAATCTGGCCATGTATGACAGTGTGCAGGTGGTGCGAGGCGCCAACGGCCTGTTCAGCGGCAACGGGGAGCCTGGCGGTGCCATCAATCTGGTGCGCAAGCGTCCCACGGCGCAAAGGCAGATTCTGGGCTCGGTGGGCGCCGGCAGCTGGAACCGCAAGCAGGCCGAGCTGGATGTTGCGGCTCCATTGAATGAAGCAGGGAGCCTGCGTGGTCGTGCAGTGCTCGCGCATTCGGACAAGAACTTCTTCTATCGCGGAGCGGATTCGCAAAACAGCCTGCTCTACGGCACTCTGGAGGCCGATGTGAGCAACTCCACGCGTGTGAGCCTGGGAGCCAGCTACGACAAGCTCAAGGCCACACCCTGGCGCGAAGGCCTGCCGCGTGCCGCCAATGGCGACGATCTGAAGCTGTCCCGCAAAACCGCGCTGATGGCAGGCTGGAGCCACTACGACAAGAGTGCCAAGGAGGTTTTTGCGCAGCTCGACCAGCAACTGGCGGGGGACTGGAAGCTCAAGGCTCAAGTCAATTATCAGAAGGTGGACAGCGATGCGCGGCTGGCCAGCCTCAGCGGAGCCGTTGATCCTGCAACAGGTCTGGGCTCCAGCTGGACCGGCTTTTCCAACGACTTTCGTTCGGAGAAAAAAAGCCTGGATGTGCATGCCAGCGGCCCGTTCTCGCTGTTCGGCCGCAAGCACCGCTTGCTGCTCGGCGCGGACTGGAGCAAGGTCCGTGACGATCAGGACACCTATTACTCCGAGATGGATACATCGCTGTCTCTGACCAATGTCCATGAGTTCGATCCCGGCAGAATTCCCCCTGCGGTACGCGAGCGAATGACGCGCAGCTATCCCGGCTATGGTGCCACGCAAAAAGGCTTTTATGGTCGTGCCAACCTGAGCCTGACGGATCAGCTCACCGCCATTGTCGGAGGACGCTATGCCAGCTACTCCTACGACACGCCATACATCAACTACAACTCCGATGGCAGTGTTCGGGCCAGCGGTCGTGAGTACTACAGCGAAAGCGGCATCTTCACCCCCTATGCGGGCCTGGTGTATGACCTGGGCAAGCAGTGGACGGCCTATGGCAGCGTGACCGAGATCCACAAGTCTCAGGCCAATATGCTGGCCGGGCCGGCACCGGGGGCTGCGCTGGACCCGATCAAGGGTCGAAGCTTCGAGCTGGGCATGAAGGGAGAGCTCGCCGACGGCAAGCTCAATACTGCGCTGGCCTTGTACCGTATCGAGCGCAAGGGGCAGGCGGTGCGTGATCCGCGTTATCCGGAAACGGATGTGGGGAATCTGGGCCTGAGCTGCTGCTATGCCCCGCAGGGCAAGATCATCAGCCAGGGGCTGGACATGGAAGTGAACGGTCAGCTGGCGCAGGGCTGGCAGTTGTTTGCCGGCTATACCTATAACCACAATCGCAACAAGACCGACCCGTCGCAACTGGTCTATAGCTCCATCACACCCAAGCACCTGTTCAAGCTGTGGAGCACGTATCAGTTGCAGGGCCAGCTCTCGCCATGGACGTTGGGCGGTGGCGTGACGCTGCAAAGCGCCACCTATGTCAGCGGCACGGCCAACAGCTACAACCCGGCATCGGGCCAATACGATGGAGATGCCGTTCCTTTCCGCTTCGCTCAGGCCGGCTACGCCGTCTGGGGCGCCAGCGTGCAATACCGCATCAATCGCAACTGGTCGGCCGCACTCAATGTGCACAATCTGTTCGACAAGACTTACTACAAGACGGTTGGGACCTCGGGCAGTGGCAACTGGTATGGCGAGCCGCGCAGTGTCCTGCTGACCTTGCGTGGCGCATTCTGAGTGGGCTGACATGAGCGGCAAGCCAGCATCTCAGCCCGGACTTCGCCAGACCATGTCATGGCTGCACACCTGGTGCGGCCTGGTGTGCGGCTGGCTGCTCTGCGCCATTTTTCTGACGGGCTCGATCAGCGTGTTCCGTGAGCCCATCACGCTATGGATGCAGGGAGGGCCACTGGAGGGCAGCGGCCAGCAGCCGCTTTCTCTGGACGAGCGTCTGCTGGCCTTGCGGCTGGCCGAGCAGCACCTGAGCAAGACGGCGCCGGATGCGAGTATCTGGCGCATCGGTCTGCCGCTGCGCACAGGCGAAGGTGTCAAGGTATTCGCACATACCCAGGACGGCGATCTGCAGGCCAGCCTGCATGCGCAGACGGGCGAAGCCTTGCCCGAACCCGCCACGCGCGAGACCGAAGGCGGCCGGCATTTCATGTCCTTTCATTATTCCCTGCAGGGCGGCATCGCGGGCTTCTGGGTGGTGGGACTGGTATCGATGTGCATGATGGTGGCGCTGGTCTCGGGCGTGATCGTTCACCGGCGCATCTTTCAGGACTTCTTCACTTTCCGGCCTGGCAAGGGGCAACGCTCCTGGCTCGATGCACACAATGCATCGGCCGTGCTCACGCTGCCGTTTCTGTTCATGATCGTCTACACGGGACTCGCGCATTTCTACACCAGCTATATGCCTTGGCCGTTGCATTCGCTGTATGGGCAGGACCGTTCGGCCTACAGCCGCTATGAGTCCGAGTTGAGCGCCAGACCCAAGGCGAATACGCCTTCAAATGTGCTTGCCATTGCAGCTGTGGACCTTGTCAGCCTTGCGCAGCAGCCCCAGCCCCTGCTGACGGAGCCTGTTGTGGGCGTCGTGGTGCAGCGACCTGAGGGGGCGCCGGCCACGATACGCTTCACGGAAGGCAAACCGGAGACAGCGGCGACGCGCCGCCTGGTCAACGCCTCGCGTACCGTGACCTTCGATGCCGTCAGCGGTCAGGTGCTGGAGCCACCTACAAATCCCCTGTCCCGCAATCTGGCGAGCGATACCTATCCAGTCATCAGCGCGCTGCATCTGATCACCTTTGGTGGCTGGACGATGAAGTGGCTGTACTTCGTTCTGGGTCTGATTGGCACCGCAATGATTGCCACCGGATCGATATTGTTTGCAGTCAAGCGTCGTGCAAAAAGCGGTCATGAATGGGGTGGGGCAACGCATTCCATGTACCGCAGCATCGACGCGCTCAATGTGGCAGCGCTGGCAGGGGCTGCACTGGCGTCGATTGCCTACCTGTATGGCAATCGCCTGCTGCCCCTGGTACTGGAGGAGCGTTCCAGCTGGGAAATCCGCGTGTTCTTTGCCGTCTGGGCCCTGAGCCTGCTGCATGCTCTGCTGCGCACAACGTATAAGGCATGGCGCGAACAGCTATGGATGCTGGCCTTGCTGTGTCTGGGTTTGCCACTGCTCAATGCCATCACTACAGGCCATCACCTGCTGCTATATCTGGCGCAGGGCGACGACCGGCGAGGTGGGCTGGAGCTGACCTGCATGGCGCTGGGTCTGCTGGTGGCCTGGGGCGCATGGCGGCATGAAAAGTCGCAGCGTAGCAAGAGCGTGAAGCAGCAGCGTGCGGGTCGTGGCGCGGTTACGGGAGGTCTCACATGAAAGCGGCGGCAATGACCAAGGCACAGACCACGCGCTATCGCTGGGCCGTGCTGCTGCGCGTGCTGATGGTCACGCTGGGTGGCTATGCGCTCACGGCGCTGGCATGCGCCGTGCTGGCCCATGCGCTTGCGGCCGTGGGTGCCATGCAGCGTGCACCTGCGGTGTTGTTATCAACCTTGGTCAGCTTTTTGCTCTACACCGCAGTGGCACTTTGGGCCTTCCATGTGCGCAACCTGCTGCGCGTGATGGCATGGATGGCGGGCTCGGCTGCCTTGCTGACGGCTGCGCTGCAGGCGCTGAAAGGCCTGGCATGAGTCTGTGGCCGGTGATGGTCTGCGCCGTGGCGCTATGTCTGGCAGGCATGCTGGTGCTGAGCCAGGCGATGGACAGGCATTGCGATCAGCTTGTACCGCGCGGCGAGCCCGGGCCGGCGGTGCGGGTCGTGCTGCGTCTGGCGGGGGCGGCGCTGATGCTGCTGGCACTGTGGCACTGCGCAGGCTTCTGGGGTGGCGCGGTGGGAGCATTGGTCTGGCTGGGCTGCCTGAGTGTGGCCGCGCTGGCCCTCACATGGCTGCTCGCCTATATGCCTCGGTGCGCTGCAGCGCTTGTGGGGACGGGCGGCCTGGCTGCCTTGGCCTGGACGGTTCTGGTCGCATCAACGAGATGACCGCTGCTGCAAGATCGCAGTGGTTATTTCAGGGGGAGTCAGAGGCGTGATCTTGGGCATAGTCCGGAGTTCACAGGCCGAGACCGCGGACTCCGGATCGTTTTGTCGCAAAGGGCTGTCCGGTTATCGATGCATCCAATCGGCAGTCTAAAGATGGACCGGAGCTGTCTGCTCGGCCATGAGCTATCTACCGGATGCTGGCCGGGATTTTTGACGGTTTTTTGCACCTCGGGCGGCCGTTCTGGAAACCTCTTTGTGGATTGTTGTGGCTATTGCCGATGTGTGAAGCCGTGTAGCAGGCGCAAAATACATGCATTCGCCGATTTTCCCCGCTCCGAAACGATTGCCCGCCCATGCAGCAAGAGCCAGATTTCTTTCACAACCTCAATGAAGAGATGCGCGACGGAAAGCGCTGGCTGGAGCGGACGGTGGTGCTGGCATATGCCGCGGCAGCGGGCCTGAGTGTGGTGGCTTTCACGCTGCTGGCCGAAGCGGCGTTCGGCTTTTTCGAGAGCATCTACCACGGTGTCAATGGCTGGCTGGTGCTGATCTGGATGCCCGCCATCACGGCGGCAGCAGTCTGGGCAACGCGCAAATGGGCTCCCGGTGCCAGCGGCTCGGGCATCCCGCAGGTGATTGCCACGCTGGAGCCATCGGTCGATGCTGGTTTGCGCAAGCGCTTTGTGTCGCTGTGGCTGTCGTTTGCAAAGATCGTGCTGTCCAGCGCGGGCTTTCTTGCGGGGCTGTCGATAGGACGGGAAGGGCCGTCTGTGCAGGTGGCTGCAGGTGTCATGCATTCGGCGCGACGCTGGTTGGGCCCCAAGTCCGTCATCAATACCCATGCCTTGCTGGTGGCTGGTGGAGCGGCGGGTATTGCTGCAGCCTTCAACGCGCCGCTGGCGGGCGTGGTGTTTGCAATCGAGGAACTCTCGCGCAAGCTGGAGTCGCGCTCCAGCGGGCTCATCATCGCGGCCATTGTGCTGGCCGGTCTGATGGGGGTCTCGGTCTTCGGCAACCTGAGCTACTTTGGTCGCATTCGTGTGGCAGAGCTCGGCTGGCGTGATCTGCTGCCTTGTCTTGCCGTGGCCCTGACCTGCGGCGTGCTGGGCGGCTTGTTCGCCAAGCTCATGACCCACTCGCTGACTTCGTCCACCGAGCGTCTCAACAAGCTCAGGTCACGCTTTCCCATCCGCTTTGCGGCAGCGCTGGCCCTGCTGATTGCCGTCATTGGCGTGGTCACCGGCGGCGCCACCTTTGGCGCGGGCTCCGAAGCCGTCAAGCATATGCTGCAGGGCGAGGCCGATGTGCCCGAGTTCTATGTCACGCTCAAATTCATCGCCACCTGGCTATCGGCCTGGGTGGGCGTACCCGGCGGTATCTTTGCGCCTTCGCTGTCGATTGGCGCAGGCGTGGGGAATAACGTTGCATCGATTGTTGGAACTACGGATATAGCTCCTGCATTGATAGCAATGGGCATGGCGGCCTTCCTGGCGGCAGTCACCCAGGCGCCGCTGACGGCCTTCATCATCGTGATGGAGATGGTGGACGGCCACTCACTGGTGCTGAGCCTGATGGCATCGGCCATGATCGCCAGCATGATCTCGCGCATGATTGCGCGGCCGCTGTATGAATCGCTGGCCTTGCACATGCTCCAGGTGGCAAGGGCCTCTTTGCCCAAGGAGCCGGAGCCTGAAGCCACTGCGGCTCCAGCGGAGTCCACGCAGCCAGTGACACTGGATGAGTCATCCGAGCCCGATGCGCTGCAAAAGTCGCGTCAAGACTAGGCTGTCGGTTGAATCGATGAGCAGCGTCTAAGCGGAATTGAACAAGCTCTGGGCCAACGGTCTTATGCACGGGTGACGTCAGGCGTGAAGGTAATCTGGACGTGAGGTGTAGTCGCTGAGTCGGGTCTACATGCTCTTTGAGCGTGTCGCTGTGCATGGCGCGCTTCGGGCATTACGCTTGTTTGCGCACCATCACATGCATGGCTCGTTCGCCCTGTCTCACTTCGGCGACCTCATAGCCCAGCGCACGCATGTCCAAGCCCTGCCAGAGGTTTTCGCCGGACCCCATCAACAGAGGACGTACAGCTAGGTGAATCTCATCGACCAGGCGCGCCTGAAGGAACTGTCGCACGGTGGCTACGCCGCCGCCAATGCGAATATCGCGATCACCTGCTGCCTTGGCTTGCGCCAGCGCCGATGCAATCCCGTCAGTGACGAAGTGAAAATCAGTGCCTCCCTGCATGCGCAGCGAGGGCCGCGCATGGTGGGTCAGGACAAATGCGGGCACGTGATAGGGCGGCTCATCGCCCCACCAGCCCTTCCAGCTTTCGTCGGGCCAATGGCCGCGTATCGGTCCGAACATATTGCGCCCCAGAATCCACGCACCGATGTTCTCGAAGGAGCGTTCGGCCATCTGATTGTCGACACCTGTTTCGCCGATCTGAGACCCCCCATGCATGCGCTGAAAGACTTGAGTGGGGAAGAACCACTCAAGGATCTCAGGCCCACCGACGCCGAGGGGGTGCTGCAAATCCTGGTTGGGGCCAGCGGAGTAACCGTCCAGCGAGATGCCGAAGCAGAGGACTTTGACTTTCATGACGGAACACCTTTCAGATGAGAGAGCGATGATCGATGGCCTCGATATCAACGTCTGTACCTAGCGTTTCCACATGCCTCGGCCCCCCTTCGCATTGTTGAGCGCAGGGTGTTGGGCCCGAAGACGCGTCGGACCGCTGCTTTGGGCATCCGCCTGAATGGACGCTGCTGCTGCGGGCCCTGTCATCCAGCTCGCTGCTCCGCTTGGTCGCAATTCAAGCGATCCATTCTTCAACCGCATGACCCCACAAAGCCGCAGGCGGTACAGAACTGACAGCCATCCTTTTTGATCATGGCATGTGCTCCGCAGTCGGGACATTTTTGACCGGTGACTGAGGCATTGCTCTCAGCTGGAGATGCCGGCGTGGCCGCCGTGCTGGGCGCGGGCTGAGGCAGGCCACGGTTGGCGATGATGCTCTGGATGGCATAGGCCAGCAGGGCCACCTCGCTGTCGTGCCAGAGCGGGATGCTGCTGCCGTCCTCGCGCGTTCTGCTGCCATAGCGCACGGGGCCGCGATCCCAGGCCACCTTGCGCAGATCGGCCAAGGCCTTGTCGAGAAAGCCGCCACGCGCGGCCAGGCTCAGGCTGCGCATGGTGGCCGTGATCCATTGCTGGCTCTCCCCGGTCTGGCCCACGGGCATGAAGAACTCGATGGGACGCTCCACACCGTCGACCACCATGAAGCTGACGACCAGGTAGAGACGCCTTATGCCGTCATGCGTGAAATATTCGATCTTGTCCACCACGGCGTTGAGCGGCCCCTCGGGGCGGCGCTCGATCACGGCTGTCATGCCGTTGGAGCCTGAAAAACTGATAGCGGCTTGCGCTTTATCAGTGGGCGTTTGAGAGGGTTTTGAGGCCGATTCTGTGGAGAG